>NZ_JBIVTF010000007.1:0-239007 GCF_044756605.1 Paenarthrobacter sp. NPDC091711
CTGAACAACCTCAGCGACCAAACGATTCGTGAACTTCACCATGGCAATCGACACCCTTCAATATTCAGGTGTTGCGATCACCGCATGATTCAGCGCACTCAGAACGACCTCAACTGCTACTCAGTTGGGTGAACGCACGACGGCGGGGGCTACTTAGACCGCGCAGCCGTCAGGGCCGCAGGCCTCAGCGTCGGAGGCGCCCACCGGGATCAGCGGGTTCGCTTCCTGCCATGCCTGGTTCAGGGCCTCGCTGAACAGCTCGGCGGGCTGGGCGCCCGAGATGCCGTACTTGCGGTCGATGACGAAGAACGGGACGCCGGTGACGCCGATGGCGCGGGCCTCGTTGATGTCCATGTTCACGTCATCGGTGAACTTGTCCGTAGTGAAAAGCTCCGCCACTTCATCGGCCGGCAATTCGATGGAGGCACCGAGTTCCGTGAGGTACTCCTTGCTGCCGATGTCCTTGCCGTGCTCGAAATGATCGCTGAGCAGCTGTTCCTTGGCTGCATCCTGTCGTCCATGGGAGGCGGCAAGGTGGATCAGCCGGTGCGCCGTGAAGCTGTTGGCCACCACCACCTTGTCGAAGTGGTAGTCCAGGCCTTCGCCCTTTGCCGTCTCCGTGACGTGGGCGAACATCTGCTTGACCTGCTCCGGAGCCATGCCCTTGCGGTTGCTCAGGTAATCCAGCTCCGTGCCGTCATAGTGCTCCGGGACGGAAGGGTCCAGCTGGTAGCTCTTCCACTCGATGTCCACGGAATCGCGGTGCGGGAACTGTGCCAGGGCGGTCTCAAAACGGCGCTTGCCGATGTAGCACCACGGACACGCGACGTCTGACCAGATCTCAATCTTCATGCTGTTGGCAACTCTGTGGGCCGGCAGGGCATTCCTCACAGGGGTGTTATTTTCCTCACCCGTTGTTGTTCCAACAGAAGCCCAATACTCTTGAAACGGGTTATGCAGACAGCCTTTGGCTTGGGGGTTCACGCGGAGACAAACCGCATGCGCATCGGACTCATTGTTGGACCTTGGTTTACCGTACCGCCGGAAAAATACGGCGGAACAGAGCGCGTGGTGGACGCGTTGGCGCGTGCGTTGTCCGAAGCCGGCCACGAAGTCCTGTTGGCAACGGCCTCGGACAGCAGCTGCCCTGTGCCGCAGCTTCCGGGCTTTGGCCCCAGCGAACCTGAAGAACTAGGCCTCACGCTGAGCGAGGTGGCGCATGTCATTAAGGCATACCGCGGCATGGGTACCGTGGACATCATCCATGACCACACCTTGGCCGGCCCGCTCTACGCCCACCGTCCAAAGGGTGTCCCGGTGGTCACCACCATTCACGGGCAGCTCTCTCCACGTGCGGCCACCCTGTACCGGGACATGGCACAGGACACTGCCATCATCGCCATTTCCCATGATCAGTGCAGCAGGATCCACGACGTGGAGATCTCCGCAGTGATCCATCACGGGCTGGACCTTTCCACGGTTTCCCTCGGAGCGGGGGACGGCGGATATGTGTGTTTCGTGGGCCGGATGTGCCCCGACAAAGGACTTTTGGAGGCGGTGGCTGTAGCCCGGAAAGCCGGAGTGCCATTACGCATCGCCGCCAAGATGCACGCCAAGGATGAGCTGGAGTATTTCCGGGACGTGGTTCAGCCGGTCCTCGGGCCACAGGAAGAATTGCTCGGCGAGATTTCCGATCCGGAAAAATACGAGCTCATGGGCGGGGCGATAGCACTCATCAATCCCATTCAGTGGCACGAACCGTTCGGACTGGTCATGATCGAAGCCCTTGCAACCGGCACCCCCGTGGTTGCCACTCCCATGGGGGCCGCACCGGAAATCGTCACTCAAGGAGTCACCGGATATCTGGGTGGGATGGACGACTTACCTGGATTCGTGGACGCTGCAGCCCAGCTGAGCCGGGCGGAGTGCCGGCGCTCCGTGGATGAATACTTCAATGCCACCCGCATGGCAGCAGATCACCTGGACCTCTACGCCAAGGTGATCGAACAATACAAGCCCTCCAGCAAGACTCCCGAGGAGGCCTTCCGGCCATGACCGCTTGGAACGAAGACACAGAAGCCGGGGCGTCCGAACTCGGTGCCGTGACCGTCGTCGAAGGTTCATCCTTCTGCATCTCCTCGCATTCGGGTGACATCCACGGCGGGGGTTCCCAAGGTGCCTACTATCAGGACACCCGGATTGTGTCCCGGTGGATCCTGAGGATCAATGGCGCGCTCAGGGAACCGCTGGTGGCCCGCAACCCCACAGCATTCCAAGCGGAATACGTGGGCCGGGCGTGCTCCGCTGATGGCAGGTTCGACAGCCCCTTGGTAGTGCAGCATCAACGGCATGTAGGTGCCGGACTACGGGACGACGTCACCATCAGGAACTACTCCTCGCAGGACGCCCCCTGTGAGGTTGAACTGCTGATCGACGCGGACTTGGCGGATCTCTTCGACGTGAAAGGCGGCCGCACCAGCAAGGCCGGGGTGCCAACGAAGAAGACCCACAAGAAAGAACTCCACATTGAGTCCCTGCACTCCAGCGGTCAACGGAGGGGTGTGTCCTTCCGGGCCTCCGGGGCGAAGGTATCCGACGACGGGTTGAGATTCCACATCAGTATTCCGGCGCGCAGCCAGTGGACCACCAGCATCATCGCTCTCCCCTTGGTCAACGGAAAGGGCCCAACTGACCCCTTCACCGAGACCACACCGCTGCATCACACCCCGGGCGTCCGGCGTCACGTGGAATGGGAAGAGCACGTTCCCCGGATCGCCGTGACGGACAGCAATGTGGAGGACGTCCTGGAACGCAGCCAACGGGACCTGGGCTCCCTGCGCATCTTCGACCCCGCGCACCCGGGCCGTGCAGCCGTGGCCGCAGGAGCACCCTGGTTCATGGCACTGTTCGGCCGTGACTCGTTGTTGGCCTCCTACATGTCCCTCATGGTGGATCCCAACCTGGCCGCCGGAACCCTGCAGACTCTGGCAGCACTGCAAGGAACCACGGTGGACGCCGACTCCGAGGAAGAACCCGGACGCATTCCCCACGAAGTGCGGCTTGGGGTCACCGCCGGACTCGCCCTGGGCGGGACCGCCTACTACGGGACAGCAGACGCCACACCGCTGTTCGTCTCCACCCTCGGAGAGCTCAGCAGGTGGGGGCTGGGCGCGGACATCATCGATTCCCTCCTCCCGCACGCGGACCGCGCCATCGAATGGATCGAACAGTACGGCGACCGCGACGGAGACGGATTCGTGGAGTACCAGCGACCCAATGACCACGGGCTGGTGAACCAGGGATGGAAGGACTCCTGGGACGGCATCAATTTTGCCGACGGGCGCATGGCAGAAACCCCTATCGCGCTCTGTGAAGTGCAGGCTTACACTTACGCGGCTTACGTGGGGCGGTCGCTGCTGGCCCGCGCGGCGGGTGATACCGCCGTCGAACGCCGTTGCGCAGACCGCGCCGAAGCGCTGAAAGCCGCCTTCAACGAGGCTTTCTGGCTCCCGGACAAGGGCTATTTTGCGCTGGCGCTGGACAAGGACAAGAAGCCCGTGGACTCCTGCACCTCCAACATGGGGCACTGCCTGTGGGTGGGCATTGTGGACGAGGACAAGGCGCCGCTGGTTGCAGAGCGGCTCATGTCACCGGAAATGTTTACCGGGTGGGGCATCCGGACGCTCGGTTCGGACATGGGTGCCTACAACCCGGTCAGCTACCACAACGGCTCGGTCTGGCCGCACGATACCGCGCTGGTTGCCACCGGCCTCATGCGGTACGGCTTCGTGAAAGAAGCCAGCCGGGTTGCGAGCGGACTGTTCGAGGCCGCCGAACACTTCGGCGGTCAGCTCCCCGAACTTTTCTGCGGCTTTGACCGGGGCGACTTTTCGGAGCCGGTACCGTACCCGACGGCGTGTTCCCCCCAAGCATGGGCAGCTGCGGCGCCGATCCAACTCGCCCGGATCCTGCTCAGGTTCGACCCCGACTTCACGCGGAACGTCCTGCACTTGGCGCCCATCCTGCCGGAAGCATATGGGTCCTTCCGCGCCGACAACGTGCTGTTGGGGCGCTCGAGGATCACCCTTCAGGCCTCCGGCTCGTCCGGGACTGTCACCGGACTTCCTGCCGGACTGGAGCTGAGGAGTGACCCCCGGCCGCCGCTGACGGGAGACCTGTTCGGCTAACGTCTTAGAGCTCGTACTCCATGACGAAGTCGTGTTCCACCGTGTTGCCGAGCTTGAACGACTTTGTTCCTACCCGCTGGAAGCCGCTCTTCTCGTAGAAGCGGATGGCCTTGGCATTCTCGCTGTTGACGCCCAGCCAGACGCCGGCCGCTCCCTTGTCTGCAGCATGGGCCACGGAGGCCTGCATCAGCCGGGATGCGGCGCCCTTGCCATGGTGGTCCGGGTGGACGTAGCACTTGCTCAGCTCCGTGGAGGGGAGCGCAGACAGCACGGAAGCGACGTCGGGGTCGCTGGCCGGCTTGGCAACCAGGAGCGTGTACCCGTTCAACTGCCCGTCGTCGTCGAGGACAAGGATGCTGATGTTCGCGTCGGCGAGGTATTCCGTGAAGTTGGCTTCGCTCAACGTCTTTTCCAGATGGGCCTGGATATCGGCCGGCGAGGAGCCCGGCGGGCAGGCCAGCGGGAAGGTGACGGCGGCAAGCTCAGCCAGCTTCCCGGCGTCGTGCGTTGTTGCGGTGCGGATGGTCTCAGTCACGTGGTCCCCTTGTGAGTTTTTGTACAGCTAATGCCCCTAAGAACGAATCTTAAGGGCATTAGCTGGACGAAAACTCCCCCTAGTCCGCTTTGACCGCGAGCACCGGGCAGTCGGCCTCCAGCAGGATCCGTTGGGAGACGCTGCCCATGATGAGCTTGCCCACCGGGCTGCGGCGGCGAAGGCCGATGACAATCAGGCTGGCGTCATTGTCGTCCGCGGCGTCCAGGACCTCGGCTGCTGCGTCGTGCCCGCGGACCGGTTGCTTGATGATGTGCTGGATACCGTGCTCGGCGAGGCGCTCCTCGATGCTCTGGATATCGGGCTCCTGGGCGTATCGGTTATCCACCAGGGCGTCGCCCTTGGACGAGTTGATGACCAGCAGGGTGTCGTTGCTTTTCTTGGCCTCGGCGATGGCCTGCGTCAGTGCCGCTTCGCCTTCAGGTGTGGGGACGTATCCCACCACGATGGTCATGGTTTCTCCTGTTTGTGCTGGAAGTGGATGGTTCAGTCGCTGTAGTCTGCAGCGCCCGAGTTGGCGGGGAGCAGGGGTTTCTTCGCAGGACCGTTGCGGCGGATGAGCTTGTAGATGAACGGCCATGCCAGGATGATCGCCACGATGATGTAGACCACTATCGCGATGGGTTCGCTGAAGAGGCCGGCAGGATCGCCCGCGCTCAACTGCAGCGTCTTGCGGAGCTGGCCTTCGATGCGCGGCCCCAGGATCACGCCGAGGATCAGCGGCAGGACCGGGAGTCCGAACCGCCGCATCATGAACCCGAGTGCGCCGAGAACCAGCAGGATCACCAGGTCGAACGCCTGCAGGTTGACCGAGTAGGCACCCAAGGTGGCAAAGAACAGGATGCCTGCGTAGAGGTAAGGGCGGGGGAGCTGCAGCAGTTTGGCCCAGACCGGCGCCAGGGGCAGGTTGATGAGCAGGAGCAGGAAGTTGCCGATGAACAGGCTGGCGATGAGTGCCCAGACCAAAGGTCCCTGGCTGGAGAACAGCTGCGGACCCGGCTGGATGCCGTAAGACGTAAAGGCAGCGAGCATTACGGCGGCCGTTGCGTTGGTGGGCAGGCCCAGGGCAAGCATCGGGGTCAGCGTTCCGGCAGCGGCCGCATTATTGGCAGCTTCAGGTCCGGCGACACCTTCAATAGCGCCCTTGCCGAATTCCTCCGGGTGTTTGCTGAGCCGCTTCTCCGTGACATAGGAAAGGAACGTAGGAATTTCCGCGCCACCAGCTGGAAGCGCGCCAAACGGGAAGCCGAAAGCAGTGCCGCGAAGCCAAGGCTTCCAGGAACGCTGCCAGTCCTTCTTGCCCATCCAGGGACGGCCAACGGGAATGACGTGCAGCGGTGTGCGGCGCAGATGGGCGGCAACCCAGAGGGCTTCACCCACGGCGAAGATCGCGACCGCCACCACCACGATGTCCAGGCCGTCCACCAGCAGAGGCTGGCCGAAGGTCAGGCGGCGTTGGCCGGTCACCGAGTCGATGCCTACCAAGCCAATAGCCAAACCAAGGGCGAGTGAAGCGAAGCCGCGGAGCCTAGACGAGCCGAGGACGGCAGTGACGGCCAGCAGGGCGAGGACCATGATGGCGAAGTAGCTGGGAGCGCCAAGACTCACGGCGAACTGGACCACGATGGGTGCGAACACGGCCAGAAGCGCGGTGCCGATGGTGCCGGCGATGAAGGAGCCGATGGCCGCGGTGGCAAGTGCCTGCGCGGCCCTGCCCGCCTTGGCCATCTTGTTGCCTTCGATCGCCGTCACCACCGACGACGATTCCCCCGGAGTGTTAAGCAGGATGGACGTGGTGGAACCGCCGAACATGCCGCCGTAGTAGATGCCGGCGAACATGATGAAAGCGCTGGTGGGCTCCAAAGCCGCAGTCACCGGAAGCAGCAGAGCCACAGTCATGGCCGGGCCCAGGCCCGGAAGGACGCCGACGGCGGTACCCAAGAGCACGCCGATCACGGCGAACAGGAGGTTCATGGGGGTCAGGGCGGTGGCAAAACCGTCCATGAGGGAGGACCAGACGTCCATTAGAGGATTCCTTCCAGGAGTCCGGCAGGCAAGGCGATGCCCAAACCGAGGTAGAAGCCGTAGAAGGTCAGCAGGGCCAGAGCCACTGAAATGAGGCCGTCACGAATGTAGCGGCGGCTGCCCAAGGCCAGGACGCTGCCCCAGAACAGGAGGGTCCCGGAGATCACCCATCCGGCCCAGTCAATGAGCAGGATATTCAGGATGAAGGCGCCGGCCAAGGGGAGGACGGTCTTCCAATCGGCGGGGTGTGCCAGGTCAACGTCTTCTCCGCCTTCGGCTTCACCCTTGCCGCCGCGGAGGACGTTGATGGCGAGGAGGATGGCGCAGATGATCAGCAGCCCGGAAACAATGAACGGAACAGTCTTCGGACCCACGGGGTCCGACTGGGAGTACGGGGTCACCAGGCCGTTCGCGTCCAGGAAGACCAGGACGCCCACCGCGCCGAGCAGGAGGGCTACCCCCAGCTCGGCGCGGCCTTTAAGGCCTGTGGCTATGGAGCTCACGCCAACCCGAGCTTGGTGAGGACATCCGCTACGCGCTTGTCCTGGTCTGTCAGGAAGGTCTGGAACTCGTCACCGGTAACAAAAGCATCGGACCAGCTGTGGGTCTTGAGTGCTTCCTTCCAACCTGCCGAGGCGTGCATCTTCTCAAGGGCTGCGATCAGGGACTTCTTGTCGTCCTCGCTGATGCCCGGAGGGGCCACCACGCCGCGCCAGTTAGTGAAGACCAGGTCAATGTTGGATTCCTTCAACGTGGGAGCATCCACGCCGTCCAAGCGGTTCTCGCCACTGGTAGCCAGAACCCGGATCTCACCGGACTTGATCTGCTGAAGGTACTCGCCGGCGCCGGAAGCGGCGAAGCCCAGCTTGTTACCGAGGATGGCGGGCAGAAGGTCGCCACCGCCGTCGTAAGAAACAAAGTTGACCTTGGTGGCGTCGATGCCAACAGCGCCAGCCAACTGCATGGGCAGGAGGTGGTCCGGGCCGCCGGGCGAAGAACCGCCGCCAACCGCGATGGAGCCAGGGTTGGCCTTCCACGCCTTCACCAGATCATCAATGGTTTTGTACGGGGAATCCTTGCTGACCATGATGGCGCCCGGTTCCTCGATCAGCTTCGCCAGCGGAGTGGTCTCCGTCAGCTTCGACTCGGACTTGTTGGTGTAACTCGCCCCAACGACGCCCAGACCCATGAGCATGGTGAGGTCACCGTTGCCCTTTTCGTTGACGATGCGGGCCAGGCCCACGGTGCCTCCGGCGCCGGCAAGGTTGAACACCTCGGTGTTGGTGGAAATTTTCTCGTCATCCAGGACTTTGGCGGCTGCCCGTGCGGTGGTGTCGTAGCCGCCGCCAGGGGTGTTGGGAACCATGATCTGGAGACCGGTGATGGGCCCTGCGGCCGCGCCGGAGCTTTCAGAACCGGTGGACTTACCTGTGGCACCGCAGCCGGTGGCCATCAGGGCGATGCCGGCAGCGACGGCGGCGACTCGCAATGCGCGGATCTGGCGCATGGTGTTCCTCTTCTCATCTTTGAAAAATCGGTGCAGGGCGATCAGCGTTGTGCCCCCTTGATTTGATGCTAGGTGCGTACGTGACAGGGATCACTCTTGTGTTCGCAGTGATCTTTAAGTTCATTGCGTTCACGGGATGTGGCCCTCTGAGCTGGTCTTCTGTGCCCCTGGGGTATAGTTCCGATACGCCACGCAGCGGGCCCCGGTAGCCCGCCCGTCTCCGGCTCCACCCAAAGGAAACCAGCAGTGACACGACTGACTCGACTGTCTCAAAGAAGAGGCATGTCCCTGGCAGGGCAGTACCTGGTGCTGCAGTTGCTCATTGTCCTGGCCGTCCTGGTAGCTGTGGTTGCCATCTCGCTGGCCCAGTCGGCTGCGGCCTTCGAACGGACAGAGGGACGCCGGGCATTGTCCGCAGCTGAGGCCCTGGGCAACAACCCCACAGTGCGTGCCCTGCTCCCTTCCGCCGAGCCTCGCGTTGGTTCAGCCCTCCCCGCCGTGGCCGAATCTGTGCGTACGGTTTCCGGATCATCCCACGTGGCCCTCGCCAAGCTTGACGGCACAGTGGTGGCCTCGTCCGATCCCAGTTTGTTGGGCCAGCAACTGCCGCGGGGTGACAGCCGGGTCATGGAAGGCCGGGCATGGACCGGGGTGTTGCCGGGCAGCGGTGGTGCGGTGCTTTCCGCGCACGTCCCGGTCCTGGATGACTCCGGAATAATGATCGGCATCGCCTCCATCAGCCGGAACTATCCGTCCACCATCGAGCGCCTGGGTGATGCCGTTCCCAATCTGCTCACCTACCTGGGCGTGGCCAGCATCCTGGGCGTCGCGGGCTCCCTCCTGTTGTCCCGGCGCGTCAAACGGCAGACCCTGGGCATGGAACCACGGGAAATCACCGGCCTCGTGGAAAACCGTGAAGCGATGCTGCAAGGCCTGAAGGAAGGAGTGGTCGCCTTGGACCCCCACGAACGCATCACCGTGGCCAACCAAAGCGCCCGCCAACTCCTCGGCCTGCCAGCGGATTGCGTAGGGAAGAAGCTGCGATCCCTCCACGTGGACCCCGCGCTGAAAATCGTCCTCACCCGTGAACAATCAGACCCCGACCAGCTGGTGCTCGTGGGGGAGCGGCTGGTGGTCATGAACCGCGTGGCACTGCGCTCGCACGGCCGCGACATCGGCTCCGTCACAACGCTGAGGGACCGGACCGAGTTGTCGTCCTTGGAAAGCGAACTAGGCGCCACCCGCACCGTCACGGACACTCTCCGGGCCCAAGCCCACGAGTTCGCCAACCAACTCCACGTCATCTCCGGCCTCATCCAAATCGGCGAATACGACTCCGTGGTGCAGTTCGTCAACGGCGCCACCGTGGACCGCACCCGGCTCAACGACGACGTCACCAGCCGCATCCAGGACCCCGCGCTCGCCGCCCTCCTCATCGCGAAAGCCAGCCTGGCCACCGAACGGGGCGTGGAACTGCAGCTTGACCCAGAGTCCGCGCTGCCTCGGGTGGGCGAAGAACTCTCCAGGGACCTCACCACCGTGGTGGGCAACCTGGTGGATAACGCGTTCGACGCCGTGACCGGCCGCGCCGGGGCATCGGTGCGGGTGTTGGTGGTCAGCTCGACGGACGGCGTCACGGTCACCGTCCAGGACAATGGTCCAGGCGTGCCTTCCGGCTCCACGGAAGACATCTTCCGCCAAGGCTTCTCCACCAAAGACCCGGGACCGGGCGATGCCCGGGGATTTGGGTTGGCGTTGTCGCGGGTGATCTGCCGCCGGTCCGGAGGTGACCTGATGGTGTCCAATGACAAGGGAGCTGTGTTCACCGCACGGTTCAGCAAGCACGTCTCACATTCCAGCGAAGGGGCTGCGCAGCCGTGATCAAGGTACTGATCGTCGACGACGACTTCATGGTGGCCAAGGTCCACGCCGGATTCATCCAAAGGACGCCCGGCTTTGAGGTGGTGGGCGCTGCACATACAGGGGCGCAGGCCCTGGTGGAAACCGAGCGGCTACAACCTGACCTTGTGCTGCTGGACATCCACCTTCCGGACGCCAACGGCTTGGACCTCATGCACCAGCTCCGGGACGTGGCCCCTGACCTGGACGTACTGGTGATCAGCGCCGCCAGGGAAGTGGAGACAGTCCGAAAAGCGTTGCGCGGCGGGATCGTGCACTACCTGATCAAGCCGTTCTCCCAAGCAGATCTGCAGGAACGCCTGGAGCATTACCTCAGCGCCTACCAAGGGCTGGATGCTTCCAAGGTGGAGGCCGAGCAATCCGATGTGAACAAGGTCTTTGGGCTATCTGCTTCCGAACGGACCCTGCCCAAGGGTTGCAGCGTGGAAACCCTCGGACTGGTTGAATCAGCCCTGAAAACAGCGCCGGGGGATCTCTCCGCAGCGGAGCTGGCCGAGCAACTCGGCACGTCCCGTGTCAGCGCCCGCCGTTACCTGGAGTACCTCCACGACGAGGGGGCGCTGGAGGTCAGACTCAAGTACGGCGTCGGGCGTCCTGAAAGGCGATATGTGCTGAAGGGGCGGTGAGCCCTCAGACGCGGATTTCCTGCGGGCGGAGCTTCGGTGACCCACGCCAATGTGCCCATAAAGTGGCAGCATGGATAGTAGTTTACTTATTGGTTTAGCTGCAGTTGTAGCAGTCATCCTCGCATTCGTTGTCATCGCAGCCCTGCGGCCACCCAGACCGGGCCGGCACAAAGGCGCACATGTTCCTGCGAAGGACCGCCCGGTTATCAGGAACGCCACCAACCACAGTGCGGTCACGGATGCCGTCGGACCCCGCTCAAAGCGATTCCCTGACCTGGAGCGGTAGAACGCAACCGAGGCTCATCCGTCAGTTTGCCTTCGCTTCGTTGTACGTCGCGGTTCCAGCGCTCATTGGGCTGGCTTCCACCCCAAGGCTGGCCCCAATTTCCCTGCGATGTCAGTGAGGATCTGCACGTAGTCCTCGTGGTCGAAGCTGAAGGGCAGTGCGAACGCCACCTCGTCCACTTCCTGGAATCCTGCGTGTGAATATAGTTGCTCGGCGATTTCGTCGCTGGTGCCTATGAGATCCCGGGCAAACATCATGCCCTTCGGTCCCTGCGGGGACTGTGTGCGGGGAGTGCGTTCATCGACGTATCGCTGGTACTTCTCCCGTTGGTGGCTGGAAGCGGAATCCGTGGGAATGACCACCAAGCCTTGCGATGCCCGGGCGGTGTTGCCGGCTGCGGCGGCTGCCTTGCGGTACGCGCGGATCTGCGATTGCTGGACCTTGGTGAAGTCCGGCTCCTGGTCCTTGTCCGGGAAGATCACGCTGCTGGAGAGCAGGTTGAAGCCGTTTTCTCCGGCCCAGACGGCCGATTGCATGCTGCCCGCCCCGTACCAGAGGCGGCTGCGCAGTCCGGGGGAGTGCGGCTCCACCCGGTTGGAGAATTCCTCTACAACGCCCTGTTTGCCGGAGAAGTCCCGGACCTTGTCGCCAGCGACCAGACGGGCAAAGCGTTCCACGCGGGCGTATGAGAAGTCCTCTGATTCTGAGGAACCCGGGTACAGCTCATGCTTCACGGTGTCGTAGTGCATCGGTTCGCCCACGCTCAGCCCCGGATTGATCCGTCCGCCTGCGAGCAGATCCACGGTGGCCAGATCCTCGGCCAGCCGCAGCGGGTTTTCCCAACCCAGCGGGGTTACCGCGGTTCCGAGCTCAATCCTTGACGTGCGCTGGCTGGCGGCGGCCATGACTGCTACCGGGGAGGAGATTCCGAACTGCAAATGACGGTGCCGGAGCCAGGCACTGTCGAACCCCAACTGCTCACCGAGCTCGATGATCTCCAGCGTGGACCGGTGGCCGGCAGCCGGATCAGCAGCGTCGAACAGGCCGATGGTGAGAAAACCAAGCTTGCGGAGGGGCTGTTCGGGGCGTGGCATGGACGTCCTTCGGGTTGGGTCGGCAGTTACTGCCCAGAATAGGCGGCGGTCCCGGGGGCGACGGCGGGAGGTTACCTTTTGTGATGGGGGCGGCCCAGCGGCCTTCGAAGGTGAGAATGCCAAGCTCTCCCTAAACCCCTACCGTCTTCAGGTAGTTCCGGATCCCGTCCACCACCATCTGGTGGTCTTCATCGGACGTTAGCCCGGATACGGTGATCGCGCCGATCACGCCTGCTCCGCGGACGCGGATGGGGAACGATCCTCCTGCCAAGGTGTAGTCCTCATGCGCAAGCCAGCCACCACCCAAAGGGCTATGACCGCGGGCAGAAAACTGCTCGGACAACAACGCCGTGCTGTGCTCAAAGCGCAGCACGGAAGCAGACTTGCGGCGGATCCACTCCTCTTGGTCTGAGGTGGCTCCCGGCAAAACGCAGCGGAAGAGCACGATGTTGTGGCGGCGGATATCGATCGCCACTCCAAACCCGGACGCGATGGCGTGGTTGGCGATCAGCGAGCCCAGCCGCCAGGCGTCGTGGTTGTCGAACGATGCGAAGACCAGCTCTTCTTCCTGCTGGCGGAGTTCAGCGTGCCGCGGTGACTCAGTCATTGTTCATTTTCCTTCCACTACAGCGTCAGCCTCGTAGCTCAGCCCGATCTGGCGGCGGATCTCATCCATCGCCGCCATGATGGCCACGGTCTCACCCGGCGGCAAGATGGTTCCGGCGGTCTCTCCTGCGCGGATCAGGCGTTCCAGCTCAGAAGCTTGGAACTGCATTCCACGGCTGCCGACGGGCTGCTCATACCGTTCAACAACACTGCCATCAACGGCGTGAACCGTGAACGGCACGGGGTTGTACCACGTGTGTTCAATGTCGATCCAGCCCTCGGTCCCGATCACCATGGCGCGGTTGGCGCTGGCCGCATCGAGTTCGCAGTCCACCAAAGCCTGCGCACCGCCGTCGTAATCAAAAATCGCCGCCGTTTGGCGGTCCACGCCGGTGGCCGACATAGTGGCGCTGGCACGGATTGCGGCCGGGGT
The DNA here is from genome assembly GCF_044756605.1 of Paenarthrobacter sp. NPDC091711. Classification (NCBI taxonomy): domain Bacteria; kingdom Bacillati; phylum Actinomycetota; class Actinomycetes; order Micrococcales; family Micrococcaceae; genus Paenarthrobacter; species Paenarthrobacter sp. NPDC091711. The sequence goes on from NZ_JBIVTF010000007.1 coordinate 13,238, forward strand.
GCCGAGGATGTCGAACGCGAAGGAGATCGGGTAGATGCCCAGGTCCAGCAGTGCTCCGCCGCCGAGTGCGGGATCGTTGAGCCGGTGTGCAGGGTCCTGGGGGAGGCTCTGGTTGTGGCTGGCCACCACTTTGCGGACCTCTCCGATGGTGCCGGCAGCGATGAGTTCGCGGATGCGGATCATGTGGGGGAGGAATCGTGTCCACATCGCTTCCAGGGCGACGAGGCCCTTCGATTCGGCCAGATCCACGATGTCCTGCGCTTCGCGGGCGTTCATGGTGAACGACTTCTCCACCAGCACGTGCTTGCCCGCGTTCAACGCCAGCAAGGCATTCTCATGGTGCATGGGATGGGGAGTGGCGATGTACACCACGTCAATCAACGGGTCAGCCACCAGGTCCTCATAGCTGCCGTGCGCGGTGGCAATGCCGTACTGTTCGGCGAACCCCTTGCTCGATTCCAGTGAACGGGACCCCACGGCCTGCACCGTGAAGCCGTTCTCCTTCAGGTCCTTCGTTTGGAGCCCGGCGATAAAACCGGTGCCGAGGATTCCCCAGCGGATTGTTCCATCGGAGGTGCCATTGCTGAGCGTCACGTGCTTAGTCCTTTGTTGAGTCAGAAATTGGGTACGCCACAAACGCAAAGCGCACGGAATCCGGCGACCAGCTGTTGACGTTGAGGGTACCTTGGCCGCCGAAAAGTGGCCATGTATGGAGGGGAGTGGTCCAGTCCTCGGTCGAAACGAGTACGACGTCGACCGGCAAGTCGGCGGGGTGGCCTTCCGTTCCGCTGGGGAACCGGATGTAGCTGGCGAAGCGGCCATCGGGGGAGAGATGCGGGAACCAGTCGACGGTATCGGACTTGAGGAGCTGCTCGAAGCCGCTGCCGTCGGCCCTGATTCGGGCAAGCTGGGCGTGGCCGGGTGCCGAGGTGAAGGACTCACTGTTCAGGTAGAGCCACTTCCCATCCGGCGAGTACTCCGGGCCGTCGCAGTGACCGGACCCGACATCAACGCGGGCGGTAGCGCCGCCGTCGGGCGCTATGGTCATCAGGCGACCCGGCTGCGTAAAGTCGCCCGCCTCGATGCCCACGTAGGCCAGTTCCTTGCCGTCCGGGCTGACGCCGTGGAGGAAATGGAAGGAGCCGTCGTCGTCCGTGATCCTGGTGGCTGGGCCACCGGACAGCGCAGCGCGGTAGATGTGGCCGTCGTTGGCGGAGAGGAAGATGCTCTTTCCATCAGGCGCCAGGACATGATCGTTGTTGAGGTCCGGGATACCGGTGAGCGGGACCTCCACGGGCTCGGCCGCGGAGCCACTGGACACGTCCAGGCGCCACAGCTTTCCGCCCCCGTTGAGAATCAGTGAGCTGCCGTTCAGGGTCCAGTTCGGTGCTTCGAGAAGGATCTCGTCTGTGCTGTAGACGAGCTCGGCCTGGCCAGTTACCGACGCGATCCACACCTCGCAGCGCTGACCTGGTTGAAGGGTGCGGATCACGTCGGTTGGTCCTAGTCCTTGCTGCTGAAGGCGGCGTCGAAGGAGGTCTGCGAGGCGGGGAAGTCGAACTTCTTCAGCGCCGCGAGGGCTTCGGGGGCACCGTGGAGTCGGTCCATGCCGGCGTCTTCCCACTCAACAGAGATGGGTCCGTTGTAGCCGATGGCGGTGAGGGCCCGGAAGGAGGATTCCCATGGCACGTCGCCGCGTCCGGCGGAGACGAAGTCCCAGCCTCGGCGGGGATCGCCCCAGGGCAGGTGGGAGCCCATCACGGTGTTCCGGCCGGTCTGGCGAACCTTGGTGTCTTTGCAGTCCACGTGGTAGATCCGGTCCTTGAAGTCCCAGATGAAGGACACGGGATCGATGCCCTGCCACATGAAGTGGGACGGGTCCCAGTTCAGTCCGAAGGCTTCGCGGTGGCCGATCGCTTCGAGGGTCCGGACGGTGGTCCAGTAGTCGTAGGCGATTTCGGAGGGGTGGACTTCGTGGGCGAAGCGGACCCCGTTTTCGTCGAAGACGTCCAGGATGGGGTTCCAGCGGTCGGCGAAGTCCTGGTATCCGGCGTCGATGACTTTCTCGGGGACGGGCGGGAACATGGCGACGTATTGCCAGATCGAGGAGCCGGTGAATCCGACCACGGTGTCCACGCCGAGTGCTTTGGCGAGGCGGGCGGTGTGTTTCATTTCTTCGGCGGCGCGTTGGCGGACGCCTTCGGGTTCCCCGTCGCCCCAGACGCGGGAGCCGACGATGGCTTCGTGGCGGAAGTCGATGGGGTCATCGCAGACGGCTTGGCCTTTGAGGTGGTTGGAGATGGCCCAGACCTTCAGGTTGTACTTTTCCAGGATGGCGAGTTTGGACTCGACGTAGCCGGGTTCGTCCCAGCGCCAGGCGTCCAGGTGGTCTCCGGAGACGGCGATTTCCAGGCCGTCGTAGCCCCAGCCCGAGGCAAGGCGCGCGACTTCCTCGAACGGGAGGTCGGCCCACTGGCCGGTGAACAGGGTGTACGGGCGGGGCATGTCAGGCTCCTTCAATAGTGGTTGCGTTGAGCTGGATCAGTGAACTTTTGGCGGCGGCGGACTCTTCAACCGCTGCGAGGATGTGCTGGACGTTCAGGCCGTCCTCGAACGACGGCGACGGCGGCTCACCTGCGGCGATCGCGGTGAGGAAGTCCCGGATCTGGTGGGTGAAGGTGTGTTCCCAGCCGATGATGTGGCCCTGCGGCCACCACGCCTCGAGGTAGGGGTGTTCGGGCTCATTGACCAGGATCCGCCGGAAGCCCTGTTCGCGGACGGGCACGGTGGCGTCCAGGAAGCCGAGTTCGTTCAGGGCTTCAAGGTCGAAAAGTATGGTGCCTTTGTCGCCGTAGATTTCGAGTTTGAGGGAGTTCTTCTGGCCCGTCGCTACGCGGGAAACCTCTACTGAGGCGATTGCTCCGGAGGCGAGGGTCAACGTGGCCCAGGCGGCGTCGTCGACGGTTACATCTTCGAGCCCGCCGTCAGGCCCGGGTCGGCGGTCCACGAACGTGTGCAGGCGGCCGGAGACCTCGCTAACGGCATCGCCCAGGAGGAAGAGGACCTGGTCGATGGCGTGGGAGGCGATGTCGCCGAGCGCACCGGAGCCGGCGGTTTCCTTGCGGAGGCGCCACGTCATGGGGGACTCGGCGTCGGAGAGCCAGTCCTGGAGGTAGGCGGCGCGGACGTGCCGAACGGTCCCGAGCCGCCCTTCGGCGATGAGTTCCCGGGCCAGTGCCAGGGCGGGGACGCGGCGATAGTTGAAGCCGATCATGGACTGCACGCCGTTGGCCCGGGCGGAGGCGGCCGCGGCCACCATCAACTCAGCTTCGCCCAGGGTGTTGGCCAACGGCTTCTCAACGAGTACGTGCTTGCCCGCCTCGAGGGCCGCGATAGCGATTTCGGCATGCATCCAGCCCGGCGCGCAGATATCGATGATGTGGATGTCGTCCCGTTCAATCACCGAACGCCAGTCAGTGGCGGACTCGGCCCAGCCGTACTTGGCTGCGGCCTCTGCCACCTGGGTGGCGTCCCGGCCAACGAGCACTTTCTGCTCGAAGGCCGGGACGTCGAAGAAACTGGCCACGTTCCGCCACGCATTCGAATGGGCCTTACCCATGAAGGCGTAGCCAATGGCGGCCACGCCGAGTGGTTGACGCGTCTGGGCAGGCGTGTGGTCGGATGGGTGGGCGGGGGTGGTCATGGTGTGGTTCCTCGCAGTTCGCTTCAGTTACTAGAGTGTTGCGGTTTCCGGTGCCCAGTCCTCAGGGACGGCCGCCGAAGCAGGTGCGTTGCTGACGACATCCACGAACGTGCCCGATTCCACGGATTCGGCGATCGAGGCCATGCTGTCCAGCACGTGGTAAGCAAGATCGCCCGTGGCCCGGTGTGCGGTGCCGGCACGCAAGGCGCGGGCCATGTCCAACACACCCAGGCCGCGGCCGTTGGCCGGCCCGGTGGCAGGGATGATCTCCGGTTCTTCCGCCCCCGGACGCCACAGCTTCAACTCGCCGTCGAAGTAGTTCGGGTCCGGCAATGACAGCGTAGCCTCCGAGCCCGTGATCTCCACGAAGCCCATCCGCAGGCGCGGCGACTCGAAACTGAACACGCTGTGCGAGGACTGGCCGCCTTCGAACTGCGCCATCGCGGACACATGGGTGGGAACCTCGACGGCGAATTCCTCGCCCGCCTTAGGCCCGGAACCGATCACGCGGGTCGCCTTGGCAGAGGAGCCGACGGCGGCCACCTTGCGGATGGATCCGAAGGTCTGGATCAGTGCGGTGAGGTAGTACGGGCCCATGTCGAACAGGGGACCGGCGCCGTGCTGGAACAGGAACGCGGGGTTCGGGTGCCAAGACTCGGGGCCGGGGGTCTGGAACGTGGTCATGCCGGTCAGCGGGGTGCCGATGTCCCCACGTTCGATGATCCGGCGGGCCGTCTGAAGGCCCGCACCCAGGAACGTGTCCGGGGCGGTGCCGAGGCGGATGCCTGCCGCATCTGCTGCCTTGAGCAGGCCAAGTCCGGACTCGCGGTCCAGTGAGAAGGGCTTCTCAGTCCAGACGTGCTTGCCCGCGTTGACCGCCGCGGTGGCCACCTCGACGTGCGCTGCCGGGATGGTCAGGTTCACGATGATTTCGACGTCGGGATGGTTCAGTGCCAGCTCGGGCGTGCCGAATTCGGCGATCCCGTATTCCTTGGCCCGTGCCTCGGCGGCCTCGACGAAGAGGTCCGCGATCACCAGGACCTTCAGGTCAGGGAAGACCGTGAGGTTGTCCAGGTACTGCTTGGAGATGTTGCCTGCGCCGATGACGGCTACACCGACGGGGCCTTTGCGGGTGGAGGGAGCGAAGCTCATGCCTTGGCCTCCTGGGAAACGGCTCCTTCTGCTGCCTCGGCGCTGGCCGCGGCGGTCAGGTAGTTCAAGCTCTCCGTGATGCCCTGGAAGATGTCTCCGGAGTAGTCGTCGAATTCCACCACGCCAACCTCCAAGGACTTGGCTGCTGCGATGACATCCAGCACCGGAATGGTGCCCTGACCGGCGGGCTGCTGGGCCTTGGTATCGGTGTTCCCCGGGCCGTCCTTGATGTGGATGAGCTTCACGCGGTCGCCCAGGCGGGCCAGGAGTTCCACGGGATCCTGGCCGCCAACGGCTACCCAGTACGTGTCCACTTCGAGGACGAGTTCCGGATCAAGCAGTCCTTCGAAGTATTCCAGGGCGGTCTTGCCCTCAATGGTGGACTCCAGCTCCCAGGCGTGGTTGTGGTAACCCACGCGGATGCCGTACTCAGCGCCCTTCTTGGCTGCAGCGTTGAGCTTGGCAGCCGTGGCCTGGATGGTTTCGGCGTCCTGCCAATGCTCAGCCGGAAGGAAAGGATCGATCACGGTGGTGATGCCCAGTTCCTTGGCGGCCGCGAAGATCTCGTCCTGGTCCTGGCTCAACAGGGGTGCGTGGCCGGAAGGAGCGGTCAGTCCGTTTTCCTTCAACGCGGCGCCCAGCTCGGAAGCGGTGGCCACGAAGTTGTAGGGCTCAACCTGGGTAAAACCGATCTCGGCCACCTTCTTGATGGTTCCAGGCAGGTCCTCCTGGATGGCGTTGCGGAGGGTGTACAGCTGGAGTGAATACGACATTGGGTTCCTTTTCGGGAGTGGGTGTTTCCGGGAATTCAGGGACTTGGCGCCAGTCTAGTTAGCGCCCGGCGAGGGAGCCACCGATTCCGCCGACGCTGAAGTACTTGTTCAGTGCGGCGAAGACGATGATCGGTGGAAGCATCATCACCACGGCCAGGGCCATCACGGATGTCCAGTCGGTGGCGTTCTGCTGGAAGAAGGATTGGACGCCCATAGGGAGGGTGAAGATCTCGTTGGAGCGGAGGAACACGATGGCCACCAGGTAGTCGTTCCATGCCAGCAGGAAGGCGAAGATGGCGGTGGAGAGGATGCCTGGCAGTGAGTTCCGGAGCACCACTTTGGTGAAGGATCCGAAGACGGAGCAGCCATCAATCCAGGATGCTTCTTCGAGGCTGATGGGGATGGAATCGAAGTAGGCGGCCATCATCCAGGTGGCCACGGTCATGGTGGAGCCCACGTAGATGATGGTGATGCCCAGCAGGTTGTCCACCAGGCCCATGCCTGCGAAGAGGATGAACAGCGGCACCACCGAGGTGATGATGGGCAGTGACTGCATGACGAACAGCAGCAGGGAGTAGCCGGAGACTGCTTTGGACCGGCCACGGGAGAGGACGTATCCGGCGGGTGCGGCGACGGCGACGGAAACCACCACGGTGGAGAGCGTGGTGACCAGGCTGTTCTGCAGCCAGGTCGCGGCGAGCGTCCCGTTGAAAACGTTGGCAAGGTTTTCGAACGTGAAGCCGGTGGCCGTGCTGTTCACACCGGGGGTGAAGGCCAGCACCACGGTGACCATGATGGGGACCAGGACGATCACGGTGATGGCCAGGATCAGGACGAACCGCCACCAGCGTCCGCGCATGCCGGCTTCGGAGAGGACGCGGCGGGTCTTGCCGGTGTCGGTGATGCCGAGGGCCGGGCCGGATTCGGGGTGGGCGTGGAGTACAGCGCTCATTATTCGACGCTCGACTTTCGGATCTGGCGGTACAGGATGACGGAGATGACTACCAGGGTCATGGTCATGAGGAAGGCGATGGCCACACCGGGGCCGGTGGCGAAGTCCTGGAAGACGGTGCGGTAGGCGAGGACCACCAAGGAGGTGGTGGCGCTGACGGGGCCGCCGCCAGTGAGTAGGTAAATGGTGGGGAAGTCATTGACGCAGAAGATCGTCATGAGGATCCAGCTGATGTAGGTGGAACGGGCGATCAGCGGCAGGGTGATCTGGGTGAACTGCTGCCAGGGGCTGGCACCGTCCATGCTGGCCGCTTCGTAGACCGTGGTGTCCACCGAGGCCAGGGCCGCGGAGATCATCATCATCATGAAGGGGAAGGACACCCAGACCTTGAACACCATGACGGTGATGGAGGCCAGGGTGGGATCTGCCAGGAACAGCGGGGTTCCCAAGCCCAGGCCACGGAAGATCGAGGGGATCAGGCTGTCAGGGGTTGCCACGAGCCAGTTCCAGGCCGTGGAGGAGACCACGATCGGCACAACCCATGGCAGGAGCAGCAGCACTTTGAAGGTGTTCCCTGCCGGGATCTTGGTCCTTAGCAACAGGGCGAGCCCCAGGCCCACCAGCCACGAGCCGAACACGCCAACAATGGTGAACCAGAGGGTGAACTGTGCTGCTTTCCAGAACGCGGGCGAGGACAGGACATTGGCGAAGTTCTCGCCGCCTACGAAGTTTCCGGTCTGGAGCAGGTCGCCGTCGTGGGTGGCTTGTACTGCGGCGTGGATCAGCGGGTAGCCGTGGATCAGGACGAGCAGGACCACGGAGGGAATCAGGAGCCAGAAGAAGGTGCGCGTGGTTTGCGCGCTGAGCTTGCTCTTTCGTCTTCCCGGGGAGGCCCCCGAGCCGCCGGGGGCGAGCCCCCGGCGGGCCCGGGACAGGCCTGATGGTGCGGTGGTGGATGTCATGGCCGGTCCCGTTCTACTTCTTCAGGACCGATTCGAGGCCGGACTGGAAGGCCTGCAGCGCGCTCTTGGCATCTGCTGCCTGGCCGGTGAGGATCGACTGGCTGAACTGGTTCAGTGCCTGGCCGCCGTCCAATGCTGCGAGGTTGGCATTGAGGGTGCTGCCCTGTGCAGCGAAGGTCTTGGCGATCGGCTGCCAGTCCTTGACGATCTTCACGTTGTTGGGATCGTCGGCAAACTCGGGGAGCTCGGTGATGGACTTGAACACCGGAAGCGCGGACATGAGCTTCTGCTTCCACAGTTCCTTGAGCTGGCCCAAGTAGTAGACCAGGAACTCTTCGGAAGCTTCCTGCGAGGGGGTGTTCTTGTACATCATGATGTTGTTCGGGAACACGATGGTGGCCTTGTCGCCATGCGGGCCGGTGATGGGGTCGGCCACCAGCAGGTCACCTGAAGTGTCGCCTACGCGTTGCGGAACGTTGACTTGGAACAGGCCAAATCCGGCCTTGCCGTCCTTCCACTGCGCGGACATGTTGTCAGTGGTGTAGCTGACGGCGGCGGGATCCACGATGCCGTTGGACACCAGTTCGCGGACAAACTCAATCGCCTCGACGTTGCGGTCGTTGAGCAGGTCCAGCTCGCCGTCCTTGTTCCAAACGCCGCCGCCGTTGTTGACCATCATCATGATCATGGAGTGATTGCCGTAGTTGTTGCCCGAGCCGGCACCTGTGGCGAAGCCGAACGCGCCCACCTTCTTCAGGGCCTTGCCGGCCTCAAGGAGGGACGGCCAGTCGGTGGGGAGTGAGACTCCGGCCTTCTCGAACAGGGACTTGCGGTACCAGAACACGCGCATGTCCAGCTGCCACGGCACGGCGACGTAACCCTTGTCCGACTTGAACGGATCCAGCACGCCGGGAAGGAAATCGTCGAACTGGCCGTTGGACTTCAGCTTCTCAATGACCTTGTCCGCGTACGCGATCTGGCCCTGCTGCTCAAACTGGAAGGCCTGGAAGCCGCCACCGGTGGATACTGCCGGGCCGGTCTTGGACGCGATGGCCGAGGAGAAGGTTTGGTAGAAGTTGTTCCACTGGATGATCTGGTAGTTGGCCTTGGCGTTGTTGGCACCTGCGAAGCCTTCAGCGATCTTCTTGGCGGAGTCGTTGTAGGCGGGCGTTGCCCAGGGCATGTCCCAGAACTTGACGGTCCCACCGGCGCCGCCGCCTCCTCCGCCCTGGGTGGCTGAGCCGCCGCCGCAGGCGGCCAATAGCGGCACTGAAGCCGCCGCCGCGGTCAGGCCGAGGAAACCGCGGCGGGAGAAGGAACGGGAGGCTGCGGACTGAACATTCATAGTGATTCCTTTCGGGACAGGCAACGCTGCGAGGCGTTTTTCAGGGCCGGTCCAGCTCAACTTTGAGTAGGGCAATGCGTAGTGAATGACTGGTAGTGCTGTTTGGTGTAAAGCTCGGGTTAGGAAAGGGCTGTGATGGATTCCGTGTGCGCCGCGAAGCGGTGCAGATCGGAGGAATTGGAGCCGGCGTCGAGGTGTTCCTTGAGCCGGCGCCACGTGGCGCGGTGAGCAGATTCGTAGATGGTGGGAAGAAGCAGCTCGCCTTGTGGGCCGGTGACCTTGACCATTGCCGGCCAGGCAGCCACCGGTTCCGGCAGCGTGACGCTGACGCCGCCGTCGTCGGTCAACAGGCTGAAGTCCAGCGCCGCCGGGCGTGCGTTCGTCACGACCCCTTGGATGGCAACCGGCGCACCGTTGGCGAGGACCGCCGTGGTGGTGTAGCCGTGAGGTCCGCGGCTGAGGTGCCGGAGGTTCGCCAGCGGACCCGCAATGCGGACGACGGCGGCAAGATGGTCCGCGAACAACTCGCCGGAGTCGGTTCCCACGGCTGCGGTGGCCACCGTGTCGAGGAGGGCCGCGCGGCCGGACATGGAACGGACCGCGTCTTCGGCCGCAGGGATGGCCGGGTTGGAGGCCCAGCGCTGGTCGAGGACCACCACCGTGTTGTGTCGTGCGGCGGCGACAGCCAGGGTTTCAACGCCTTCGGGCGCAGGGTTGACCACTAGTACGCCGCGGGCTCCAGCGGTGATGGCTTCCGCGGCTTCAGCAGTCCAACCGGGCTGTCCGGAGATGACGTGGACGTCTGATTGGTTGTTGCCGGCGGCCGGGCCGAAGGACTCGGGAAGGGAGGCGACTGCCAGTGCCACAGCGCCAGCCTCCTGCGCCTCGGGAGTGGCCCGGACGGTGTATTGCTTGATGCCGTCGGCGGCGCTCATGCGTGGGCTCCTTCGGCAACAGCGTGCTGGCTCTCGACGTTGGCCACCGTGGCCTCGGCGATGTCCAGTGCGAAAGTGAGATCGTCAATCAGGGTTTGCGCAGAGGGTGGCTGCTTGGTGCCGGCGGCCAGGGCAGCGAGTTCACGCCATTCACCTTCGTAGCCGTTGTGTTCGAAGGGCCCGTGCACAGTTGTCTGCGAACCACGGGTGAAGGTTGCCACGGCGGAGCCGGCCTGGACGTAGGACGGTGTGAAATCGATGCGGAGGGCGGCGTCGTCGGAAAATGCCTCGAAGCTCCACTCCGGCTTCCATGTGTTGTTCATGGCTGCGCGGAGTTCGATGGTCCGCGTGGGTGTCCGGAGGGAGATGACATAGCCGAAGGGGCGGACATGGCGTGCCTCGAGCACCTCCATGTCCTTGAAGTCAGGAGTGAACCTGCGGATCAAAGGGAGGTCGTGAATGGCCAAGCCCATGACGCCGCCGCGGAGTGCGCCCTTGATGACTTCGGGGTCCGTGTAGTCCGGAGCGCCGCCGGCCGGGCGGGTGATGATCTCCGTGGCGAAATCTTCAAAACGTGCGTTGGGCGGAAGGACGATCGAGGAGCGGATGGTGTGGGCCGTTTCCGGAAGGTCATCCCAGTTCTCTTGGGCAGCAAGCCAGCCCGGATCAAAGGTGTGCATGGCGCCAACGATGATGGGCACGCCGGTTTCCGCGCTGACGGCGGAGATCTGCGCGGCTTCCTCGGCGTTCATGGCGAAGGGCTTCTCGCAAAGGACCGCTTTCTTGCCGGCGCGGCAGGCGGCAATGACCTGTTCTGCGTGGAACTGGTGCGGGCTGCAGATGGCCACGATGTCCACAGCGGGGTCGCCGAGGAGTGCGTCAATGCTGGTGCTGTGCGTTGCACCGACCCGGGCTGCAACGGACTCAGCCACGGCGGGGTCCACATCCATGATGTGGCGGACGGTGAGGATGTCGCCCAATCGGGCGAGGGATGGCAAGTGGATGGCCTGGGTGACCGGACCGGCGCCGAGGACGCCAACACCCATGGGTTGGGGAAGTGCCTGCTGCGGTGCCTTTGGCTGGCTGGACAAGTTCAGTTACCTCTTCGTAAGCGGACTGATGTGCTGCTCATCACAACCTAGGGGGACTTTTGACGAGCGTCAAGCAAAAGTTGAAATATTGCCGACAAACTTCTGCTGCATGACACGCATAAGCAATCGTGCTTCACTAAAGGCATGACAACCGCCACCACTCACGACGCCGGAAATGCCTCCGGTCAGGAGGCCGGTAATCTCTCGCGTGCTGGCGATCTCTTCCAACTCCTCCGCGACGGCCAAGCCCGAACACGGGCCGAGCTCGCAGTCACCACCGGGCTGGCCCGTTCAACGGTCGCTTCCCGCATCGATGCCCTCATCACTTCCGGCCTGGTAGGCCCCGCAGGTGAGGCGAGCTCCAGCGGCGGCAGGCCGCCGTCGCGCTTTGCTTTCAACCCCGCCGCGCGCGTCGTCCTGGCCGTCGACGTCGGAGCAACCCACGTGATTGTTGCCGTCACCGACCTCAGTGGCAGCATCCTCGCGGAGCGACGACTCGCACAAGAAGTCGCCGACGGACCTGAGGTTGTCCTCGGCCGCGTCGTCTCCGCAGGCCGTGAACTCCTTACCGAGGCGGGCCGCGAACTTGGCGACCTCGCCGGCATGGGCATCGGTTTGCCCGGGCCCGTAGAGCACGACACGGGACGGCCCGTGAAGCCGCCCATCATGCCGGGATGGGACGGATTCGACGTCGTCACGTACGTCCAGCGCTCGCTGCCTGTACCCGTTCTGGTGGACAACGACGTCAACATCATGGCCCTCGGCGAACGAACCGCGTACTGGCCGGACCATCACAACTTCCTGTTCATCAAGGTGGCCACCGGCATCGGCGCGGGCATCATCAGCAGCGGTGAACTGCAGCGGGGCGCCAACGGCACCGCCGGCGACCTCGGCCACGTCCGGGTTCCCCGCGGCGACGACGTCCTCTGCCGATGCGGCAACCACGGCTGCCTCGAAGCGCTCGCCTCAGGTCCCGCCGTCGCGCGTCAACTGCAGTCCCAAGGGCTGGAAGCTTCCACCGGTGCCGACGTCCTGCGGCTGGTGGGTGAAGGAAATCTGCAGGCCATTCAGGCGCTGCGGCAGGCGGGACGCGATGTTGGCGATGTGCTGGCAACCGTGGTCAACCTGCTCAACCCGTCCATGATCATCATCGGCGGAAGCGTGGGAGAAGCCGGCGAACACCTCGTGGCCGGCATTCGTGAAGTGGTCTACCGGCGCTCCCTGCCGCTGGCCACAACTCACCTGCGCATCGGCATTTCCATGGCCGGCGACCGCGCCGCCATCCTGGGTGCCAGCCAAATGGTCACCCAGTATGTCCTGTCCCCGGCAGTGATTGAGGCCACGCTCCAAGCGACGGGCTAAGCCTTGTTTGGTGCCGGATCACGGGCAGTGGCGTGATAGCAATGAAAGTGATGTCTACTTTCTTTGCCAAAATTCCCCGCGGCTGGCTGATCCTCGCATGCATCGGCCTCATCGCCCTCAACATGCGCGGACCCTTTGTGGCCGTGGCCCCCGTGGTGGATTCCCTGCGTCAGGACCTGGGGTTCTCGCCGGTGGAACTCGGTCTGCTGACCGGCATTCCCGTTCTCTGCTTCTCCCTCGCTTCCCCCTTGGCCTCGCTGGCCGGACGACGCCTCGGAGCTGAATTCGCCGTGATGCTGACGCTGCTCGGTGTGCTTGCCGGGGTGGTGATCCGCTCCAGTGGCGGCAGTGCCTTGGTCATGGCTGGCACAGTCATCATCGGCGTGGCCATCACCATTGGCAACATCGCCGTGCCGCTCATCATCCGGCGCGACTTTGCGCCGAGGCGTCAGGCAACGGCCATGGGTGTTTACACCGCTGCCCTCAACATCGGCTCGTTCCTCACTTCCGTGGCGACTGCACCCTTGGCTGAGCTGGTGGGGTGGAGGCTGGCCCTGGCCGCGAGCGCCCTGTTGTCGTTGGCGGCCATCCTGTTCTGGGTGCCCACCGTGGGGGCGCGCCGGGCCTTTGTTCCTGCAGCTGTTCCTGTTCCTCCGGCGTCCTCGTCCGGTCCCGTTGCGGGTGTGGGCTGGTTGACGGTAGGCCTGACACTCGGCTTCGCGGGGCAGGCCTTTTCTTACTATGGCGTCACCGCGTGGCTGCCCAGCTTCCTGTCCGACGAACTCGCCATGGGCACCGCCGAAGCCGGTGCAGGGTCCTCGCTGTTCCAGATCTTCGCGATCGTGGGCGGCTTGGGCGTGCCGCTCTTGGCTCGCTTCGCCAGTACGACGACGGTGGCGGTCACCTTGAGCGCGTTGTGGCTAACGGTTCCCGTGGGCTTGCTGCTGGCGCCTTCGCTGTGGTGGTTGTGGTCCTCGCTGGGCGGCGTTGCCCAAGGTGGGGGTATCACGGTGATCTTCATAGCCATCATCAAGTTCGCGCAATCCCAGGCCGCCGCCGGCAAGATGTCCGCCGTGGTGCAAGGGGTGGGCTACTGCTTCGCTGCCTTGGCTCCCACGGTAATTGGCTACGTGCACAGTGTGACCGACGGCTGGACGGTGCCGTTGTTCGTGATCCTCGGCTCGGTACTCGCGTTCTGCGTGTCCACCACGTTGTCCGTGCGCTGGGTGGCCCGGCAGGGTTAACAGAGAAGCCCCGCTGCTGGGCTGCCTCCCCGACCATCGGGGTCACTTGTTGCGAAGAGTGCAGGCAGCCCAGCGTCGGGGCTTGATGTGTCGCTACTCAGGTCCTGGACCTAGGCGGCGACGAGCTCCTCTTTTGTGGCCTCTTCCTTGGCCTCGGTGAGGAAACGGGCGTACGCGGGGATGGTCAGGAAGGTAGGGAATTCTTCGGCCAGGGTGACTTCCTCGAAGATGGCACGGGCATCAGCGAAGCGGTCTCCATCGAAGCGTTCCAGTCGGGCGAACTCCTCGTCCAGCAGATCCTCCACCAATTCGCGGGTGATGACGTCACCGTTCTCGATGATGGCGTGGGAGTGAATCCACTGCCAGAGCTGGGATCGGGAAATCTCAGCTGTGGCGGCGTCTTCCATGAGGTTGTGGATGGCCACAGCCCCGTTGCCCCGCAGCCAGGACTCGATGTAGCGGATGCCTACCTCGATGTTCAGGCGTACCCCGCCCTCGGTGATAGTGCCCTCCGTGCTGGCGATGTCGATCAGTGCGCGGTCGTCCGGGGTAACGTCCTCGCGGCTGCGGTCCAGCTGGTTGGGGCGGTCTCCGAGAATTGAGTCGAACACCTCGCGGCATACCGGCACCAGGTCCGGGTGAGCCACCCATGAGCCGTCAAAACCGTCGTTGGCTTCGCGGGTCTTATCAGCGCGTACCTTCTCGAACGACGCCTGGTTGGCGGCCTCGTCCTTCCGGTTCGGGACCGCTGCTGCCATGCCCCCAATTGCCATGGCACCGCGGCGGTGGCACGCCCGGACCAGTTGCTCGGTGTAGGCGCGCATGAACGGCTGGGTCATGGTCACCTGGCCGCGGTCCGGGAGCACGAAACGCGGTCCGCGGGTACGGAAGTTCTTGATCAGCGAGAAGATGTAGTCCCACCGGCCTGCGTTCAAACCGCTCGCATGGTCGCGGAGTTCGTACAGGATCTCCTCCATCTCAAACGCGGCAGTGATGGTTTCGATCAGCACCGTGGCGCGGATGGTGCCCTGCGGGATGCCCAGCAGGTCCTGTGCCAGGACGAAGATGTCGTTCCACAGCCGTGCTTCGAGGTGGTTCTCGATCTTCGGCAGGTAGAAGTACGGCCCCTTGCCCTGGGCCAGCAGGCGGCGGGCGTTGTGGAAGAAGAACAACCCGAAGTCCACAATGCCTCCGGCGATCGGCTTGCCGTCAATGAGCATGTGCTTCTCCGGCAGGTGCCAGCCACGCGGACGGACCACAATGGTGGGCAGGTCCTCGGCGGACTTGAGCTTGTACTCCTTGCCCTCAGGGGACGTGAAATCAATCCGACGCTCCAGCGCATCAGTCAGATTCAGCTGGCCTTGGATAACGTTCCGCCACGTCGGCGTCGAGGAGTCTTCCATATCGGCCAGCCACACCTTCGCACCCGAGTTCAGGGCGTTGATGGTCATCTTCTTATCCACCGGACCCGTGATCTCCACGCGACGGTCCTCCAAACCCGGTGCCGGGGGAGCGACACGCCACGACGGATCATTGCGGATACCTTCAGTTTCCGGGCGGAACCGCGGATCCTGGCCGGCGGCGATCTGCCCACGACGGGTGTGCCGTGCCTGCATCAGCTCCTGACGACGATCCGCCGTAGCCCTGTGCAACTTGCCAATGAACTCAAGGGCGTCCGGCGTGAGGACCTCGTTCTGCCGGCAAATGGGCTGCGCGGTGATAGTGATGCCATTGATAGTGAAGTTGTCAGTGAAGCTGTTCATTTCAATCTCTCCTATGAGAAGCAAATGTTCGACGGCGGTACTTACGTGAGGTGCCCACGAGGCCGGAGGTGCGGTGATGCGGCAGCCTGCGTAAAAGGGGCCCTGCGTCCCGGTCCGTCCTCGCTCAGCGAGGTCGAAACCGGGACGTGGGGAATAGGCAGGCAGAGCATTACCGCTCCGCAGGGCGGAGGCGACAATCGCCGTCGTGCCTTCCGGTGAGCGAAGCGAACAGCTCACCGTGGGCGTGTTGGTTAGTGGAATTGGCCCTCTTCGGTCGATCCGACCAGTGCGAGGGTGGATGCGTTCGGGTTGAGCGCGGTTGCGATGTCGTCGAAGTAGCCGGTGCCGACTTCGCGCTGGTGCTTGGTGGCGGTGTAGCCGCGGGACTCGGAGGCGAATTCCTTTTCCTGGAGCTCGACGTACGCGCTCATGCCTTCACGGGCGTAGCCGTGGGCGAGATCGAACATCGAGTAGTTCAGGGCGTGGAAGCCGGCCAGGGTGATGAACTGGAACGTGAAGCCCATGGCACCGAGTTCGCGCTGGAACTTCGCGATGGTGGTGTCATCCAGGTGCTTGCGCCAGTTGAAGGACGGGGAGCAGTTGTAGGAGAGCATCTGGTCCGGGAACTCGGCCTTGACCGATTCGGCGAACTTGCGGGCCAGTTCCAGGTCCGGGGTGCCGGTCTCCATCCAGATGAGGTCGGAGTACGGGGCGTAGGCCTTGGCGCGGGCGATGCAGGGTTCGATTCCGTTGCGGACCTTGTAGAAGCCCTCGGCGGTACGAACCGGCTGTCCTCCTTCGCGGAGGATGAATTCCTGGTCGCGCTCGTCAACGTCGGAGGTGATCAGGGTTGCTGCTTCGGCGTCGGTGCGGGCGATGACCACCGTCGGGGTGTCGGCGACGTCGGCTGCCAGGCGGGCTCCGTTCAGGGTCCGGATGTGCTGCTGGGTGGGGATGAGGACCTTGCCGCCCAAGTGGCCGCACTTCTTTTCGGATGCGAGCTGGTCTTCCCAGTGAACGCCCGAGGCACCTGCGGTGATCATGGATTTCATGAGCTCGTAAGCGTTCAGCGGGCCACCGAAACCGGCTTCGGCGTCGGCGACGATCGGGACCAGCCAGTCTTCAACGGTCTTGACGCCCTCGGCATACTCGATCTGGTCTGCGCGGAGCAGGGCGTTGTTGATGCGGCGGACAACCTGGGGTACCGAGTTGGCCGGGTACAGGGACTGATCCGGGTAGGTCTGGCCCGAAAGGTTGGCATCAGCTGCCACCTGCCAGCCCGAAAGGTAGATGGCGCGGAGGCCGGCCTTGACCTGCTGAACGGCCTGGTTGCCGGTCAGTGCTCCGAGTGCGTTGGTATAGCCGCCGGTGGGAGCTTCCTCGGTGAGCTGCTTCCAGAGCTTCTCCGAGCCGCGGCGGGCCAGGGTGTGCTCTTCGGAGACGCGACCGCGGAGGCGGATGACGTCGGTGGCCGAGTAATCACGGGTGACGCCTTCCCACCGCGGGTTGGCGGACCATTCAAGTTCCAGCGCTGCGGCCTGCTGCTCTGCGGACGGCTCTGCGGGTTCAAATGAAGCGGTCATCTTGATCTCCTATGTAGTGCCCGGGCCGGCCTCCGCTGCGCCTTTGCTGCATCGGCCGGCTACCCGGGTTCTGTATTTCTTTTCGTAAGACCTACTTTTCTGCACTTCCAAGGGACTTACTAGAGGAAAACAGTGGAAAGAAATGCACTTCTTCGCGTATTCTCAAGAAATGTCTCCTGTGAGCTGGAATCGTGAAGTCGCGTCGCCGTCGTTGTCCCCTGCGTCCCCTGAACTGGACGTCATCAGCCTTGGCCGCCGCGTGCGCCATCTGCGCAAGCAGGCTGGACTGACGCTGGACGACTTGAGTGCCGCCGTCGGGACCGCACCAAGCCAGCTGAGCCTCATCGAAAACGGCAAGCGCGAACCCAAACTGGGGCTGCTGCAGCAGCTCGCCGCGTCCCTCAACGTGACCATCGATCAGCTGCTGGGGGCGGAGCCGCCGAGCCGTCGGGCGGCCCTGGAAATCGAGCTCGAACGGTACCAGCGCGGGCCGCTGTACGAGTCGTTGAACCTGCCGAAAATCCGCATCAGCTCGCGGCTTCCGCTGGATGTGCTGGAGTCGCAGGTGGGGCTGCTTCAGGAGCTGGAACGCAAACTTAACGAGCAGGTCGCGACGCCGGAAGAAGCCCGCCGCGCTAACGGCGAGTTGCGTGCCATGATGCGCGAGCGCGGTAACTATTTTCCGGAGTATGAGGCGGAGGCGCAGAAGGTCCTCAAAGGGGTTGGCTACACCGCTGGTCCGCTCAGCCAGCACGTCATTGCGGACATTGCCGAGAACCTCGGCTTTTCCTTGCATCACGTGGGCGATTTGCCGCACTCCACGCGGTCCGTGACCGATTTGAAGAACCGCAGAATTTATCTGACCCAGAACCAGCGGCAGGATCACGATCCGCGGTCTGTTTTGCTCCAGGCGCTGGGACACTACGTCCTGGGGCACGAAACTCCCCGGAACTACGGAGATTTCCTAGCCCAGCGCGTGGCCACTAACTACTTTGCCGCGGCGCTGTTGCTGCCGGAGCAGGCCACGGTGGAGTTCCTGCAGAAGGCCAAGGCTGCCAAGGAAATCGCCGTGGAGGACATCCGCGACGCCTTCGCTGTGTCTTACGAAACCGCTGCGCACCGTTTCACCAACCTGGCCACCAAGCACCTCGGCATCACCACCCACTTCCAGAAGACCCACCAGTCCGGCATCATCTACAAGGCCTACGAGAACGATGGCGTGGCCTTCCCGCAAGACCACACGGGGGCCATTGAGGGGCAGCCGTCGTGCAAGGCATGGACCTCGCGCGCCGTGTTCGATGTCCCGGACAAATTCAGCGCCTACAGCCAGTACACGGACACGCCGTCGGGCACCTACTGGTGCACGGCCCGTACTGAGCGATCGGCGGCAGGTGAATTCTCGCTGAGCATCGGCGTGCCCTACCAGCATGTGAAATGGTTCCGAGGCCGCGAGACCACGGCGCGTGCCACGTCCAACTGTCCGGATCCCACCTGCTGCAAGCGCCCCCCGGCATCTTTGGCGAGCGAATGGGCCGGGAACGCCTGGCCCTCCGCCCGTGCCCACTCTCACCTGCTGGCCGCCATGCCTCCCGGAGCGTTCCCCGGCGTGGACGAGACCGAGGTGTACAGCTTCCTGGCGGCCCACTCCGAGCGCTGACCCCCCTGGATTGGTCGCTCTCTCACATCCCGCGTGGTTGGGCCGTTCGCTCTCTCACGTCCCTTTGGATTCGTTTGGGGCAGTTCCCGGGTGGGGCTTACGGGAAACTAGTAATTCTGGAACGCCGGGACTTCCTACGATCGCTAAATAGGTCTGAACGGCGGCCGATTGAGGACCGGCTTACGGGCGCTGCTTTCAGGGTTGGACGGGCGGCGCAATTGCAAAGTGGATGGCGGACTCAACTGCATCGCGGTGTACGTCGGTTGGTTGATCGAGAAGCGACTGGATGGCTTGGATCAATGCCACGAGCGCGGGTGCCCGGACGGCTGAGAAGCGTCTCATCGAGGTGGCGAGCGAATCAGTGACGAGGACGTCTACGTGATCTCCGTAGGCACCTGAGTGAGACCCGTGGGGAGCTACGCAGCTTCCTCCAATCGAGATGTTACCCAGGAGCGCCAGCAAAGGTACGCGGATCTCGTCTGTGACATCGCCCGCGGCAACTGCTGCGATGAAGGGCACTGCATAGGCAGTTGCTTCATAGACCGTGCCCTGGTGGCAGACGTTGGAGTAGAGCCCGTCACCAATTGCGAAGGATGGGTCATCTCGAAGCGTAACTAATGACCGCGCTACGTCACCGGCGATGCCGAGTGACGTGTTGGAGCCCTCCAAGGAAACGACGCCATATCCGTACGCGTGCTGCAGTCGGTTCCAGTCGACGTGGTCGAGTTCGTCCAAGGCATCGAGGCCTGTCTCATTCGGTTGATAGGGAGTATCCATACAACCGAGAGTAACCAAAAGAATCCGGACGGATCCTCGTTCGAACGCACTACGTGGGCGGACAGCCGGGGTTGCGGGCTTCAACATGAAGGAACCGAGAGGCAATACAGTTTCACTCATGGCAATTTGGGACCTGGCCGACGAGCTGAATCATCCGATGGACTTTCTCTTGGTCCAGAACGGCTTCATCAATCTGTTTCATCAGCAAGCGATCCTCGACGAAGCAATGTCGTGGCTACGAAACCACCGCTATAAAGTCGTTCAGGTTGACGCTGCTGCCTGGCGATCTCGGGGTGACCTCCACCAGGACCTTGCCCGTGCTCTGGATTTCCCGGATTACTACGGCTCGAACCTGGCTGCCCTCAACGATTGCCTCAGCGACGTGGCCGTTCAAACCTATGGATGGACGGCCACGGATACCGGGCTAGTTCTCGTGATTGACGGGTATGAAACTTTCGAAGGCAAGGACGCATCTGCAGCCCATCACCTCTTAGACATCTTCGCGAGGCAAGCGACTTATGCCGCTCTTTTCGGTCACCGGATGATGTGTCTGGTTAGAACCGGGGACCCAGAGCTGGAGATCCCTCCGGTTGGTGGCGTTTCTGTTTCTTGGAATCATCGTGAATTCCTTGGCGCCCGGTGAGGGATCCTCTACCGGGCGGGCTGAGGTCTGCTCGGGCCGCGGCTGCTAAGGCGTCGTTTTGCATCTAACTTATTGAAAACAGGTCTGTTGCAGTCGCGTAGCGAATGATTGGGGCGCCGCTCGAACCTTCGTCTCTAAGCACGACATCTCGACGAAGCATTGTTCCGAGCTTTCGCATCACGTGGGCTAGGCCGTCCACTGCGGCTTGGTTGACGAGCTCCCGGAGGTCGACGTCGAAAAATACGCCATGCGGTCCTGGGAAGAAGTTGACGCGTACTCCGTCCACGGGGCAAACTGCAAAAATCTCAAACTCGGCAAGACCGCGTCTATTCGGCGGCAGCGGCAAATAGCCATCGCTGGTCGTCACCTTCCAGCCGCTGCGGTGCAGCATCGTAAACAGCGCATCCCAGTCATGCTCTACACTCCCTGCCACCTCGCCGTCAGGGAGCACGCCGGGGTCCTCCCCGAATGCTTCGTGGAAGCGTGCCCAATCAAGATCCGATGTCATGGGCATAATCATGGCGCAGATCATTTACGGGCCGTTAGTCTCTGCGTTGAGACGCTGATAGCAGTGCCCGAATAGGCGTCGGCTAACGGGCACATCGTGGGCTTGAATGATCTGCGACTGGGCCGATGACGCCATGGTTAGATCTTGTAGAAACTAGGGAGGTACGGCATGGACGAGCTTGATGAGGACGAGCTTGATGAAATGGAATTTCTGGAAGGCCTCCCGCCATTAGTGCGTGCTTCCCGAACTGGAGATCTTGGCGAGGTCTGTTCACTGCTTGCCCAGGGCGTTTCACCTGCTGAGGCTGGTTCCGACGGATGGTCCGCGCTGCACGCGGCTGCGTCGCGGAACCACACCGAGATCATTCGGGTGCTGCTCGCTGCTGGGTGTCCGGTCGATGTCATGGATGATTCGGGGTTCAGCCCATTGCTCAACGCCGCGGGCCCAGGGAACACCGAGACAATCCGTCATCTCCTTGCCCCTGGAGCCGACCCTAACGTCAGGGAACCCAGACTGCCGTGGTCACCACTGTCTCGTGCCGCCGACTATGGAAATGCTGAAGTTGCACAACTGCTTATTGCTGCAGGAGCGAGCATCGACGAGAAACCCTGCGGAACTACAGCTCTGATGACGGCGGCGGAGTCCTCAGACGGGATGGGGGTGGTAAGAGTCCTTTTGCAGGCGGGCGCAGATCCTCTAACAACGGACGACGGAACTGACGAAAAATACCTAGGCCTGACCGCATCTGACTACGCGCGCCGTATGGGCAACACGGTAGTCGCGGATTTCATCGATGCCTGGAAATGAAGCGCGCCGTCAGGGCATTTAGCAGAATCCGAACCCAACTGGCCCTGCCCCCGAGAAGTTCGACGCCCGGTGAAGGTCCTTGGTGGAACGCCAGCACGTCGGTGCGTCACATGACGGTGAGCCGCAGTGGACTCCTACCCCCTTAGGCAGAAATACGCCATCCCGAGTACGCCTCGGTAGCCCTCTTCATATGCAGCACGCTGTTCCTCATATCGCTGACGGACGTGCTCTGCAGCGGGATGATCGGCATCATGTGCTTCCAGCCAACGGGTAAACCTGTCGCGATACCCGGCCTCGAAAACGTCCCACTCCTGAATGCTTGCCTGGTCGTGGTCCACCACCTCGAAACCGGCGGCGCGGATCTGCTCGCGTAAGGCATCTTCCGTTAGGTACTCGTCATCACGTCCAGCCAGAGGGGCGGTGGCAGCTGGATGAGGTGTTGTTGACCAGATCGCCTCGCCGTAGACGAGCCGGCCGCCGGGAAGCACCAGTGCTCGAAGGGCGCGCAAGGCTGCGGCGTAGTCGAGCGGTTGCGCGTCCTCTACCGGTGGCCCCCAGATCTGGCTCGCACCGATGCAGATGACAGCGTCCGCGGGGCGATTCCGGGCTTCCAACCCAGGCGTCGAATCAAACGTCGCTCTGTCGAGCAGCCCACGAGTCAATGCTTGTTGCCTCGCTCGATCTATGGAGCGGGAAGCGCTGTCCACTCCACGTCCCCGTGCCTGCGGGGCCGACGTCAAAACCCGAAGTAGAAGTTCACCCCATCCGCACCCCATGTCCAGAACCTCAGCCGGGGCCGGGTCGGACAGGAACGCCACAAGATGCGCAGCGCGTTCTTCGGAGAGTGGGGTGAGCCAGGTAAGAGACTCGTAGAGGGGCGGCAGTTCAAGCGAAGTACTGTCGGTCATTCGATGATGTTCTCACGATTCACCGAAGCTACTGCTTGTCCGTGAGCCTGCGAAGTACTGCCCGAACGCTCAACTATCGGAACTGACTTTCTTTCGGGCTCCCAGAATGCAGAACTCGTTGCCTTCCGGATCCTGAAGTACAGTCCACGGCTGCTCGCCTTGACCAACATCGACCCTGCGGGAACCTAGAGCGATCATCCGTTCGACCTCGGCCGCTGGATCATCCGGACGAAAATCGAGGTGCAGTCTATTCTTCGCTACCTTCGAATCTGTTACCGGCACAAAGACCAACCCAGGCAGCTGGTCCGGTGCCGAACGAATTTCGAACTCATCGTCAGATTCGAAGATCACAACCCAACCCAAAGCGTTGGCCCACCAACGTCCAAGCTCCACCGGTCGGGCCGAATCGACAATTACTTGTTCCCATTCAAGACTCATGCGTCTCACTCTATTGAGCCGAACCCATGCCCGGTCAAGGATTCTTCTCCGGGTTGTGCGCCCAAATCATGGTCTGGGCCGAGTGGTGTCATGCTGGTGGCGCTTTTGGGGGCGAGCTCGGGAGGGAGCCCGCGGGGTGAGCGAGGATCAGCGGACCAGGCGGCCCACCAGCACGGCCGCAGCATCAACAACCTCGTCGGCCTCGCGCTTGGATGCGCTGAGGGCCACTTCCTGGCCAGCCACCGTGATGATGTCCGTGATCACGGCTACGGTGAGGCGGCCCAGGGTGTCGTCACTGGCGCCGAGGAGCACGGAGTTCTGCCGGACCCACTCGCGTCCGCGTTCCCGCCGGAGAACCTCGAAGCCCGGGGGAGTGTCGCCCTCAATGAACACGCGCTCCAGGCCCCGGTGTTTCCAGGTGTAGTCGAAGTAGCTGCGGCTGCCTACGTTGAACAGGGCGAGGGGATCGTCCTCGCCGGCTTTCCTCGCTTTGGCCACAGCGGCTGCCACCAGGCGCTCGTGCTCATTTTGGTAGTCGTTCCACAGTGCGAGGAAGAGCTCGGTCTTTCCCCCGAAGTGGTGGTAAAGACTGCCCACGCTGGACCCGGAGCGGGCCACGATGTCCGAGATGCTTGCGTCGGTGAATCCATGATCCACGAACACTTCGGTGGCCGCATCCAGCAGATTGCGTTGGGTGGCAGCGGTGCGGGTCCACTGCCAGGAGCCCGCGTTACTGGCTACTTCGGATGTCTTGCGGACCATGCTGTGGGCTCCTCTCGAAGGCAGGGCGTAGACCGGAGTGTCGAACAGCGATTTTTTGAAATCCTACCTTCCAAATAATCCACATAGCCAGCATCAAGCCTTGACTGTCCCCTGAAACACAGGAAATAATTCTGGAAGTCTGTTCTAGAAATGCATATTGCGGCATGTATCCGAATGCTGCGATTTTTGACGCGAGACGCCCCGAAACCCGGGTGCCGTTTTTACCGTCGGGCTGCAACTGGTTGAATCGCTATATAGCGCCAACTGGTCGCAGCCAAACAAGCCAGAGAGGAACGCGGCCTGATGTCCGTTTCAAGCAAGTCGTCCGGGATCACGTCGAACAGGTGGTTCAAACCCGTCGTCGTCACCGCAGGAGCTTTGGTGGTGGCACTGATCCTGGTGCTCGTTGCGCAGTGGCTCCGGACCCTTCAGCCCGTGCAGCAGTTCCTCGCCGACTACCCGGGGCACTCCGCAATTCCTGAAGGCTCGCCCACCGGCTTCCCCGCCTGGCTGGGCTGGCAGCACTTCCTCAACATGTTCTTCATTGTCCTGATCATCCGGTCCGGCTGGCAGGTGCGGACAACTACACGCCCCGCCGCCAACTGGACCCGGAACAACAAGGGCCTCATCAAGACCAAGAACCCGCCAACCAAGATCAGCCTGGACCTCTGGTTCCACCTGACGCTGGATGCGCTCTGGGTCCTCAACGGCATCATCTTCATTGTGCTGCTCTTCGCCACCGGCCAATGGCTGCGGATCGTCCCCACCAACTGGGACGTTTTCCCGAACGCCGTCTCAGCCGGACTGCAGTACGCATCGCTGAACTGGCCCGTTGAAAACGGCTGGAACAACTACAACAGCCTTCAGCTCCTGACCTACTTCATCACGGTCTTCATCGCAGCCCCGCTGGCCATCATCACGGGCATCCGGATGTCCGGGGCGTGGCCCAAGAAGGCCGCGATCAACAAGTTCTACCCCATCGAGCTGGCCCGCAAGATCCACTTCCCGGTGATGATCTACTTCGTCGCCTTCGTGATCGTCCACGTGACCCTGGTGCTGGCAACCGGTGCGCTGAGAAACCTCAACCACATGTACGCCTCCAATGACGACAACACCAGCTGGTGGGGCTTCGGCATTTTCGCGGCATCCATCGTCTTCACGGCGGCGGCCTGGTTCCTGGCCCGGCCCCTGTTCCTGCGGCCGATCGCCTCCCTCATGGGCAAGGTCTCGCGCTAGCCTTCACGCAAAGAAACCTTCACGCAAAGACAAACAGCCGCCTCGGAAGTGTTCCGGGGCGGCTGCTTTTGTCTGTAACGAGAGAGGCTAGGACAGAGCCCCGCCTTGCCACAGGGCGTCAAAGGGAGCGCCGGAGGACACCCGGTTCTTGATTCCGGCCGTCACGAAAGCCTTCGCGGTGCGCGCGGCTTCCAGCGGAGTGGCACCCTTGGCCAGTTCGGCAGTTACAGCAGCGGCCAGCGAACATCCGGCACCGGACACAGCGACTTCGCCAACCTTCGGCGCGCGCAGGACTTCCAGAGTCTCACCGTCGTAGTAGACGTCGACGGCGTCCGGGCCTTCCAGCCTTACCCCGCCTTTGGCGAGGACTGCTGCGCCGCTGATCTCGTGGATGCGGATGGCTGCAGCCTTGAGCGACTCTTCGTCGGTAATGGTGAGTCCGGACAGCGACTCGGCTTCGAAGTGGTTCGGCGTGACGAAGGTGGCCAGCGGCAGGATCTGGGCCTTCAGGGCCTGATCGGTATCCAGGGCGTGGCCCGGCTCCTGGCCCTTGCAGATCAGGACCGGGTCCAGCACCACATTGGCGAACGAAGCATCAGCCAGCGCTTTCTCCACGGTGCTGACGGTTGCCGGGCTTCCGAGCATGCCGATCTTCACCGTGTCCAACACCGAAGGTGCGCCGGAAGCGGCACCATAGGCCGCCGTCGTTGCTTCCAATTGGTCCGCAATGACCTGCTGGTCCACCGGCACAAAGCGGTGGTTCCAGTTGTCCTTCGGGTTGAAGGAAACAATGCACGTAAGGTTCGCGATGCCGAACACGCCAAGTTCCTGGAAGGTTTTGAGGTCGGCCTGCGCGCCGGCGCCACCGGTCGCTTCGGAGCCGGCAATGGTCAGGGCAATGGCAGGGGCAACGGCAGAAGTCATGACACCATTTTGGCAGTTGCTCCGGTTCGACTCCTAAACGAGGCTAGCCGTGCAACGTCCGGTAGGCGGCCTCGGCGGCCGGATGCAGCGGGATACCCGCGGTGTTGATGAGGGTTTCCGGACTCAGGAACTGGACGCCGGTGCTCGACGTCGGAACCAGATCCTGAGCCTGCTCCACCAGCAACTCCACTGTCCGCCGAACAACATGATCGGCCAGGTCCCTGCGGCACAGGAGCAGGTTTGCAACGCCCACTGTCCACACGGCGGGAGCGTTACCGTAGCTGTTGGCGGGGATCAGCACGCGGTCGTAAAAGAACCCCGACTCCGCGCGCGTTGCCGGGATGAGCTCGGAAATATCCAGGAGCCGAAGGCCAATGTCCTTGGCTGCGGCCGCGATGGGAGCTGTGGGCACCCCTCCCGATTGGATCATCACGTCAATCGAACCGTCCTGCAATGAGGCCAGCGCCTGGTTCAAGCCGAGGTTCACTTGCTTAACGGTGCGGGGAGGTTCGGAAAGTCCCGCAGCTGTGATGATCCGTCCAGCGGTCAGGGTGGTCCCCGAGCCCACTTCACCCACTCCCGCGATCTTCCCGGCGAGGTCTGCGAGGGTCCGTATCCCGCTGTCCTCCCGCACGATGCAGTGGACATAGTTCTGGTACACCTTGCCCAGTGCCACAAGGTCTTCAGGTTGCGCCGGCGTCCCGGCGGGCGCTGCGGCCTGCGCTGCCGCATCGGCCAGCGCGACGGCGAAGGTCGCCTCGCCGGACACAACCCGCTGGATGTTCTCAAGGCTCCCGCCAGTGGTCAGCGCGGCGGCGTTTGCGGCCGCACCTTCCCGCTGCAGCAAGTCCGCGAGAAGGGTGGCGAACTCCAGGTAAAAGCCACCGGACTCACCACCGGCAACAGTGAGTTCCTTTGGCTGTTCTTCCGGCGTGCAGGCTGTGGTCGACGCGAGCAGGCTGCCACCCAGACCAATCGCGAGGGCGGCTTTGATGGCGTTTCGCCGGGAGATCGTGGGTGCCTTAGGCATGAGAACCATCCCCAGGCCCGGCAAATTCGAGTCGGGCTACCAACCCGTGTGGCTCACGCGTTTGGAGGATCAGTCGCCCACCGTTCGCCTGCGCCAGCCGCTCCACGATGGTCATGCCCAAGCCGTTCCCGGGGATGTTGTTGTGCTGCGGCGCCCGCCAGAACCTGGTGGTGGACTCAGCGAGCTGTTCGGCTGGAAGGCCGGGACCGTCGTCGGAAATTACGACGGCGGTGCCTCCGCTCGTCTGCTGGGTCGCCACCGTGATGCGGGAGCCGGGTGCGTACTTGATGGCGTTGGTGAGGAGCTCGCCCACCATGTGCGCGAGTTCGTCGGGGTCGCACACGATGTGGCTTTCGGATGCAGGGCCCTCCAACGTCAGCTCTGATCCGGCACGGTGAGCGGCCGGCGTCGCCCTTTCCACTTCGCCCTGCAGGACTGGGTAGGGATCGATGACGGCCAGACGCTTGTGCTCGGTGTGCTCCACACGGGACGACCCTTCGAAGGCGCGGTGTTCCGCCGCGGCCAGCTTCAGCACGCCGTCGAGCATTTCCTCCACCCGCTCAAGCTCCGCAACGACGCCCGCCGCCGCCTCCTTCTCCGGGTCCGACCGCAACGCTAGCTGCAGCAAATCGATGCGCAAGCGCAGCGCGCCAACAGGGTTTCGGAGCTGATGCGAGGTATCGGCGATGAGCCGGCGCTGGGACTCCATGCTCTCCGTCACGGTGCCGGCCATAGCCGTGAAAGAGCGGCTGAGTTCGCGCAGTTCCGGTGGGCCCGCCTCCGGGAGCTGGCTGGTTTTGCCCGTGGTTTCCAACTCGTGGACGGCTTTGCTCAGTCTGTGGACTGGGCGCAGGACCCAGCCGGTGATGCGGGATGCCGCCAGCAGGAGCAGTGCACCCAGTGCCAAAGCGGCAAGCACGACGACGAGCCACCGCTCCCGTAACTTCTGCCGGGCAGCGTCGAGGTCCACTTCAAGGACCACCTCGCCGAGCACCTGGCTGGCGGTGCCGAAGGACCGGGAGATGATGTCCGTGCCAGATCCGAAGGCGCGGATGGGGTTGAGGGTAGTGTCGCTGAGGTTGAGGCTCGCCCGGTTGAGTGCGTCCCTGGCCTCGGGCCGGTCTGCAGTGAGGCCGCCGGAGCCCAGTGTCTTTTCTTGGAGCCGGATCAGGATTCCCTCACCGTAGAGCTCGGAATAGCGATCCATTTCGCGCTGCAGTTGGGTGGTGTCGTTGTCCTCGGCGGCATCGCTGGCCAGTTGGGCAAAGCGGTTCAGGGCTGCGACGCGGTTGATTTGCAGTTCCTGGGTGAGTTCCCGGCTGGCCGATGTCAGGATCACGCTGGACACCGTCACCACGATGATCACCACCAGCAGGCTCAGGATGCCGAGGACGCGGACTTTCACGGTTGCTCGACGCGATAGCCCACGCCGCGGACGTTGATGATGAATCCAGGCAGTTGGAGCTTGGATCTGAGGCCCGTCAGGTGCACGTCCAAGGACCGTGAATGCGCCACGAACGCGTCGCCCCAGAGTGCGTCCAGAATTTGTTCCCGGGTGACCACCGAACCGGCGTTCCTGACAAGAAGGCTCAGGAGGTCGAACTCCGTGGCGGTCAGGGCGAGTTGCCGTTCCCCGACGGCGGCCACGCGCCGATCGAGATCTACTTCCAGTTCTCCGAGGACGATGTTGTGCGGGGCTTGATGGCCGGAACGGCTGGTTCGTCGGGTCACGGCTTCGATCCTGGCGAGCAATTCCACGAGCTTCACGGGCTTGACCAGATAGTCATCTGCCCCCGAACGAAGGCCCAGGACAACGCTTCTCTCGTCGTCGCGTGCCGTCAGGATCAGGATGGGAACTGTTGTGACTTGGCGCAGCTTCCGCAGAACCTCCAAACCGTCCATGTCCGGAAGGCCAAGGTCCAGCAGGATCACCTCGTGCTGCCGGTGGGCCAGTAGTGCGTCCTCGCCGCGGGCCACCCTGGTGTGTTTGTGCCCGGCGGAGGCTACGGCTGCACTCAAGGCCGACGCCATGGCGTCGTCATCCTCGACGATGAGCACGTGCACGGGCTGGGTCCTTCGGTTCGGAGGGTTGGTTCGGAGGTGGTGGTTCGCTACTAGAGCTTAACGTTGTGAGGCCCGCTCTGCGCCCTTCGGAGTATCCAAAGTGCGCAGAACGGGCCTCACACGGCAGCCAGGTCAGGCGTTGACGCGATCCTTCATGCCGTCGTCGTCGGTTTCCTTCACAGCGCCCTTGGCCACGAAGGCGTTGCCCTGCTCCGCATCCAAGTGCGTGGGCTTCTTGTTCTTCAGCGCGAAGATGTACACCAGCAGCGAGATGAAGATCGCGGCGGTGACGTAGGTGAAGAACATGTCCACCTGACCCGACTTCTGCAGGGCAGCGCCGATCAGCGGGACGGTGCCACCAAAGAGTGAGTTGGCAATCGCGTAGCCGAGTCCGACGCCCAAGGCGCGGATGGATGCCGGGAACAGTTCAGCCTTCACCAGCGCGTTGATCGATGTGTAGCCACCCACCATGAGCAGGCCGCCGAACATCAGCAGGAACGCCACGAACGGATCCTTGGTTCCGGCAAGGGCGGAGAGCAGCGGCCAGGTGAACAGCACCCCGGTCACACCAAACCAGATCAGCAGCGGTTTCCGGCCGATCTTGTCCGAGAGCATGCCGTACACAGGCTGCAGCAGCATGAAGATGAAGAGCGCCCAGAAGTTGATCACGGAGGTGTCGGTCTTGGCGATGCCGGACGTATCGTTCATGAACTTCAGGATGAAGTTGGTGTACGTGTAGAACGCAACGGTGCCGCCGAGCGTGATGCCAATGCAGATGAGCAGCGGCTTCCAATGCTTGGTGAACAGCAGTTTCATGGTGCCAGGCTGCGCCTCGCCCTCAACCTTGACGTGGGCTGCGCGGAGTTGATCTGCGGAAAGGGTCTCTTCCATGGAGCGGCGAAGCCAGAGAACAACAAGCGCAGCGACGCCACCCAAGGCGAACGGAATCCGCCAGCCCCACGCGGTCAGGTCTTCCTTGCTCATGGTGTTCTGCAGGATCACCAGCACCAGGAGGGCCAGCATCTGCCCGCCAATGAGCGTCACGTACTGGAAGCTCGAGAAGAAGCCGCGGCGTTTAGCCGTTGCAGCCTCGGACATGTACGTAGCACTGGTCCCGTATTCGCCACCCACTGAGAAGCCCTGGATCATGCGGATAAATACCAGCAAAATCAGTGCCCAGAGGCCGATCACGTCCTGCGTTGGCAGGATCGCGATGGCGAAGGAGCCGGCCGACATCATGGTCACACTGAGTGTCAGCGCAGCTTTGCGGCCCTTGCGGTCGGCGTAGCGGCCGAAGAACCAGCTGCCGATCGGGCGCATGAGGAACGACGTCGAGAAGACAGCCATCGCCTCAAGGCCTGCCTGCAAATCGTCCGAGGAGTTGAAGAAGTGCGACTGGAAATACGCGGCAAAAGCGGTATAGACATAAACGTCGAACCACTCCACGAGGTTGCCCGCGGAGCCCTTGAGGATGTTGCTCACGGCTTTACGTGTCTGGGCGGCTTCGCTCAGAGGTGCAGCTTGTTGGGTGCTCATCAATGAACCTTCCTGGACGGCAGCGTTTTGCAGCGGCCGTGTCTTGCATGAGTTCGTTCTGTCCATGAAGCTCGTGCTCATGGCGTCCTTGCGCATGGCTCTTCGTCGACTAAGAAAGGCCCTCCGGGGTGAAGAGGACATGTTCCAAACTATGGGTGATGCACGGCACAGCCCTAGCTCGCGGGGGATTTCCTAACACTTCCTTAGGTTTCGGATTGAGTCTGGTACGGCCCCGAACCTGTGAACGCAAGGGCTCGACGGCGGCGGCTCGGCTACGCGGCACGTCGCTCTCTCACATCCCTCGGGTTTGGTTGCGTCGCTCTCTCAGGTCCCTCGTGTTTGGTTGCGTCGCTCTCTCAGGTCCCTCGGGTTTGGCTGCGTTGCTCTCTCAGGTCCCTCGGGTTTGGTTGCGTCGCTCTCTCAGTAGCTTTCGGGAACGGCCGGAGTTATCTTCGTGGCATGGGCGCAGTTCGTCGAACAGCTCGCGTAGTGCTGCAGGAGGCAGCGAGGATCCCGCTGCCGCCAGGACAGGTTGTTGGCCTGGTGCTTGATGAAGTCCTCAATCGCCTGCGCCCCGCTCGCGTCGCAGGGCCCAATGCCCGGCTCAAAGCAGCCGGTGTTGGCTTGGCATTGGTTGGCGCGGGGATCACCGGGTGGGCAGTCGCGGAGCGCCGGCGTAAAACGACCGGAAACTTTTCCCTGGGCCACCCCGAGGACCTGGTCACCAGCGGACTCTATGCCCTGAGTCGCCACCCAATGTACCTGGGGTGGTGGCTTATCCATGCGGGAGTTGCAGTCAACCGAGGTTCTGCTTGGGCTGTGGTGACTTTGCCTGCTGGAATGCTGGTGGAACACCTGGGTGCGCTGTGGGAAGAGGCTGCGCTCCGGGAGCGGTTTGGCCAGCCCTACGCCGACTATGAGAGGGATGTTCCCCGGTACGTCGGATCGCCGGCGTGGTTGATTCGTACCAGCTTCCAGACAGCGAGGCGGCCGACGCCGGCGGCGAAGGCGATGGATAAAGAGAGTAACAGCGGGCCTGTGGATGAAAGTGCGCCGAAAGGTGCGCAGATAAGGAACCCCGCTGCGAAGAACGCGGCAACGTGAAGCCACTGACTCCGGACTCGACGCAACGCCACCCCTACGAGTGAGCCCACCGCGGCGCCGATTGCCCATACCGGGAGCAGGCTGTAACCGAAGAAAATGATGGCCCATCCCGGTGCTTGGATGCCCCAAAAGATGCAGAACGTCAGATGCGCGACGGCGATTCCACCTGCCAGCCCCTTACCACCCAGCACCACCCGGTCCTCGGATCCGTATCGCCAACCTCCGGTTGGGCGTCTTGTTGTCAGCGCGTACTCCTCTTCGTCGGTCCATGGTTCCTGGCTCACGATTACCTCCGAGTGATGTGAGAGAGCGTTCGGCTGAAGGGGTGGTGATGTGAGAGAGCGTTCGGCTGAAGGGGTGGTGATGTGAGAGAGCGTTCGGCTGAAGGGGTGGTGATGTGAGAGAGCGTTCGGCTGAAGGGGCGGTTATGTGAGAGAGCGTGTGGGGTTCGCGATCTGGTTGAGGGCGCCGGTAAGGCAGGGGTAATCAAACGCGAACCCGGCGTCGAGCAGTTTCCGGGGCTCCACCCAGCGGCTCTTGAGGACCAGCTCAGTCTGCGTCCGGATGAGGACGGCTCCGGCCTCAAGCAGCCAGGCCGGGGTCGGGATGCCAAACGGGACACCCATGCTTTGCCGGACCAGCGACATCAGCTCGCGGTTGTCCACGGGGTAAGGCGATGCTGCGTTAACCGGGCCGGTCAGCTCAGGCCGCTCATGGACAAACAACACCGTCCGGAACAAGTCCTCCACATGAATCCAGCTGAACTTTTGTGTTCCCGGTCCCATGTGCCCGCCCAAGCCAAGCCGGGCGAGGTTCCGGAACGGACCCATCACGCCACCGCCGGGTCCCAGCACAATCGCGATGCGGAGCGGCACCTTGCGGGTGGCAGGGATATCAGCCGCAGCCAGTTCCTCTTCCCAGGCACGGGCCACGTCTACGGAGAACCCATGGCCCAGTTCGCCTGAGGCCTCCGACTGCGGGTGGTCTTCCGCGTGCCGGTAGATGGTGCCGGTACTTGAGTTGATCCACGTCCTGGGAGGTTCGGCGCACGCAGCAACAGCCAGGCCCAACGTCCGCGTGGTCAGAACCCGGGACTCCAGAATTTCCCGGCGATGCCGATCGTCGTAGCGGCAATTCACGGACCGTCCGGCGAGGTTCACCAGCAGTTCGGCGCCGTCCAGCGCTTTGGTGATGGCGCCGTCGTCGTTCCATTGCGCGTCAGCCGAAGCGCCACGCCCAACGGTCCGTACCTGCCAGCCTTCTTCAAGAAAACGCTGCTTGAAGTAGCTGCCAATGAAGCCGCTCGCACCTGCGAGAACCACAGTCCGGTGCATCACGAGTCCTCCTTGACGTTGCGGACGAGGCCCAGGACGTCGTCGAATACCTTGCTCACGCCGGGGATTTTCGCCAGCGACAAGCCGCGCGCCACCAGTGGAGCCGCGCCGTCGATCAGCTTGCGCGTGCGGCGATGCTCCTCGGATTTGTCGTACACCCAGAACAGTGCGACGCCCATGTACGCCAGCCACAGCAACTCAGGCAGGTCGCCGCGCAGCTTCTTCGCGACGGCGGGGGAGGAACCTTCGACGGCGGACCGGAAGATCGCGAGCGAAGCCTCGCGGGCGGCGGTGGACGCCTCACCGAACGGGTTGACGGGCGACGACGGCCGGATCGCCGTCGCGATGAAGTCGGAACCGAACTGGTGGTACGGCGCCATGACGTCGACGCCGGTGTGCAGCACTGCTTTCAGGCGGCCAGCGAGATCCTGAACCCCTTCGAGGGCCTGCGCCGCGACCACTGCGTGTTCATCCTGCACTTGGATGTACAGCTCCTGCACGAGCTCGTCCTTGGAAGCGAAGTAGTAGTAGGCGTTCCCCACGGATACCCCCGCCTCCTGCGCAATGGCACGCATGGTGGTTTTTTCGAAGCCGATTTCGCGGAACATCTTCAGTGCGACGTCGGCCACGAGTTGGCGGGTCTGTTCACTCTTTGCGGCCATGCCATGCTCCTCACGGAATGTTTTGAACGTGTTCAAGAATGAGTATGCCATTATTTCTGAACGTGTTCAAAAGGGGAGGTGATAGAGCGTTGGCCTCAAGCGCGCGGGATGTGAGAGAGGGACGGCTTGAAGCACGCGGGATGTGAGCGAGCGTTTGGGCGAAGGGTGGGACAATGGAACCGGTGCCGGGCCGGATGCCCCACCAACCACAGTGCTAATACAGCGGGGCGCCACAATCAGGGAGCCTGCGCGAACCACTACGAAATGGATGACCCATGCCCTCGCCCTCAGGCTCCAGTACCTTGAGCAAGCCCGCGCCGCGCTTCGCGTCGATCGGCTCCCCGTATTTCGGCATCATGCTGGCCATCATGGCCGTGGTGCTGATCCTGTCCAACATTGGCGCTTCCAAAGGCGTGGTGCTCGGGCCGATCATCACGGACGGCGGATTCTTCCTCTTCCCCATCGCCTACATCCTGGGCGACGTGATGAGCGAGGTCTACGGCTTCAAAGTTGCACGCAAAGCGATCATCACCTCGTTCGCTCTCTCGGTGTTCGCGTCGCTCTGCTACTGGATCATCATTGTGCTGCCCGGCTTCAATGACGAGTACGGCACGGCCAAGCAGGCTGCCATCGAAGGTGCGCTGGGACCCGTCCCGCAGATTGTCCTCGCCTCGCTGTTGGCCTTCCTTGCCGGGCAGACCATCAACTCCTGGATCCTGGTGAAGATGAAGGCCCGCACCGGCGAGAAGAGCCTGTGGGCACGCCTCATGGGCTCGTCCGTGGTGGGCGAATTCGTGGACACCCTGATCTTCTGCAGCATCGCGGCGTCGGTCATTGGCATTACGGACGCGGGCTCATTCCTGAACTACGTCCTGGTTGGCTTCGTGTACAAGACCGCCGTGGAATTTCTGTTCGTCCCGGTCACCGTGCTGGTGGTCGGCTGGATCAAGAAGCGCGAGCCCAGCTACGGGGTAGCCGCGGCGTAGGAACTCGACGCGAAGGGTCAGGAGTAGTACCGGCCCAGCGTCTCCGCTTTGAACTCGAAGAAGTCCCCGGATTCGATGGCCAGGCGGGCATCGTCCACCATCTTCACCACGAAGCGCTCGTTGTGGATGGAGATCAGGGTTGCCGAGAGCATCTCCTTGGCTTTGAACAGGTGGTGGATGTAGGCGCGCGAGTAGTTCACGCAGGTGTAGCAGTCGCAGCCATCCTGTAGTGGCCCGAAATCGTTTTTATAGCGCGCCCCGGACAGGTTGAACCGGCCAAAGGGAGTGTAGAACGCCGAGTTTCGGGCCACGCGGGTGGGGGAGACGCAGTCGAAAGTATCGGCGCCGTTCTCGATGGCGGTGAAAATGTCGTCCGGCTCGGAGATGCCCAGGAGATGCCGGGGCTTGTTCTCGGGGAGTTCCTCGTTGCACCACCGCACGATGGTGCCCAGGTTTTCCTTCTCCAGTGCCCCGCCGATCCCGTAACCATCAAACGGCATGGCTCCGAGGTCCTGGCAGGCTTTGCGGCGCAGGTCTTCGTACTGGGCGCCCTGGATCACGCCGAACAACGCCTGGTAGGGCTTACCCACCCGGGATGCAGTCAGGGAAGCGTGCTCTTCCAAGCAGCGCAGGGCCCACAAACGCGTCCGCTCCAGGGATTCCTCTTGGTACGCACGGGAGTTCTGCAGGGTGGTCAGCTCATCGAAGGCGAACATGATGTCCGCGCCGATCCGGTGCTGGACCTGCATGGAGATCTCAGGGGAGAAGCGGTGCCTGTCCCCGTTGAGGTGCGACTTGAACCAGACACCGTCGTCGTCAATGTGTGCCAGCCGTTCCTTGCCCGGAGCCACAGCATCATCAGGTCCGGAGCTGTCCACATTCTTCATGTCGATGACCTTCTTGAACCCCGAGCCCAGGCTCATCACCTGGAATCCGCCGGAATCGGTGAAGGTTGGCCCGGACCAGTTCATGAAGGAACCCAGCCCGCCCGCGGCGTCGAGGATCTCCGGCCCGGGCTGGAGGTAGAGGTGGTACGCGTTGGCCAGCACAGCTTGGGCGCCGAGGTCAGCGATGGACTCGGGCAGCACTGCTTTCACGGTGGCTTTGGTCCCGACGGCGATGAACGCGGGCGTCTGGATGGTTCCGTGCGGTGTGGTGATGGTTCCGGTCCGGCCCAGGAAAGCGCCGCCGTTGGCGTCCACCTGAGGGTCTGACGGCGCGCACGTTTCCGTCAGGCGCTTGCCCACGGAAAAGGAGAACTCCGGTTGCCGGGCAGCCAAGTCAGGCAGCGCAGGAGGAGGGGAAGACACAGACGCGGAAGCGGAAACGGAAGCTGGCACGCTACCAAGTGTGCCAGCTTTACCCTCAGTAACCTGCCCAGGAAACCCTAGGACCCGTTCTTCTCAGCCTTCCAGTTGTCCCACGAGGACCGGATCTCGGCCAAGGTGTGGGCCCCCAAATCGTAGGTGGAGGCAATCACCATGGACCCGCCGTCGGGCCTTTTCTCCGGGATGGGCAGCTGCTCAGCCACAATCAGCAGCCCTTCGCCGTGCTCGGCGTAGCTGTGGACGGTGAGGCCAACCTGGTGCCGGCTCTTGAACCAGACTTTGCCCGAGATCTTCTCGCCGGTGGCAAGCGTGAGCGAGTACTCCTCCCCAACGGGCGGCAGATCCCCGAGCCCCAGCTTCTCAATGGCCGGACCGCCTTTGCCGGAGACGGAGACGAAGTGCGTCCGACGGTGCCCGTGCGGATGCCGCTCCAGGGCAAAGCGCAGTTGATGAAGGAAAGTGAGCCAACCCTGGGTGATGTCCTCGTCCCAGTCGGCCCACTCGGAGTCGTGATCCAGGGCAACCCTGGTGACTCTCACTTCGGTGCCGCCGGAGACGGGGTGGAGCTCAAAGACATCGCCGCCGTTGACGGTCAGGCTCGTATGATCGGGCCCTTCCACGACGTCCGTGTTGAAGTAGATCTGTTTGATTTCGTCGGTGAGGTCGTCAGCTTCCCAGCCGTGCCATTGAGCGACCAGGGACGGTTCACGCAGCATTGTCCAAACCTGCTGCGCGTCGGCATTAATCACAACGCTCAGATTGTTCG
The DNA here is from genome assembly GCF_044756605.1 of Paenarthrobacter sp. NPDC091711. NCBI lineage: Bacteria > Bacillati > Actinomycetota > Actinomycetes > Micrococcales > Micrococcaceae > Paenarthrobacter > Paenarthrobacter sp. NPDC091711. Next base: position 49,573 of record NZ_JBIVTF010000007.1, read on the forward strand.
TCATGGCCCCGAATCTACCGCCGTTCGCGCCCATAAAACAGGCCTTGAATTCCGGGAATCCGCGGGTCAGGAAACCTAGGCGCGCACCGATTCCAGTTCATTGCCGATCCGACGCGCCAACTCTTCTTCGCCGATGGTCTTCGAACCGCCGTGGGCACGCAGGAACATCAGCGCCTCGAGGCGCAGGAAACGCCATTCGCGCTCGGCTTCGTGGTTGCCGTTGTCGATCGCGCGGAAGATTTCCTTGTCGTACAAGTTGGGTTCGTTGAGTGAACGCTGGCGTACCCGGGCATTGATCCGGGCCTTGAACGGATCCTCTTCCTGGGACTCGGGGGCGCGCAGCAGTTTCTCGTAGACCGCTGCACGATCACTTTGTCCGGCTTCGCGGCAGATGAAACTGGACAGGGCCAGCGCCCGTTCAATGGACGCCCAGCGGTCCAGGTTTCCGTCAAAGGGCAGAACGTTCAGGAGGTCAGCAACAGCCAACGCGTGATCCGGATCCCGCAGCACAATGCACAGATCGAACGCGAGATCGCTGAGGTCGCGGAGGCAGCTTCCGGACTTGGTGTTGATGCCCTTCGCCAGCCGTTCGGACAGTACCTGCACGCCGTTCTTGCCCTTGTGGTCGGCAGCCGCGGCGCGCACCACGGCTTCCGGGGTGCCGTCCGGCTCCGGGATGAGGGCCAGTTCTTCGGCACTGGGGCCGGTATGCGCCGGGGGTGTCTCCGGGCGGGGAGGCACGACGACGGCGGGACCGGCTTGCGCTTCGGCGTCGGGTTCCGCGGGCGTGCTGGAGTCAGGGTTGCCGGGGTCAGAAGCATCACCAGAGCCGGCCGCAACGCCGTCGCCCACAGGAACACTGGACCCGACCGCGATCCGCACCGTGCCGCCGTCGACCATGGTCACCAGCAGCAAGGCTGCTACGCCAAAGTCGTCGTTCTGCACCTCAATGGTGCTGATTTCCTCGGCCGGCCCGTCACCGGGCGGGAACACAAAATCTCCGGGCTGCAGGTCCCCAGCCTGCTTTTCCATGTACTGCTGTGTGGCTGGGCTGTGAGTCATCGGAAGTCCTTTGGTTCTCGTGGGGTCCGCCGTCCAGTCTACAAAGACCGGGTGGCGCGGGGGCGGGGACCCGCTAGAGGACGATGCCCGAGAAAGCCAAGGCCTGCCGCACGAGGTTCCCGCGTCCGCCGTCGAATTCCTGCTGGACGTTCTCGCTCAGCACCTCTTGGGGCGTCATCCACGTGAGTTCCAGTGCATCCTGGCGCGGTTCGCATTCACCGGTCACCGGGATGACGTAGGCCAGCGAGACGGCGTGCTGCCGGTCGTCGGTGAAGCCGGTCTGCGACGGTGCAGGGAAGTATTCGGCCACCGTGAAGGGCACGGGGCTGATGGGCAGCTGCGGGAACGCCAGGGGACCGAGGTCCTTTTCCATGTGCCGCAGGAGCGCTGCGCGGATGGTCTCGCGGTAGAGAACGCGGCCGGAGACGAGGTAGCGCACCATGTTGCCGTCGGCGTCGCCCTGCAGGAGCGTGCCAACTTCATTCACATACCCGAGCGGATCCAGCCTGACCGGGACAGCCTCCACATAGACCATGGGGAGTCGGCCGCGGGCTTCGAAGAGGTCTTCATCTGAAAGCCAGCCTGGATACGGGTCGGGTGTACGTACGCTCATGGTTAAGTTCTACCCCATCCCCAGCCGAAGTTCCTTGGTGGCGTTCCGCTGGCTGCGTGGTTACGCTCTCGGCGGTATTAGAGGGCCAGAATGGACTCGAGCGGCTCCCCGGATGTTATGCGGGCAAGGATGGCGGGCTCCGCCGCGTCGGATGCGAGCGCTTTCCCCAGCACGTTGACTGCCGCTTCGGGGGAGAGGATGATCAGCCCGTTATCGTCGCCTAGGACCAGGTCTCCGGGGTTGACCTGCACGCCTCCGCAGTGCACCGGGACATTGACGGCGGAGCCGGTTCCGTACAGGCGCTTGGTGGTCAGGCACGATGTTCCGCGGGCGAACACGGGCAGGCCGGTCTCCCGGAGTTCCAGGACGTCGGTGGCCACGCCATCAACCACCACGCCGGCTGCTCCTTGGGCAAGCGCTGCGGCTGCCGTGACGGCCCCCACGGGCGCATGCTGGTGGTCGCCGCCCATGTCCACCACCAGCACATCGCCGGGACGGAGTGCCAAGAGTGCGTGGTTCATGGCAATGGCGTCGTGGTCTGCGATGCGGACTGTGACGGCGGGGCCGGCAATTTTCACGTTTGCCAGCAACGACTGGATGGCGGGGGAGACGAAGCCATCCTCAAGGAAGTGCCCGATGGTGGGGTAGCTGACATCGCTCAGGTCCTGCAGGAGTGTTGGGCTCACGGGGTTACCTCCGGTTTCTGTGCGGGGACCTTCTGTGCAGGGACATTCTGTGCAACGACAGCCACGCATTCGATTTCCAAGGACACGCCCCACAGGCTCACGCATACGGTGGTCCGGGCCGGTTTGGCGGTGCCGAAGAACTCCACGTACACGCGGTTGTACTCCTCGAGCTGGTCCTGGCTGGTCAGGTAGGTGTTGACCTTGACCACGTGTTCAAGGCTGGACCCAGCGGCTTCCAACACGCCCGCGAGGTTCTGGATGGTTTGCCGGACTTGCCCTTCAAAGCTGTCAGGCTGATGGTCCAGGCCGGTGATCGCAGGGATCTGGCCGGAGGTGAAGACAAAACCGTTGGCAATGACCGCCGGGGAAAAGGGCCCGACGGCGGGCGCCTGGCCGGGGATGCCGGCCAGGCGCTCGATGGTGGTGACGGTCACCGCGCTGCCGCGGCTTCCGTGGAGCCAGCGGACGCCGGTGCCTCATCGACGGCGTCGATGTTGCCGTACCGGGTTTCGGTCAGCAGGAAGAGAGCCACCAAGGACAGCCCGGCCGCGGCCATGATGTACCAGGCAATCGAGGAGCTCTGGCCCGTCATGCCCAGGAGCCATGTGGTGACGAACGGGGTGGCGGCGCTGCCCAGGAGGCCGGACAGCATGTAAGCCACGGAGAGGCCGGAGTAGCGGACCTTGGATCCGAAGAGCTCGGCAAGGAACGTGGCGATGGGGCCGTAGTTGGCGCAGAACGCGGTCATCATGGCCAGGTAGGCGACGAACAGCAGTGCCACCGATTTGGTGTCCATGAGCCAGAACATGGGGAACGCGAGGGCGGCCTCGGCTGCCACGCCGGCGAAGATGATGGGTTTGCGGCCGAACTTATCGGAGAGCTTCCCGAAGAACGGGATGAGGAACAGCCCCAGGATGCAGGAGGCCAGAACCACCCAGAGCATCAGGCTCTCCGAGTGGCCGAGTTCCTTCTTGCCGTAGGAGACGCCGGAGGCCACCAGCAGGGTGAACGTGCTGCCCGTGGACAGGGTAGCGACGCCGCCCAAGACAACCTGCTTCCAGTACTTGGCCATCAGCGCGGCGAACGGCATCTTGGCTTTGGCGCCGGCGGTCTTGACGGCTTGGAAGGACGGCGTTTCCTCGATGTGCAGCCGGATGTAGATGCCCACGGTGACCAGGAGGACCGAGGCGAGGAACGGAATACGCCAGCCCCAGGAGTACAGGGCCTCGGTGCTGACCGTGGAGGCCACAATCAGGAAGGCCACGTTGGCGATCAGGGTGCCTGCGGGAACGCCAACCTGGACCAGGGAACCGTAGAAGCCGCGACGTGCGGGAGGGGCGTGCTCAACAGTCATCAGTACTGCACCACCCCATTCGCCGCCGAGGGCCAGGCCTTGGATGACGCGGAGGAAGAGCAACAGAAGTGGTGCCATGATGCCGATGCTGTTGTAGTCCGGCAGCAGGCCAATGGCGAACGTTGCCGCTCCCATGGTCAGGAGGGAGACCAGCAGCATGGATTTGCGCCCCAGCCGGTCACCGAAGTGGCCGAAGATGATGGCGCCCACCATGCGGGCAATGTAGGCGGAAGCGAACGTGCCGAAGGCCAGCATGGTGCCGACGATCGGATCAAAGCTGGGGAAGAAGATCTTGTTGAAGACGAGGGCCGACGCTGTTCCGAACACGAAAAGGTCGTACCACTCGACGGTGGTGCCAATAACGCTGGCAAGGGCAATCTTGCGCATCTTGGCCAGGTCCAGCCTGGATGTGGATGCGGAGGAAGTATCTACCGTGTGGGCCATCTGATTCTCCGGATGGGGTGCGGGGACGAATGTCCGGTGCAAGGTAGCTACAACTATGGTGTGTGCCGGATCACACCATCAATGGCATAATCTCCAGCAAACCGCGGCCAGGAATGTGAGAACACACACCGGGCGCCGCCGGGCCGCGAAAGCGCTAAGCCCACGCCACCACCAGCCGTGCCGTTTTTGCTGGGACGGCGAGGTCGATTCCCGTCAGCTCCTGGAAGCGGTTGAGCCGGTTGAGGATGGTGTTGCGGTGGCAAAACAGCTGCTCGGACGTGACGGTGACATTGCCGGTGGCCAGGTAGTTCCGGACCGTTTCCAGCAGTCGTTCGCGCTCGCCGCCCCGGCACTCGGCCAAGGCTTCTTCGAGTTCTGCGGCGAGGTCCAGGCCTGCGTCCTGCAGGTTTTGCTGGGCCAGCCGCGCCCACGCGGAATCAGCTGACAGGGGACCGGAATCCCGTGGCCGCAGCAGAGCGGCCAGGCTCTCAGCGGTGCGGGCGGCCCCTGGAAGGGCCCGCAGTCCAAGGACCTCGGGCACGTAGCCACACGGGACATCGACGACGCCGGGCGGCAGCTGCTGGCCTTCGGCTTCAGGGCTGCGCGTCTCGCCAAGGGGCTCAATACCCCGCGTCCGAACAGCCGGCAGCGCCCAGAAAACATAGGTGTTGCCGCCGGACTCGTGGAGGAACAAGCGCTGCCGGGTGTGCTGCCCCGATCCGAACTGGGACGTTGCGGCGCGAAGTCGGGCACCGGGTTCGCCGCTTGCTGCCACCAAGGCGAAGCGCGATTCGGGGTTGATGCCCAGTGCCGCAGCTACCTGGGAGGAGGTTTCCAGGGATGGGCTGCTCTGGTTGAACAGGCGTGCGATGAACTCGCGTTGGATGCTGGATTCTTCCTGCGCCATCCTGACGCGCTCGGTCAGGTAGCTGGTGTGCGTCCGGGTGGCGAATTCGTCCACGACGCTCCACACCTGGTCCACCCTGGTGGCCAGCAAGGCGGCGTCCTCAGTGTGGGCGATCTCCAGCAGTTCGGCCCAAAGAATGCTGAAGTCCAGCCGCACGGCAGAGGTGAGGGACTCCGGTGGGATGCCGGCCCGGGCGCGCTTGGAGCCGAGGTCCGAAGCGAAGTCGAGCAGGCCATCGCGGCTGTCCGCCCTGCCATTCCTCAGCCCGCTGATCAGCCGCCGGAAGGTCTCCCGTGCGGTCTCCTGAATTTCCAGGACAGTCACTTGGCTTTCGCCGTATTCGGGGATTTCCCGGACCCTCGTGGTGAAGGCCTGGGCCAGGGTGTCCAGCCTGCCTTCAAGCTCGTCCACCAACTCGGCCCAGCGAACAGAATGCCCGGATGTCTCGGAATTGTGCATCCACACATTCTAGCGCCGCGATTCCGTGGTGGATTGCTAGTTTTTTTGGGAAAAACTACTGGCACTATGGATTGAGTCACACAAATTTGCCCGGGCACCCCCAGCGTCCGGTCCCGTTCGCACTCATGGAGTAACTATGGCAAGCACGGTCAGCGGAGCCACGGACGCCAGTCCCACGGCAGTACGCGTCGTCGATGAAAGCGTTACCAAGAAGGTGGCCCTGGCTGCCCTCGTGGGCACTGCACTGGAATGGTACGACTTCTTCCTTTTCACCACAGCCGCTGCGCTGGTGTTCAACGCACAGTTCTTCGTTTCCCAAGACCCCTTTGTGGCGGCCATGGGATCCTTCGCCACTCTCGCGGTGGGCTTCGTTGCCCGTCCGATCGGTGGTTTCATCTTCGGCGCCCTTGGAGACAAGGTTGGCCGCAAGAAGATCCTCATGGTCACCATCGTGGGCATCGGTATTGTCACCGGCCTCATCGGTCTGCTTCCGAACTACATGACCATCGGCCTGGCAGCTCCCATCCTGCTGGTTGCCTTGCGCATCGTCCAAGGCCTCGCCGTGGGTGGTGAGTGGAGCGGCGCGGTGATTATCGCCGTCGAGAATGCTCCGGTGGAGAAGCGCGCACGCTACGCCGCCCTGCCGCAGATCGGTTCCCCGATCGGCACCATCCTGTCCTCCGGTGGCTTCTTCGGCATGCTGTTCCTGGTGGGCCAGAGCAACTTTGACGCCTGGGGCTGGCGCATCCCCTTCATTGCCGCCATCCCGCTGCTTGCCATCTCATTGTGGATCCGCAGCCGGCTCAGCGAATCACCCGAATTTGAAGCCCTCATGGAGTCCGGCGAGACCGAACACGCTCCCATCCGCGGCGTCCTGAAGAACAGCTGGCGCCAGATCCTGGTGGGCATGTGCTCGGCACTGCTCGGCATCGGTGGCTTCTACCTCATCACCAGCTTCGTGGTCTTCTACGGCACCAAGGTCCTCAAGCTGCCCTCTGAACTGCTGCTTTTGGGCACCCTGCTTGCTGCAGCCCTGGAGATCGGCGCCCTCATCTGGGCCGGACGCATGGGCGAAAAGTTCGGCGCCAGCAAGGTCATCCTGTGGGGCGGCGTGGCCTCGGCCATCATTGCCATCCCGGTCTTCCTCGCCATCGACAGCCGCAACCCCGTCCTTGTTGTCCTGGGCATGGTGATCGGCGTCGCCGTCCTTTCCATCCCGTACGCCGTTTCCGGCACGGCACTGACAGCGCTGTTCGCCACGAAGGTCCGCTACACCGGCGTCGCCATCACCTCCAACACCGCCGGCGTCATCTCCGGATTCGTGCCGCTGATCGCCACCGCGCTGGTGGCAGCCAACAACTCCTTCTGGCCCGGCGCCATCATCCTGCTGGTGGTTTCCGTACTGACGGCACTCTCCGGTCTGTTCCTCCCCGCCCTTTCCATCGAAGAAGAAGGAATGAAGCATTGAGCACCACCACCGCCGGCCACTTGATTGTTGGCCAACTCGAACGCGCAGGCATCAAGCGTGTGTACACCGTTCCCGGCGAGAGCTTCCTCGATGTCCTTGACGGCCTGCACGGCTCGCCCATCCAGAACGTGGTGGCCCGCCAGGAAGGCGGTGCCGGGTTCATGGCACTCGCCGAAGGTCGTCTGACTGAGCTGCCCGGCGTTGCCATGGTGACCCGTGGTCCGGGTGCAGCCAACGCCTTCATCGCCGTCCACTCCGCCTATCAGGACGCCACTCCGCTCATCCTGTTCGTCGGCCTGATTCCGGTGGCCGACCGGGGCCGCGAGTCCTTCCAGGAATTCGATATCAACGCCTGGTTCGGCAGCACCGCCAAGAAGGTTGTGACCCTCGACGACGCCGCTTCCGCCGCCCGCGTGGTGGACGACGCCATCTTCACCGCCCTGAGCGGACGCCCCGGCCCCGTGGTGATCGGCCTCCCGGAAGACGTGTTGGTGCACGTCGTGGAGAACGCCACGGTGGAACCCCGCAAGGTTGCCCGTCCGGAGCCTGCCGCGGCAGACCTGTCAGGCCTCACCCAAAAACTGGAGAAGGCACGCAAGCCGCTCATCGTCGTCGGCGGTGAAGGCTGGACGCAGGAGTCCGGCGAGCAGCTGGCCGCCTGGGCCAGCCGTAACAGCATTCCGGTGGTGGCCGACTTCCGCGCCTACGACGCCGTCCCGCACCGCAGCGACGCCTACGCCGGTTTCCTGGGCTACGGCCGCAGCGACGCCAACGCCCAGCGCCTGGACGACGCCGATCTGATCGTCTTTGTTGGCTGCGTCCGCGGCGACGTCCTCTCCGACGGCTACAAGCGCGGACTCGACGCCGAAACCGTCGTAGTCAACGTCGATGCCAACCTCCTGGGCCACTTCGGCCGCGTGGACCAGCACATCATTGCGGACGTCACCGCATTCGCTGCGGCCCTCCCCGCCACAGCTATGGAGGTCAACCGCGAGGAAGGCTGGTTCGCCAGCGCCCGCGCCGATCAGCTCACGTTCTCCACGCCCCAGCCCGACGGCGGCATCGGCGTCGACTTGGGCGTCGCCATGGAGGTCCTCAAGAAGGAGATGGCCGACGACGCCGTCCTCACCTTCGGCGCCGGGAACCACGCCCTGTGGCCCGCCCGGTACTTGGACCACAACTCGGCCAACTCCCTGGCCGCTCCGCGCAACGGCGCCATGGGCATGGGTATCCCGGCAGCCGTGGCAGCCTCGCTCGCCTGCCCGGGCCGCCAGGTCATCTCCGTGGCAGGCGACGGTTGCTTCATGATGAACGGCCAGGAGATCGCCACGGCCATGGGCTACGGCGCCACGTTCATCGTCCTGGTGGTGGACAACGGCATCTTTGCCACCATCCGCGAGCACCAGGAAGCGCACTACCCGGACCGGCCCTCCGGCACGCACATGACCAACCCGGACTTCGCTGCACTCGCCCGCTCCTACGGCGGTTACGGCGAGCGTGTGGACCGCACGGAGGACTTCGCAGCCGCGTTCCGCCGCGCCGTCGACTCCGGCCTCCCGGCCCTGTTGCACCTGCCGCAGGACCCCACCACGCGTTCCCCCAAGACTTCAACAAACTGACCGGAGCCTTCACCGTGATCCAGCTTCAGAACATCATCAACGGCGAGTCCGTGGACGCCGCGGCCAGCCTGCCGTTCTTCGACCCCGCCACGGGCCAGCAGATCGGCACCGCGCCGGACAGTGATGCTGCCGCCGTCGACGCCGCTTTCCAGGCCGCTGCCGCAGCTTTCAAGAGCTACAAGCGCACGACGCCGGGAACACGCCAGTCGCTGCTGTTGCAGCTGGCCGACCTCATCGAGGCGAACGTTGACCGTCTGCTCCAGGCTGAGGTTGCCTGCACCGGCAAGCCTTCCGCCCTCACCAAAGAGCTCGAAATCCTGCGCGGCGCGGACCAACTGCGCTTCTTCGCCGGGGCGTGCCGGGTGGTTTCCGGTACGGCCCAGACCGAGTATGTGGAGGGTTTCTCGTCCACCATCCGGCGCGAACCCATCGGTGTGGTTGCCCAGATTACGCCGTGGAACTACCCGTTCATGATGGCCATCTGGAAGATCGGTCCGGCCCTCGCTGCGGGCAACACCTTGGTCCTCAAGCCTGCCGATACCACCCCTTGGTCCACGCTGGTCCTGGGTGAACTGGCACAGCAGGTCTACCCGGCCGGTGTGGTGAACATCGTGTGCGGCGGGCGCGAAGCCGGCGCTGCGATGGTGGACCACGACATCCCGGAGATGGTGTCCATTACGGGCTCCACCCGGGCCGGTGCGCAGGTCATGTCCGCGGCGTCCAAGACGCTCAAGGACGTGCACTTGGAGCTTGGCGGCAAGGCGCCCGCCGTGGTGTTTGCCGACGTCGATATCCAGCGGACTGCCAGCGAAATCGCACTGGCTGCCTTCTTCAACGCCGGGCAGGACTGCACTGCGGTGACCCGCGTCCTGGTGCACCAGGACATTCATACGGAGTTCGCAGCAGCCCTGGCTGACGCCGCCTCTGCCTTGAAGGTGGGCGGTTCCGATGCGGATCTTGGCCCGCTCAACAGTGCCGCCCAGTTGGAGCGGGTAGAGGGCTTCATGTCCCGCCTGCCCGCCAACGCCCGCGTCCTCTCCGGCGGCAAGCGCACCGGAACCGGCTTCCACTTTGAGCCAACGGTGATCGACGGCGTCTTCCAGAGCGACGAGGTGGTGTGCGACGAAATCTTCGGCCCCGTGCTGACCGTCCAGCCGTTCGCCACCGAGGAAGAAGCGATCGAACTCGCCAACGGCACCAAGTACGCGCTGGCCTCCAGCGTGTGGTCCGAGAACCATGGAGTGGTGACCCGCGTATCCAACGAGCTCGACTTCGGGGCCGTCTGGATCAACTGCCACCAGGTGATCCCGGCCGAAGCACCCCACGGCGGATTCAAGCATTCAGGCACGGGCAAGGACCTCTCCGTCTATGGACTTGAGGACTACACGCGCATCAAATCCGTCACCACCTCCCACCGCTAGAACCGGACATGAAACTCGACCTCCTCCTGCGGAACGCAGAGATCATCACCATGGATCCGGACCGCCCGGTGGCCGGCTCGCTGGGCATCTGGCAAGGCCGCATCGTGGGCTTGGACGAGGATCTGGATGGCTTGGATGCTGTTCAGGTGCTCGATCTTGGCGGTGCCACCGTCACTCCAGGCTTCATCGATGCCCATTGCCACACCACGTGGTTTGGGCTTGGCCTGGCGGAGCTGGACGTCTCCGGTGCCCGCGGCTTGGAGGAGCTGTATGAGTTGCTTCGGGGCGCTGTTGCCAGCCCCGGGATCGACGGCGAGGGCTGGCTCTTCGCCACTGGTTTCAGCCAGACCCAGCACGGCGGGTCCTTCCCGGACATCGCCGAGCTGGACCGCATCACGGGGGAGCGGCCGCTGTTCATGCGGCACAACTCCGGGCACATGGCCGTGGTCAACACAGCCGCGTTGCGGCTGGCAGGTGCGGAGTCGCCGTCGTTCCCGGATCCCGACGGCGGAGCGATCGTCCGCGACGCAGCGGGACATCCCACGGGACTGGTCCAGGAGACGGCCCAGGAACTGATCCAGCAGCTGATCCTGCCGTATTCGCTGGAGGACATCGAAGCCGCCCTTGAGAGGGCCACGTTGTATTACGCCTCCGAGGGCATCACGAGTTTCACCGAGGCCGGGGTGGGCGGCGGGTGGATCGGGCACAGCCCGGCCGAGCTCGCCGCCTACCAGAGCGCTTCGGCCAACGGCCGGTTGCATGCCCGGGCTCAGGTCATGCCCGTGCTCGATGTGCTGCATGGCCTGGGCGGTCATGCTTCTGACAGTGCTGGTGCCGCACCGGCCGGGCTGGACCTTGGCATCACCAGCGGATTCGGCAATGACTACCTGTCGCTGGGTCCCGCGAAGGTGTTCCTGGATGGCTCGCTCCTGGGCGAAACCGCGGCCGTGAGCCACGAGTTCTGCAGCCACGGACACAAGGACAACCGCGGCAACGTCGGCTACTTCCAAGCGGATCCGGCCCAGCTGAGGGAACGCATCGAGGCCGCCTACGCCGCCGGGTGGTCCATCGCGGCCCACGCCATCGGGGACCGGGCCGTTGACCTGGCCGTGGACATCATCACCGACTGCCAGGCCGTGTATGGGCAGCGCCGTTTGCCGAACAGGATCGAACACGCCTCCATGACACGCCCCGAGCAGCTGGCAAGGCTCGCGGACGCAGGAATCGCCGTGACACCCCAAGCAAGTTTCTTCCGCGAGGGTGGGGACGGCATGACCGCGTCCCTCGGGCCGGATCGTTTGCCCTGGGCCTACCGGGCAGCCAGTTTCCTGGACGCAGGTGTGATGCTCGCGGGAAGCTCGGACCGGCCGGTAGCCGACGGAAACGTGCTCCGCGGCATGCAGGCGTTCGTGGACCGCGGGACCGGGTCCGGGGCTGTCTTCGGGAACCCGGCCGAACGCCTCACCCCACACCAGGCACTCGCCGCGTATACCTCCGGTGCCGCCGCAGCAACGGGGTCCCTGGCCGAGAAAGGCACGCTGACACCCGGCAAGCTTGCCGACTTCGCCGTCCTGTCCGCTTCACCGTTGACGGCGCCTGCCATCAGCGAACTGCAGGTCCTGGCCACCGCCGTCGGCGGCCGTTTTACCTACCAATCAACCCACTTCCACGCGGAACCTTCCTCGGAAAGTCCGTACGCTGCCCGTGTTTCATCGAGCCGTGTATCAGCAACCCAAAGCTCATAGGGGAGACCATGACCATCACCACAAGTTTCACCACCCAGGACACCGCCTTCGTGCAGGACTTCCGCATCATGAGCGCCTTCGGTGCCACGGAGAACGGCGGCGTGGACCGCCAAGCGGCAACCATTCCCGACGGCGAGCAGCGCCGCTGGCTCGCCGGACTCCTGGAGGAGCACGGTTTCACGGTGAAGTTCGACCACGCCGGCAACCAGTGGGGCCTCTACGAAGCTGTGCCCGGTGCGCCCTACGTGGTGGTGGGCTCACACATGGATTCACAGCCGACGGCGGGACGTTACGACGGCGCGTATGGCGTCCTCGCTGCTGCCCACGCCGCGTTCCGCTTGGCCGCCCGCTGGGAAGCCGGCGCCACGGCACCCACGTTCAACCTCGCCGTCGTCAACTGGTTCAACGAGGAAGGCAGCCGCTTCAAGCCCTCCATGATGGGCTCGTCCGTCTACACCGGCAAGCTGGAACTCGAGGACGCACTCAACACCAAGGACGCCGCCGGGGTCACCGTGCGCGATGCCTTGGACGCGATCGGGTGCCGCGGAACGTATGAGGGGCCGGAAGCCGCGTACTGCGCCGAGATCCATATCGAACAGGGCCGCAGCATGGAGCGCGACGGCGTCACCATCGGGCTGGTCAGCTCCAACTGGGCCGCCAACAAGTACGAGTTCGTGGTTCACGGCGAGCAGGCACACACCGGTTCCACGGTGATAGCGGACCGCAAGGATGCTCTGCTCGGGGCCTCGATGCTGGTGGTTGCCGCACGCGAACTCGCCGACCGCTTCCCGGGTGTCCTGCACACCTCGGTGGGTCAGCTCAACGTGTACCCCAACTCGCCCGTGGTGGTGCCGTCCCGCGTGAACCTCTTGCTGGACCTGCGCAGCGCCGACGAAGCCATCCTGGCCGAGGCCGACGCCCTGCTGCATGCCCGCATCACGGAGATCGAACAACTGGCCAACGTCACCGTGGAGAAAAACCACTCACACTCCTGGGCCGTCACCCCGTACCAGCCCGAAGGCGTGGAGCTCGCGGCCAAGGTTGCCGCGGACCTGGGGCTGTCCAACAAGGAAGTGATGACCCTCGCCGGGCACGACTCCACGAACATGAAGGACATCGTTCCCACCGTGATGCTGTTCGTGCCCAGCGTTGATGGCATCTCCCACAACGAGCACGAATACACCACCGACCAGGATATTGTGGCCGGACTCACCATGCTCACCGAGGTGGTTGCCCGCCTGTGTGACGGGGCGCTGGAGAACTAGCTGAACAAGCTGAACTGGCTGAACTAGCTGTTTTAGCTCGCTTGCGGTGCCGGCTTTCGGTCAACCGGTGGGCTTTCCACCACGATCGACGCCGGTGCCGCGCCACCCGAGGCATCAGGATTGGCGATGTACAGGACACCCTCGCTGATCCTTGCCTCGACTTTTGCTTCCTTGAGGCGGTCCAGCAGTGCTTCCAACCCGTCGTCGTACTCGAACGCGAGATCGCCGTTGGCGCCATCGGCTCCGTGGATCACCCGCAGGATTCCACCGTTCTTGGTGGTGAACGTGGCCGATTCATCGTCCTCGCTCCGGGGCCGGGCGCCGATATTACTGAGCGCGTTGACTGCCAGGCCCACCAAAGGGCTGATCCAGGTGGCCACCACGGTCAGTGCCGGGTGGGCGTCGCCTGACGTAGCCCAAGAGCCATCCGTTGCCCGTTCCGCGGGGAAAGCGAAAAACTCAAACCCGTCGTCCGCAGAAATTTGCACAGTGGTTCCGTCCGGGCCCTCGTGGAGTTCTGCCTGGGTGCCGGCTTCCTCGGTACGCCGGGCAAACTCCTCCAGATTTCCAACCTCGACGCCAAACACCGTGGAACCATCCAGCGGGTGGCCGTGCCGCACGGCGGCCAACGCAAGGCGACCCGAACCGGCGTCGAACTCCCGCCAATCGCCGTCGTCCACGGTTCTGACCAGACCCAGCGCTTGCAGGAGGGCGGACCACTCCTCGTGCCTGGACGTGTAGTGGATGGGGCGGGATCGCAACATTGCTCCTCCTGGGTTTGTCAGGGCTTCCGCGTTTCAGCCTATGCCGTATCTGCCGTTCACAGCAGAATGAATCCATGCCCATTGAGCTTGAAGAACTTCTTGTCCGTGACGGCGCCGCTTGGCGTGACTGGCTTTCGGCGAATGCCGCCCAGAGCCCCGGCGTGTGGCTGATCCTGCACAAGAAGGGCGGCACGGTCACAGAGTTGGACTACGACGCCGCCCTGGACGAAGCCCTGTGCTTCGGCTGGATCGACGGCCAGGCGAAGAGCCGCGACGCCGAAAGCTACATGCAACGCATGACGCCACGGGGCCGCAAGAGCATCTGGTCCGTGCGGAACGTAGGGCACATTGCGCGCCTGGAATCCGAGGGCAAAATGACCGACGCCGGCCGTGCCGCCGTCGAGGCCGCAAAAGCCGACGGCCGCTGGGAAGCCGCCTACGCAGGGCCCGCCGACTCGGTTGTCCCGGAAGACCTCGCCGCAGCCATCGCAGCCGTCCCTGAAGCCCAAGCCATGTATGACGTCCTGACCTCCCAGAACCGCTTCGCCCTCATCCACCGCACCAACGGGGTCAAACGGGCTGAGACCCGGGCGCGCAAGATCGCCGGTTTCGTGGAGATGCTGGCCCGTCACGAAACCCCGTACCCGCAAAGGAAACGTCCCGGCTCCAGCGGTAGCTAGAGCGTGGCCGCAGCTTCCAGCGCCATCCACGCCTGAAGTTGGGTGGAAAGCTCGACGGCGGTCCCGGCGGGATACGTTTGGCTCGCCGGCCGCTGGGGGTCGAAAGAGAACACGATCGCAGGACTGCCCTTGCGGGCATTGTCCAGGTCCGGGTTCTCGCGACGGCCTGTCCAGAACGCTTCCGCCGTGCTCTGAACCAAGGATCTGGCCGTCTCGCGGGCGGTGGATGGAAGTCTGACGTCCCGGGCAGCCATTGCTAAATAACGGAGCAGGATGCCGGTAAAAAGGCCGCCATCGCCGGTGCCGTCGCCGCGGACCACCAGCGTGCCGGGAAGCGTCAGCTCGCGTCGCACAGCGTCCACCAAGAGGGCGGCCCTGCGCAGATTGTCTTCTCCGCCCAACTCCAGCAACGCGCCCAGGACCGGGCCCTGGTTGTAGGTGTAAATGGCCCCATCCACCACCACCTCGCCGTCACTGATCCGAAGCCCGTCCTGATAAAGGCCTCGGTCCGGGTGGAGGAGCTTGCTGTTGAGCCAGTTCACCAACTGCTGGGCACGCTCGGCGTGGCCGGTCCGGGCGTAGTAGAGGGCCACCGGGGCGGTGGCCGGAGTGTTCTTGAAATCCCGTTTGGTGCTCCAGAAAGTGCCACCGCCAAGATGGTCCGTGGAAGCGGAATCAAACTGCACGGTCAAGCACTTTTGGACATACGCATTGCGCCGGCGACCAGGTTTCCTGGTCTCCTCCGCCAGCTTCTCCAAGCGCAGGGTCGCGAGGGCCAGCCACGCCATGTCGTCGTAGTAGTCGTTCACGAAGCGCAGGAGATTCCGCAAACGGATGGTGGTGACCAGCCGCGAAGCGAGCCGGCCGGCGCTAGGCCGGGAGCCGCCGTCGAACTTTGTTTTAGTGGCAAGTTCGCGACGCCCCGCGTCCACCAAACAATCGACGTAGTGCGCCTGCCACCAATAATGCCAAGGGCCGGAGAGGCTCCTGCGGATGGTAGTGGGCAAGCTCACGGCGCCGATGTGGGTTCCGGGCAGGAACAGCAGGCGCCCGCCGAAGCTTCGGGTCACCGATCGGGCCGCCCGGTTGGCACGCGTTGCCCACTCGGCGGCATCTGTGGAGGGGGCCGGAATCCCTGCTGGCTCGATCTGGCTGGACATGGAAACAGCCTATCCGGGCCGGGGGATGAGCCGGACGCGGCAGGGAAGTGTGCGCCGGGCCACAATTCCAGTTAACATTCATTAACGGATTTGGGTCTGCATCAAGGAGGATGAATGGACATCAAGGGTACGGTTGCACTGATTACTGGTGGGGCGTCAGGTTTGGGCGCTGCCACCGCCAAACGACTGTTCGACGCCGGAGCTTCGGTGGTGTTGGTGGATCTGCCACAGTCAGCCGGCGAGTCCTACGCGGCCGAGCTCAACGCCTTGGATTCGGGTGCAGGAGAGCAGGCCCCGCGTGCGGTCTTTGCTCCCGCAGACGTCACCAACGAATCCCAAATCCAAGCCGCCGTCCACGCCGCCACCTCCATGGGCCCGCTCCGGATCGTGGTCAACTGCGCAGGCATTGCGACACCCGGAAAAGTCCTTGGCCGTGATGGCGTGCTGCCGCTGGAAACCTTCAACAAGGTCATCCAGATCAATCTCGTGGGCACCTTCAACGTGATTCGATTGGCCGCCGCAGCCATGGTGGAAACCCAACCCGTCTCCACGGAACTGGGTGGGCCCGAGCGCGGCGTCATCATCAATACAGCATCCGTCGCCGCCTTCGAAGGCCAGATCGGCCAGCCTGCCTACGCCGCATCCAAGGGCGCCGTAGCAGCCATGACGCTGCCCCTGGCACGAGAGTTCGCCCGTTCCCTGATCCGGGTGGCCACCATTGCGCCCGGCATCTTTGAAACACCCATGATGGCCGGACTTCCCCAATCAGCCCAGGACTCCCTCGGACAGCAGGTTCCGCATCCCGCCCGCCTCGGCCGTGCCGCGGAATACGCAAACCTGGCGGCCCACATCGTGGAGAACGCCATGCTCAACGGAGAAACCATCCGGCTCGATGGCGCCATCCGCATGGGACTCAAATGATGGGCGACTACAGCAGCGCCCCGGGCTCAGCGCCGGGGACAGCCGGGTCCGTTTCCTCATCCGTGGCCGAGCTGCCCACCGCCGACTTCTTCGACTTCGAATCGCTGCTCAGTGTTCAAGAACAGCGGAAACTCAACGAACTCCGGGCATTCCTTGCCTCCGAGATCGCCCCCTACGCCGGCCAATGGTGGGAGAAGGCGGAATTCCCGGAACACATCCTTCCCAAACTCGCGGCCCTCCGGCTCAGCGCCCCAGCCCAACGCGGGTACACGCACCTGTTTGCCGGACTGGTGATCGCGGAAATGACACGCGTTGACACCTCGATCGCCACGTTCTTCATGGTCCACCACGATCTTTTCGTGGAATCGCTGTACGACTTCGGCAGCGATGTTCAACAGGACCGCTACCTCGACGACGCCTCCAACCTCCGCACCACCGGAGCCTTCGCCCTCACAGAACCGAACCACGGGTCCGACGTCGCCGGCGGGATGGAGACCACCGCCCGCCGTGTTGAGCGGCCAGAACCCGACGGCGGCGATTACTGGGTGATTAACGGCGCCAAACGCTGGATAGGGAACGGGACGTTCTGCGACTACATGCTGGTGTGGGCCAAGGACGAAGCCGACGGCTCAGTGCGTGCTTTCATTGTTGATGCTTCCCTGCCGGGCATCACCCGCAGCCGCATCGAGAACAAAATAGCCCTCCGCACGGTGCAGAACGCCGACATCGTCTTTGAGGACGTCGAGGTAGCTGAAGCGGACCGCTTCGCCGGCATCAGCAGCTTCGTGGACACCAACCATCTCCTCCGCGGATCCCGCATCATGGTCGCCTGGCAAGCAGTAGGCCAACAACTGGCAGCATTCGACGTCGCCCGGCAGTACGCCGTTGAACGCATGCAGTTCGGCAAGCCATTGGCCAAGTTCCAGCTCATCCAACAACACCTGGTGGACATGCTCGGCAACGCGGTGGCCAGCATGGGGATGATGGTCCGCATAGCGCAGCTGCAGGAGGATATCTTCACAGACGCCCAAGGGGAGCGCCACGGTGGCGCCGACATGGCACAGGTGGCGCTCGCCAAGGCCTACTGCAGCGCCAGGATGCGGGAAACCGTGGCCTTGGGCCGTTCCATCCTGGGCGGCAACGGAATCGTCACCGATTACCGCATTGCCAAGATCTTTGCCGACGCAGAGGCGATCTATACGTACGAAGGCTCCTACGAGATCAACTCCCTGATCGTGGGCCGTGCGGTGACTGGGGTTTCAGCCATCACCTAGGCCCCGTCTCTCACTCCCCGTCCCTCATTCCTGGGGGAGCTTCTCGCCCGCTTCCACGCGCACGTCCAGCGAGTTGCCCCGGACAGGCATGGGGCAGGTGCCATAGGGAGTGAAGGCGCTGGGGTAGTTGATGGCACGGTTGAAATCGATCACTACGGACCCATCAGGGCGAGGCCGGGGAATGAAGACCTTACGCCATTCATCTGTGCTCTCACCGTTGGTTTCATCATGGAAAGTGACGTTGAGCGCACCCAGCTTCTCCTCCTCGGCGTGCAGCCGTATTTCGTGGGGAACACAGGGTATCTGGAACACCACCTCGCCCACTGACCGGTGGACGCCATCCACCAAGGGGTTGGCCGTGCCGATGGGGACGTCAATGGGCTCGGCGTAAGCTTCGAACCGTCCCTGGATCACCCAGTCGGGGTTGTACTCGTATGTGGGGACACCACTGAACCCTGTCAACACGGGCGAGCTGTTGTCGCGCGTGCGAACCGCGTACTTATCCGCACGCATGGCAAGTTCCACCACAACCTGCTTGCCGTCGTCGCCCCCAAACTGAACCCACATGAGCGACTCTTCGTCCTGCAACGTCGCCGTGATGGTTCCCTCCACGGTCTGTCCTGTCTCAACCACGGTCAGTCCATCCGCAGCGCTCGCCGTGAGGAAAGCCGTGGTGCCGTCGGTAGACCAGAGGCCCGGAACAAGTTCCACCCCGGACGGTTGGGACTCGAGCCATTGGAAAGAGGTGAGCGTCAACCAGCCGTGCTCGGTGGCAAGTGCTGCATGTCGACCTGCACGGAACCGCTCCCAACGTGCAAGTTGGGCGTCGGTTGCGGTGGTGGGCGAGCTCATGGTTCTCCTCAGCTGGTGTTCGCGTCAGTTCGCGGCGGATGCTCTTGCCTCAACTATGCGCCGGGCGCGGGCATTCCCGGAATCCACACCCGCGTGGGGCAGGACTCCACTGCTGTGGATCGGCTCGCGCTGGCCCTGAACCCATGCCAGCGCGAGCCGGGATTGAAGGACGGCCACCATGGGCTTGGCACCACGTGCCACGCCCATCCCCGCCGTCTTGCCCCGAAGGGCGTTTGCTCGCCTTGTTAGTGCGAACGGTGCCGGTATTTACGGGCACCGGCAAAGGCGAGCAGGGATCCCACGACCAGAAGCGCCACAGCCAGGAAGATGAACGCCTGACCTTGTGCACCCGTATTGGCCAGCCGTTCCGACGTGGCAGACGGCGCCGGGTTCTTCACCTGCGCCGATTCGCTTGGTTCTGTCGGAAGGACCGCAACAGCGGGGCTGCTGCTGATGCTCGGTGCGGGGGTGGATGTTGCGGTGCTGATGCTGGTGCTGGGAGTGGGCGTGGGTGCCGTGGTGCTGGGAGTGGGAGTGGGTGCGGTGGTGCTGGGCGTGGGTGTTGGCGTTGCTGCAGCTGTCCCTTGCCCGGTTCCGCTGGCATTGCTCCGGCGCGTTTGGGCTCCCACAGGATTTTCCTCGCCGGAGATGGTCACTGTCCCGTTGTTTTCGTAGACGTCCAGGGAAGGGTCAGAAACCTTGGTCATCACAAAGAGCTCCACGTGCTCCCCTTTGGGAAGACCGGTCCAGCTGACCGTGAGCGACTGAGGGGTGCATTCGATGGTCGCTGGATACTGCTCGTTGTCGTAGGGCTCAACGATGTTGCCGGCCTCGCCCCGCACCTTGCCGACGCGCGGTGTTACCCGGCTGCAGTCGATGACCATTCCGGCTGCGGGGACATCGGTGAGCACTACATCGTTGTTCGCTGACGCCATGGGCGGCATGTAGAGGACCGACTGAAATTCTGATTGTGCAGGGTCCGCCCACCACATCGACTTTCCCGCAGTTGTAGGCACATCCGGGAGGCAGTCTTCCGTGCATGGTTCGATGTTCACAGGGACGCGAACCACGCTGTCGCCGAAAACGAAGCTAAGTTCCTTTGTTCCCCCTGTTGCCGGATCCACGGAGTATTGCGTGACGAAAGAGCACGTTCCGCCCACGTCCAGCGGATGCAACGCGACGAAGTCGGTGAGCGTGAAGACCACAAGGCCGGAGCCGTTGGCCGTAGCTGTTGCCACCGTCTGGCCATCGGGAGTGTCCAGGTCAAAAGTGGCAGCGCCGAACCACCGCAGTTCGGGGGGAAGCTGCAAAGTGAACGTGTCCCCGGGTTGCGAGTTGTCCGGGACGGACCATTCGCAGGTCAGATCCACTTGATCCCATTGCCCGGTGACTGTGGAACCGGTGCTGAGGGTGATCTCGGCGTCAGGGATCTCCTTAGCACTGGCTGGAAGGGCCGAGAGTCCCAGGCCCAGGACGGCCATGACAGCGGCCAGCACGGCAGCCACCAGTGACGAGGTTCTTGGGTGGAGCTGGTTATTCATTATTGGAAGGTCCTTAGAGTCCTTGGGATGTGTTCCGTCACAAGGTGAGTGTTTGTATTGCGCGGTTCGTTACGCTGCAGAACGGTTTTTGGTCAAATCCGGCTAACTCGAGGAGTCCCGTGCGGCAGTTGTGGTGGTGGCAGCAGTTGCCGCAGCCTCGGATAGCGGGAAGAAATTCATGTGCGCAGGGCATAGGCGGCCATCGCCGAGGGCCTCCAAAGCCGTCTTGCATTCCGCTAGCTGCGACAGGTTGCTGTCGCTGACGTAAAAGAGGATATGGACCGCGGAATTTTGGTACATTGCCGTCGCTCCGGTTCCTTTCAGCTCACCATTGACGGCATCCCCAAGCCGGGCCAGGAGGGTCCAGCAATGGCTGCGGCTATCCCGGGGATGGGGCAGCGAAATGATGGCCAGCGCATGCGAATCCGGCCACTGCGCGCCGAGCGCGGACACCTCGTGGACTCGTCGTTGAAAGTGGGCCTGGGTGGCGAGGCCGGTATAGACGTCGGTGCAGGAGATGGTGGGGGCTGTTTCCGCCACCTCGGCCCATCCTTCCGCGATCGACAGGAGGGCATCGACGTCAAGAGCCCGCTCCGCTGCGGTGAACAGGGCACGGAAGTCGTTCAGGGTTTCACTGATGCTGACGCCATTCCTGGCGCGCGCAGCACCCAGCAATTTTGCTGCGGGGGCGGGAACTACCGTACTGCTCGCGAGGGAAGTGACAACTGTTCGGACTTCCGGCAGAAACCAATCCGCGCGGAACCGCCACCCCCTTTGGTAGCTGGCGGTCCGCCATTTGCGCAGCAAATGATGCTGCAAAAACGTGTACTCGGCACCTGGCTTTGTCCGGAACGATGTCATATCCGAACAGTGCGCAAAAGGGCCTTTTCGTGACGGAAGCGTTCCGGAGAATCGATTGCTAAAGACTTTGTACAAACTGGCGTCACGACTCGGGTTCTGCCCTCACTCCATATATATGGGCAGGGTTCTCTACGATTTGGGGGTGCCATAGATGGCACGCACGTCACATGCGAGCAACAAATTCGGCGTCGACGACGGTCAACTCATTGAATTGGTCCGCAGTGGAGACTTGGCTGCCTTCGACGGCCTCTACGAACGCCATGTGTCCGTTGCATCCAACGTTGCAAGACGCAACGTGGACAACCAGAGTGACGCCGAGGATGTGGTGGCAGAGGCCTTCCAATCTGTCCTGCAAAGCCTCATTGCGGGCAAAGGGCCGGACACGTTCTTCAGGGCATACCTGCTGTCCACAGTGGCGCGGTTGTCCCACCATCGGAATCGCAAGGCCGGCAAAGTCGTGCCCAGCGGCGACGAATCCGTCCTGGACCAGGCCTTGGCGGACTCGGACACGGCAATCGGTGCATTCGAGTCGCACACCATTGCCAAGGCATTCCGTTCCCTGCCCGAACGGTGGCAGGCCGTGCTGTGGTACTTGGACGTGGAACGCATGAAACCTGCGGCCGTGGCACCGATTCTGGGTCTCTCCGCCAACGCCGTTTCTGCTCTTGCCCTCCGCGCCCGCGAAGGTCTCAGGAGGCAGTACCTGCAATGCCACATCTCGGAGCAAACTGACACTGAATGTTCCCAATACGCGTCGAAGCTCGGCAACTACATCCGCGGTGGAGTCTCCAACGCCACTGAGCGCAAGATTCGGGAGCACCTGAACGGCTGCTCAAGGTGCACGGCGGCCCTTGCGGAACTGCAGGACGTCCAGGGGAGCATGAGGGCAGTGCTCCTGCCGTTGGTGACAGGAATTCCGGCCGCACTGTGGGCAGGGAAAGGGGCTGGACTTGGTGTAGTGGGTGGCATGCTGCCCGTTAAGGCGGCAGCGGCGCTCCCTGCCCTTGCTCAACCGGCCGTGATGGTTGTCATTGCCGCAGCTGCGGTGGGACTCGTACTAGGGGCTGTGGGCATCGTTGACCAATTGACTCCGGATGCCTACATGGAGCAGCGGGCAGTGGAGTCCGCCATCGCTCCACGGGAAGAGGCTCCGGTGATGCCCGCGCCTTTACCAACCAGCGCGCCTTCACCAACCAGTGCATCTTCGCCAACTACTCCGCCTTCACCAACGGCAGCGCCGGCGCCCGTTTTGGCCGTGCCGGCGGCACCATTACCTGCGGACGTGCAACCCGTTGAAGCGCCGCCCGTGGACGTGCCGCCCGTGGTGGCAGAAGAACCCGCGCCGGAGACTCCGACTAAACCACTGGTCGCGCCGTCCCCTGTCCCCTTACCGGTGACCACCACACCTGCCGCGCCTTTGGTAGTTCCGCCGGCTACTGCTCCAGCTGTCGTAGATGGCTCTGTGCGTGAGGCGGGGAACAGCCACTCCAACGGCACCGTCATGGAAATCGACTTCAGGGTCTCGGGGGCTGCCCCTCTGAGCACCGGCAAAGCGGTGTTCTCAGTGGGGAAGAACTCGTGGATAGTTGAAGATTCGTTTAAGGCACCGGACGGATGGACCTGCAGGTTCGAGAGCCGGAGTGTGGCTATTTGTTCCACCGACTCGGTACAGCGCACCGAGCTGAGTTTTCAGCTGGGAGCAGGCATTAAGCGCAGCAAGGACGGGCCCACCAAGGGCGAGAGGGTCCTCACTTATACGTTGAGCGGACCCGGGTTGGCCTCCAAGAGGTTCTCAGCCGTGTACTGAGAGGTTAGAAATGGCTGTGCTCCCATCCTGGTGGGGCGTACCCTGAGCCCATGGGGATTGAGGCAGTGTTTACGGCCGTGGTCAGTCTGGCGCTCATTATGGGTTCAATCTGGGCCGGTACGCGGCTGGTGCAGAAGGGTGTTCCTTCAAAAGGAGCCACCGGCACCTTGGGGAGCGTTTTGTCCATGATTGAGCCTGCCACGGGTGCGCCTACAAGGATGGAAGCGGCCGCAGCCATTGAGGAGATGAGGCAGCGCCGGCACGAGTCCCTGTCCGCGGGTCCGGGAACGGCAGGCCGGGAAGTGCTCGGCGGAAGAGTTGTGCTGCCACGGCCTGGCCGGAAGCCGGCAGAGGGCCAGGTCAAAATCTGAGACGCATTCCTTGTGTTGAGTTAGGTGCGGGTAAGATCCCGTAGGAAACATTAGTAATCCGGCTCACAGTATCCAGCGCAGTGTACGGGCCCAACCAGATCCCGAAGGTATGTATCTATGGTTCACACTGCCCATCAAGACACCGATCTCGCTGCCGAACTGCGTGCCGACGTGCGTCGCGTTTCCACACTTCTCGGTGAGTCCCTGGTACGCCAACACGGACCCGAACTGCTCCAGCTCGTGGAGCAGGTGCGGTTGCTGACCAAGGAGTCCAAGGAAGCCGCCCGGGGCGGCGCGGATGCCACCGGGCCGTGGAGCGCGCACGACGTCGTTGCCCAGGTCCGTGAACTGCTCGCCTCCCTGCCGCTGGACCAGGCCACTGATTTGGTCCGCGCCTTTGCGTTCTACTTCCACCTCAGCAACGCGGCCGAGCAGGTCCACCGTGTTCGGGGGTTGCGCACCCGGCAGGAAAAGGACGGATGGCTGGCGAAAGCGGTCTCGGAGATCGCCGGCCAGGCTGGCCCGCAGGTCCTGCAGGATGTGATCAACGAACTCGATGTCCGCCCCATTTTCACGGCGCACCCCACCGAGGCCTCTCGCCGCTCTGTACTGGATAAGGTTCGCAAGCTTTCGGACGTCCTCGCCGAACCCACTACGGAGGGGACCTCGGCGCGGCGGCGCCAGGACCGTCAACTCGCCGAAATCATCGATCAGATGTGGCAGACCGACGAGCTCCGCCAAGTTCGTCCCACTCCGGTGGATGAGGCACGGAATGCCATCTATTACCTGAACAGCATCCTCACCGATGCCATGCCGGAGATGCTGACGGACCTCTCAGAGCTGTTGGCTGAGCACGGTGTCTCACTTCCCGCTGCTGCCGCGCCCTTGAAGTTTGGTTCGTGGATCGGTGGCGACCGTGACGGCAACCCGAACGTCACCGCAGCAGTCACCCGCGAAATTCTGCAGCTCCAGAACCAGAACGCCGTGCGCATCAGCATTGCCTTGATCGATGAACTCATCTCGGTTCTTTCCAACTCCACGGCACTTTTCGGGGCCGACCAGGAGCTGCTGGACTCCATCACTGTGGATCTCAAGAACCTTCCCGGCCTGGACAAGCGCATTCTCGAACTGAATGCTCAGGAGCCCTACAGGCTGAAGCTGACCTGCATCAAGGCCAAGCTGATCAACACCGGTCGTCGGGTGTCGTTGTCGAGCCATCACGAACCAGGCCGTGACTACGCCACCACGCCTGAGCTGCTGGCTGAGTTCGGGCTCCTGGAGGATTCGCTGCGGAACCACTCGGCTGGATTGGTGGCGGACGGAGCGTTGGCCCGCGTCCGCCGTGCCATCGCTGCTTTTGGTTTGCACCTGGCAACCTTGGACATCCGTGAACACGCTGACTACCACCACGATGCTGTGGGCCAGCTGGTGGACAGGCTCGGTGCCGGGAGGCCTTACGGCGAACTGACCCGTGAAGAGCGCTTCGAGTTCCTGGGCGCAGAGTTGGCTTCCCGCCGTCCTCTCTCCGGACACCCGATCAAGCTGGAGGGTACAGCCGACGGTACCTATGATGTTTTCCGGAGCATCCGCCAGGCCCTTCACACCTACGGCCCGGACGTCGTGGAAACCTACATCATCTCCATGACCCGCGGCGCAGATGATGTTCTCGCCGCAGCAGTCCTGGCACGCGAGGCCGGACTGATTGACCTCTTTGGCGGGAAGCCGCGCGCCAAGATCGGTTTCGCTCCGTTGCTGGAGACCGTGGAGGAACTCCGTGCATCAGCGGAGATCGTTGACCAGTTGCTGTCCGATCCGTCCTACCGTGAGCTGGTCCGCCTCCGGGGCGATGTCCAGGAAGTCATGCTGGGGTATTCCGATTCGAATAAGGAATCGGGCGTGATGACCAGTCAGTGGGAAATCCACAAGACCCAGCGCAAGCTGCGCGATGTGGCTGCCAAGCATGGCGTCCGGGTTCGTCTCTTCCATGGCCGCGGAGGATCCGTGGGCCGCGGTGGCGGACCCACATACGATGCCATCATGGCACAGCCAAACGGCGTGCTGGAAGGCGAAATCAAGTTCACCGAGCAGGGCGAGGTCATCTCGGACAAGTACTCCCTGCCTGAACTCGCCCGCGAAAACCTGGAGCTCTCCTTGGCCGCGGTGATGCAGGGCTCGGCACTGCACCGCACTCCGCGGACCTCCGAAGATGAGCGTGAGCGCTATGCCAACGTCATGGAAACCATCTCGGACGCAGCGTTCGCCCGCTACCGCACGCTGATTGACGATTCCCAGCTTCCGGCCTACTTCCTGGCCTCTACACCGGTGGAGCAGCTTGGTTCCTTGAACATTGGCTCGCGTCCCTCCAAGCGTCCGGATTCCGGTGCTGGACTCGGTGGCCTGCGGGCCATTCCGTGGGTCTTCGGCTGGACCCAGTCCCGCCAGATTGTTCCGGGCTGGTTCGGTGTGGGCTCCGGTTTGAAGGCCGCACGCGAGGCCGGAGACACGGATCAGTTGCTGGAAATGATGGACCGCTGGCACTTCTTCCGTTCGGTCATCTCCAACGTGGAAATGACCTTGGCTAAGACGGACATGGAAATTGCGGGTCACTACGTTTCGTCTCTGGTCCCGGAGGAACTGCACCGGCTGTTCCATATGATTCGCGATGAGTATGAGCTCACTGTGGCCGAAATTGAGCGCCTCACCGGCGAGACTGAACTCCTGGATGCCCAGCCGACGTTGAAGCGTTCACTGGAAATCCGCGATCAGTACCTGGACCCCATCAGCTACCTGCAGGTGGAGCTCCTTCGGCGCGTTCGCGAGGACCAGCTTTCCGGAGGCGAGATTGATGAACGGCTCCAGCGTGCAATGCTCATCACCGTCAACGGCGTAGCCGCCGGCCTCCGCAACACCGGCTAGCACCCTCTCTCACATCCCTCGGGGTTCGACGGATCCCTCTCTCACCCGGTGAGAGAGGGATCCGCTGAAGGGCGTGGGATGTGAGAGGGCGTTAGGGTAGTGGGATGCCGTCGTTCCAGACCAAGTTGAAGATCACTGGCCTCAAACCGGGCAACGCACCTGAATCGGTGATGGCCGCCGCGGTGGAAGCACTGGAAACCCGCCACCACGTGGAATCGAACCAGCTGGACATTGTGGGTGGGGTACCTCAGCTCAGCCTCCGCTTCACAGTGGATGACCGCGATTACTCAGGCGAGAACCACGAAGCCCGCACGTCGGCAGCCATGATGCGTGACGCCGTCGAGCGTGTTGCTTTGACCGGCAGCCTTTACGTGCTGCGCCGTAGCCGCGGACGCTGGTCACCGGTTTAGAAACCCCGCTTCAGGACCCCGGCCCTACTCGGGTTGCGGGACGTCGCCGGGCTTGTCGGCGTCGAACGGTTCGTCCACGGGGGAGCGGCTGCCGCGGCGCCGGGTGACGATCAACCCAACCACCACGCCGATCACCAGGCCCAGTCCCACTCCTATGAGTGAGCTGGCCCAAAACGGGAGCTTGGTGGTGGAGCCGGTGAAGTATCCCAGGCCTACCTGCCACACGGCCCACAGCACTGCCCCGAGGCCGGCGCAGAGGCTGAACCCGCGCACCGAGACGTTGGCGATGCCTGCCGCGGATGAGGTGGCGAGCCTGCCGCCGGGGATGAAGCGCGCGCCGATGATGGCGCCGTAGGTTGACGAGCGGCCAGCTTTTGCGATGGCCTCGTGGATCCCGCGGTGGACGCGCCGGCCCCATGCCCACCTGTCCAGAACGTGGCTGATACGCCGTTTGAACAGCATGAACACCGCCATGTCACCCAACCAGGACGCGAATGCGGCCAGGAACAGGACGAGCCAGAAGTTCGCGTGGCCATCGGCTGCGAGCGCCCCGCCGGTGATGACCACCATTTCGGAGGGGATGGGCGGGAAGATGGCGTCGCCCAGCACAATGGGGACGATCCACAGGTAAATCGCGGATCCCCATGTTTCCGGGGCGGTGATGTCCATGGGCACAAGGTACCGCACTTGCCGTGTCCGCCGCTTCGGAGTGAGACTGGCGCCATGCGAATCGACGTTTTGCAAGGTGATCTGACTAAACGTTCTGTTGATGCGATCGTCAACGCCGCTAACTCCTCTTTGCTCGGGGGAGGGGGAGTGGACGGCGCTATCCACAGGGCTGCGGGCGGGGAGCTGCTGGAGGCGTGCCGCGAGCTGAGGCGGACGCAACTGAAGGACGGGCTGCGGGTGGGTTCGGCTGTCGCGACTCCTGCTTTTCGGCTCCCTGCCCGCTGGGTGATCCACACTGTGGGACCCAACCGGCATGCCGGACAGACAGATCCGGCCCTGCTCACCTCGTGCTTCCACCAAAGCTTGATGGTGGCGGCAGGGCTTGGTGCCCGGTCAGTGGCGTTCCCTGCGATCAGCGCCGGTATCTATGGTTGGGATGCGCGCCAAGTCGCGGAGGTGGCGTTCGACGCCGTGAGGTCGTTTTCGTCGTCGTCTTCAGCGCGTGCCTCTACAGACAGCCCACTGGAGTTGGTGGAGTTCGTGCTGTTCTCGGATGACACGACGGCGGTCTTCCGGGATGTTTTTCGGGGCTAGACGCTGCTGAGCATCAAGCAGGTTCGGGCCGGATGCGGCTCCGCGTTTCAGCAATGCGTCGGTGCCCAAGGAACTTTCCTGCCCTGAAATACCAGTACGGCCATGCCACCCAGGCGGAAGCTCCGGCGAGGAAGCCCACTCCCATCACTGCGTAACGGAGCCACTCCGGCCCGGGGATAAGAAAACCGAGTCCGGCAACGGGTAGCCCGATCAACAGTGCTCCGCCGATGAACCGGCCAAGCTTCGCGAGACCCTTCGGGTAGTCCTCACCGTGGAGAAGCTTGTTGTTCGCCACCAAGAACCAGGCACCTTGGATCACGATGGCTGCCACGGAAATTGCCGTTGACGGTCCGAAGTCCAGGACTTTGAGTACCAGCAGCGCGGAACTTGTGGCCCCCGCCGCGCAGGCGGCCACTGTTGCCCAGGTGAGCGGTTCGGTCCACGCTGTTTTCGGAAGGCGCTTGCGGACTTGGAGTATCACCGGGATGACGAGCACGTTGAACGCCGCACCCGTGGCATCGTTGATGGTCCCGAAGACGTAAGGCCCGCCGTTGGGCACCTCAACGGCATACATGGCTCCGAGCGTCAGGACGCCGGCCGCGCCCACGGCGGCTGCGGAGTAGGCGAGGACCGAAGCGGTCCTGTCGCCCGGAATGTCAGTGAAGTGTGCCATGGCGACTCCCGGATTCTGCCCAGCAAACCCATGGTATCCCTGCGTCGTAACGGAGGGAACGGGCTCGGAAAAACGGGTCAGGACTGGGCTTCGCTGAGCTCCAGTTGGCTGCGGTATTCCACGGGCTGCTTGCTGATGGGGTCCACAAAAGTAATGCCACGGGCCAGCAACTGCAAGGGTTTGGAGTAGTCGTCCGGTGCCTTGTCCAGCAGGTCCGGGTAGAAGGCGTCGTTGACGATTCCCAGCCCGAGCGAGGCCATGTGCACGCGGAGTTGGTGCGTCTTTCCGGTGTGCGGCTCCAGCCGGTACAGCGCGCGCTGGTGAGTTCCGGCGTCGAACGTTTTTGTCTGTTCAATGCGCGTTTCAGCGTTCGGTTCACCCGGAATGACTTCGGCGAGCAGGTAGCTGCGGGACTTGGTCATGCGGTTGCGGACAACCACAGGGAACTCGACGGCGGGAAAACCTGCGGCGGGCGTCGCGGCGGACACACACTCGTATTCCTTCTGGACCTGGCGCTTCTCGAAGAGGACCTGGTACTTGCCGCGCGTTTCCGGGTTGGTGGAGAGCAGCAGCAGGCCGGCGGTCATGCGGTCCAGACGGTGCATGGGGATGAGGTCCGGGAGGTCGAGCAGGTTCCGGAGCCGGACCAGCGCGGATTCCTGGATGTAGGTGCCGCCGGGCGTGGTGGGGAGGAAATGCGGTTTGTCCACCACCAGAATGTGCTCGTCTTGGTGAAGGATGGTGATTTCCACGGGCAGCCGTGTCTCCGGTGGGAGAGTGCGGTAGTACCAAATGAAGGTGTGGTCCTCCAGTTTGGTGCTGCGGTCCAGGGGTACGCCGCCCTCGCCCACGATTTCGCCGGCGTCGAACCGGTCCTCGATGCCTTGGGGGTCGATGTGTCCCCAGCGGTGCATCATGTAGTCCATGGCGGTGGTCCAGGGGCCCTCGTCCGGCAGGCGCAGGCGGGTCGCGTTCACGCCGTCGCGCACGGGGAGGGGGGATTGCATCACCGGACAATTCTACCGGCCACGCGTTGTGGGGCCTGCTCTGCGCCCCTAGACGTGTGCGAATCGCGCAGAGCGGGCCTCACAACGGAAGGGCTAACCGAACACAAAAAAGTTCTTGACAATAAAAGTTGTCGGTAGACATACTTGAAGCATGTTGGACATCGAAGTGATCGAGGACCCGGCCGCGGCGGAAGCCTCGCTGGACCCCATCCGCACCCGTATCCTGCAGGAGCTCGTGGAACCTGCGTCCGCCACGCAACTGGCCGCGAAGGTGGGGCTGCCCCGGCAGAAGGTGAATTACCACCTCAAAGCACTGGAACGCCACGGGCTGGTGGAGCTGGTGGAAGAGCGACGCAAGGGCAACGTCACCGAGAGGGTGCTGCGTGCCACGGCGGCGTCCTACCTGATCTCGCCCGTCGCGCTGGCGTCCGTGGCGCCTGACCCCCGGCGCTTCTCTGACCGGTTTTCGGCTTTCTGGCTGCTGGCACTGGCCTCCCGCACTGTGCAGGAGATGGGCAAACTCATCGCCGGTGCTGCGGTGGCCAAGAAGAAGCTGGCCAGCTTCGCGATCGATGGCGAGATCACTTTCCGCTCTGCTGCCGAACGGGCAGCGTTCGCGGAAGAGCTCGGCGTGGCGGTGACCCAACTTGTGGATAAGTACCACGACGGCGGTGCTGCCGCCGTGGCCGGCGGCGCACGTAAGCACCGCCTCGTCGTCGTACTTCACCCTGCACTTAAAAAAACCCAAGCCTCCCCGGAGCAATCAGCAGAAAAGGATCAAAGCAATGACTGACAACCGGAAATTCGAAATCGTAGCGGACACCGAACTGCCCGGCACTCCCGAGCGGGTGTGGCAGGCGGTCACCAAGGACACTCCCGCCTGGATGTTCCCCACGGATCAGTGGCCCGACGTCAAGACCACCGAGGAATACCCCAGCCACTTGGTGTCCCGGATGGACGGCCCCGACGGATGGTTCAACCAGCTGGAGCACATCCTTGAGCCGCTCGAGGGTGGCCGCGCCAAGCTGCACTACGTTCACAGTGGCATCTTTGCCGACAACTGGGACGAACAGTACGACGGCGCCAGTAAGCACACAGAGTTCTACCTGCACACCCTCGGCCAGTATCTTCAGTACTTCGATGGCAAGCCCGTGGTCTTCACCGATGTCCAGGCACCCGCGTCATCGCAGACGCCGGACGGCTTCCTGCAGCTGAAGCGGGCGCTCGGTGTGGAGGGCGCGGCCGCCGGTACTGCCGTGGATGTGGACGTCGACGGCGTAGGCCGGCTGAGCGGGGAAGTGGACTTTTCCAACGAGAACTTCCTGGGCCTCAGGACTGCCGACACCTTGTACCGCTTCTTCGGCAGGAACGCTTTCGGCGCTCCGGTAGGCATGACGGTGCACGAGTTCAGCGGCTCCGGCGATTCGGAACTCACGGCCAAGGCCTGGGGCGCATTCCTGGAGAAGGTGTACGCCTAAGAGCCCGGTGAGGCCGCCCAGGCCCGAGCCACGGAATCCAGGGCGGCCTCGTAGATTCCCGGCCAGTCCGTCCCGGGATCGTTCATCTGCGCCAGCTCCAAGCTGACGAGTCCGTGGACCTGCCCCCAGATGGCCATGGCCACGAGTGTGGGCTCGTCCGAGCGTAAGGCTCCCGCTGACTGGGCGGCGACCACCGCCTCCACCAAGGGGAGCATCGACTCGGAGGCGACTTCCGGCGTCGGGCTGCAATCAACGTAGGCGGCCAGTGCGCCGCCGAACATCAGGCGGTAAAGGGCCGGGTGGTCCAGCGCCCAGACGCGGTAGGCCCGGCCCAATCCCAACAGCCCGTCCTTGGCGGCCTCGCGTTGGGACTCTCCAAAGGAGCGAAAACCGTCGTCGACGGCGGCCCTTAGCAGTTGGGCTTTGCCGCCGAACAGCGAGTAGATGGCCGTGGTGGACGTCTCTGCGGCAGCGGCCACGTCGCGAAGGGTGACGCGCGCCGGACCTTCGCGGTCCACTAGTTCAGCGGTGACCGCGAGAAGCCGATCCTGAACGTGTTGATCATGAATTACGGGTCTTGCCATACCCTCAAGTGTTTCATAACATTGTTTCATAACAACGTTACGAAACCCGGATCCGGGAACTCGACGTTGTCCCAACTGAAGGATTCTCATGGCACAGGAGATCTTCCCAGGCCGCTTCACTGCGGATGTCGGGCGCGAAACGGTCACCGTTTTCCTCATCGGGATGCGCGCAAACCGCTGGTGGAAAGTGGCCCGCGTGGCCAAGGTCGCGGCGGCCATGCCCACCATGATGCAGCACCTCGCCAAGAACCCGGACGCCGGGCTCCTCGGCAGCGAGCAATGGTTCGGGCGGACAACCATGCTGCTCAGCTATTGGGAAAGCCCGGAGCACTTGAGGCGTTTCGCTGCGGACAAGGACTCCCCGCACCTGGGTCCATGGCGGAAGTTCATGAAGGAGATCGCAGGCAGCGGCGACATCGGCGTGTGGCATGAGACGTACCAGGTGCCGGCGTCGGGCATTGAAGTGGTGTACAACGGCATGCCGCTCTTCGGGCTCGCCAAAGCCACCACGCATGTTCCGGTCGGACCCGGCAGTAACACGGCGAAGCAGCGCATGGGCGGGGCGGCTCGATCCGCAGGCCCGGCCCCAACCAGGTAGCAGATCAGGTCGTTCCCAGCGCTGAGAACGACCCCAACTGCGACTCAGTTGGGTACCAACAGCGGAACCGGCCGCCGGCCCGGCAACCTAGGCGACCGCGACGGCGGCTGGCCGCTCTGCCTTGAGGGTCCTGCGGAGATGGGGCGAGGCATCGAGCTTGTCCTGGGCGGCCCGGAGGGCGCCGACGGCGAACTCCAACTGCGCGGCGGGCAAGGTGAACGGAACGCGCAGGTAGTGCTCGAACGCGCCACCCACCCCGAACCGTGGTCCGGCCGCCAATCGAACGCCGAAATCCGGAGCGAGCACCGTCAAGGCAGTGCTGCACGGTGTAGGCAGGTGGCACCAGGCTGTGAGGCCACCGCGGGGGCGTTCAACCTCCCACTCCGGCAAGCGCTCCGCAAGCAACCCCAGCAGGGATTCCCGCTGATGCCGAAGCTCCGCGAGCCGGGCATCAAGCGGTTCGGCGAAAGCCCGCACCAGGCGTGCCGCCGCCAGTTGTTCCACCACCGGCCCGCCCAGATCCATGACTGTTCTCGTGGAAACAAAGCGGGCAATCAAGCCCTCGTCTGCCCGGATCCACCCGGTCCTCAGCCCCGCCCAATGCGACTTGCTGAGTGATCCGATGGAAACCACGGCGGGACTGAAGGTGGACATCGGTGCCGTGCGGACGCCGTCGAGGTTCAACCCGCGCAGCGTTTCATCCACCACCAACACGGTCCCGGAGGCAGCGGCGGCCCGCGCGAGGCGCCGCCGTTGCAGGTCTGACATGATGCGCCCGGTGGGGTTGTGGAAGTCGGGCACCAAGTAGGCCATGGCGGGGCGCTGCTGGTTCATGGTGGCCACCATCGCATCAATATCCCAGGCTGGAGAGGTACTCGACTCTAGTGCAGGCAGCGCGACTGGAAGGGGCTTGCACCCGGCGGCGCGGATGGCGTCCAAAGCGTTGGGATACGTGGGATGTTCCACCAGGACCCGGTCCTGCTTGCCGGCCAAAGTGCGCAGGACGATATTGAGCGCATGTTGCGCGCCGGAGGTAACAAGGACCTGGTCAGGGGTGGTGGGGACCCCCTCAGCCGTGTACTTAGCGGCGATGGCTTCGCGGAGCGCCGGAACGCCCACGGCGTCGTACCCGAAGCCCGGCAGGAGGGCGGGCAACTCGGTCAGTGCGTCGGCAAAGGCGCGGTGCACTACCTCGCCGGCGGCCGGGAGTGATGCATAAGCCAGGTCCAACAGTCCCTCCGGGACTGCGAGTCCGGGGGCGCTCACCGGCGCGGTGCGGTGGGGGATGCACGTCCGGCCACGGCTGCCCTGACCTGCTGTGAGGAAGCCCTGTTCGCGCAGGCTCGCATACGCGGCGGTGACCGTGGTGCGGCTGAGGCCAAGCGTCTGCGCCAGCGCCCGCTCGCTGGGCAGGGCCACATCCAGTGGGATGCGTCCGTCCATCACCAGCAAACGCACGACGTCGGCCAGCTCGCGGTAGGCGGGCAGGGCGCCGGAATTCCAGGAGCCGAGGAGGCGAACGAGCGCGGTGGGGTTCAGTGAGCCGGACATCAGACCAGTATTTCAAACTGGCTATGGAATGCAAGGCCAGTTTTATCGGAGGATGGAACCCATGATGACCCGAAGAATCACCCAACTCCTGATCGGCCTCGCGATGTACGGCATCTCCTTGGCCATGTTCATCCGTGCCGGGCTCGGCTTGGACCCCTGGGATGTGTTCCACCAGGGCGTCTCCGAAAAGTCCGGGTTCAGCATTGGTGTTGTGGTCATCGCAGTCAGCTTCCTGGTCCTTCTCCTGTGGATCCCGCTCCGGCAGATGCCAGGGATCGGAACCATCGCCAACGCCGTGCTTGTGGGACTCTTCGCCGATCTTGGGCTGTGGCTCATCCCGGAGTTCTCACACCTGGGCGGACAGATCGCCATGCTCGCCGGTGCCGTGATCCTCAACGGCATCGCCTCCGCTTGCTACATCGGTGCCCGTCTTGGACCCGGCGCCCGCGATGGGCTGATGACCGGACTTGTGCGCCGCACCGGGTGGTCCGTGCGCCTGGTCCGCACAGGCATCGAAGTGGTTGTCCTTGCTGTGGGCTTCCTGCTGGGCGGTTCCGTCGGGGTTGGAACGGTGGTCTACGCGTTGGCCATCGGCCCCATTGTGCAGGTGCTGCTTCCCAAATTCATGGTGCCCGAACGTCCCAAGGCTACGGCCCCCACGGAAACCGTGGAGGCCGCATCGGCTGCTTAGGCCTCAGCACGCAGGCACTAACGGATCGCCCGTCTAACGGCACGCCTCCAGATCCTCGCCGTACTCCAACCAGTCCGGCAGGTCCTCACTGAAGGCATCGCGGATGGCGGGCGAACCAGCGCTCCGCCAGTCGACGTCGTCGTTAATTTCGATCTCGTACTTCTTCCACTCAAACCAGTTGATCATCTTCAATTGCGGGTATTTTTGATGGGTTTCATCCGAAAAGACCTGACGCCACCACGCTTGCTTGACGTCCAGTTCGGACGCCCCGGCGCGGGCCGGGGTGAAGATGGCTGCTGTCTCCGGGATGGCCACCGGCTTGTTGTGGTCCACACCGTACACGCGATAAAAATCCGGGACGGAACTGTCGTCACCGGCGGTGCCGCTGTACGTGCCGGTCAGCATGGCCAGGAACTTGCCCGGCTCCGAGATATCGTTGTTCCCCCAAGGCCGCTGATTGCCCCAGTGATACAGGGAAACTCCCACCCAATCCACGGCGTCGTCCCCTGGATAGTAGGGCGCGTAGGTGTCGTCGGCCATGGTGATCGCACCATCATGGTCTGTGTCCAAAGCTGCGAAATCCGGCGTGCCCGGACGCGCCGCGAACTGGCCTCCAGTAAACGGGTAGCCGCCGCCATAGTTCGGGGCCCACATCATGGACGAACCCGGCGCCTGTGAGTGCACGGCGGCGGCCACCTTGCGGAACACCTCAACATAACGCAGCGGCTGCTGACCCCAGGAATACCAGGAACCGTTCATTTCATGCGCCAAACGTACGACGACGGGCGTCCCCTGATCGTTGATGTCCCGTAAGTCGGTGGCGAGTTTGGCGATCACTTCCTCACTCATGGTCTCCAAACCGCCGTGCGGTTCGAGTGTCAGGAGCAACACGCCGCCAGTGGGGCGGACCTGGGTGACGGCATTGGTGGTGTGTGCCCACGTTTCGTCGTCGTAGGGGATATCCGAGAATTGCACCACCACCGCCGGATCATGGCCGAGGTTTTCCCGGTGCTCGGACAAGGTCTCCGAGTCCCAATCCAGGTTCACGCCCAGAAGCACTCCATCCTTGGGGATCATGGTGGAAGCGTCCCCGGCCCGGCAGAGGGATAAAGCCTGGACAACCGGGACCACTTCCTGGGAAGCGAAACTCAAACCGGTGGCAGCCAGGGCAGTCACCACCAAAGGAATGAGCAGGCTGGCCCGCCGGCGTTTTCTGTTCGGATGTCCCGTGAAGGCAGGAGGAACCGGCGCCATGGTCAGCCCCAGCCCAGGGAACGATGGCGACGCCCGAAGAGACTCCGCCAACTCAAGCGCGGCGCAACTCCGCGTGGCCGCACAAGTGCCGTGCCGCCGTCGACCGCGTCTTGACGGTTTGCATAGACGCGGGCCACATGACCCAAATGGGCTTGGAGGCGGGTTTCCTGCAGCTCGCTGGAATGACCGAAAAGGCGGAGATCGCCGCCGCGAAGTCGGAGCAGGTGCAGCACCTCAAGCAGCCCTACGACGCCTGAGGCTCCCACGGATGTCACCGCATCGACATCCACCAGAACCAGGATGGGGCCGTCCGCGGCGGCCTTGGCGGACGCTTGGCGAACGGCGAGAACGGTAGTGGCATCCAAAGCGCCGGTTACGGTCAGCTCCAGACTGGTCAGATCCGCTGTCTTCTGTGCGGAGGAAATGGTCATCGGGGCAGGGGAAAGCATGGACATGGGGGTCGCTCCTTGCTGGGGGGTGGAACGGCGAGTGGTTGCTGTCAGTTTTTGGATTCGGAGGGGGTCCCAAGGACGCTGGTGAGTTCCTTCGGGGTGGGCATCGGCTCCTCCAGGTGATCGCCGGGGCCGCGGTACCTTGCCGCGCCGATCACCACGCTCAACAGCGCCAGGTCCAAAGCAACCCAGGCAAGCGTGATGAGGGTGGGATACAGCGGCGCTTCCCCGAAGGACACTCGGGCAATGCCGATGAGCGAGGACACAACGAGCAATGCCATGGCTGCCACTTGCAGCCTGACGTGCTGAAAACCGCGTCCTGCAGCCTGCTTGCTCTTGGCCGTCACCGAGAACGTGAGGTGCTTGCCAAGGAAGACCGCCGCCGCACCGGAACACGTGGCCGCTATCCAGGTGGGAAACAGTGCGAAGGACCATTGCTGGCCGCGCCACAGTCCCTTGGAACCGTTGCCCGCTACTTGGAAAAGCAGCTGGCAGGTCACGAAGAAGGGCAGGAAGAGGCAGAAGAACACCACCGGGCTGGCAGTCAGCGGGTAGGTCCCAGCCACCAGGAACACCACAGGCGCTGCGATGTAGCTCAGGGCGGCGAAGCCATTGAGATAACTCGTCATAGTGCCCAGATACATGAGCCGTTGGGCCACGGTGAGGCCCCGAAGCAAGACCGGATTGTCACTGAAGAACACCTGCATGGTGCCTGCCGCCCAACGATGCCGCTGCGAAAGCATGGTGGACACGTCCTCGGGGGCCAGTCCGTGGACCAGGATCTCGTGGTGGTAAACACTGCCCCACCCCATCGCGTGAAGGTGCATGGCCGTTGCCATGTCCTCGGTAATGGTGGTGGTATCCATGGGGTGGATGGCCAAGGCCTGGTCCGTGTGCGCAACATCCACGGATTCCAGGACCGCGTCCAGTTCCGGCACCACATCGTCCATCGCATCGGGCACCGCCAACGCGGCAGCATGGAAGGCGACGCGGAGCTCAAAAGTGATCTCGGCAAGGACATCGCCCCTGCGCACCTGATGCTCCGCACGCGCCACGGCCTCCAACGCCTGTTCCGCGACCGGCATGGCGGCAGGATGGCGCCTACCCAGTTCGCCATGAAGATCCTGAAGCCTGGACCGGCCCCTGCGCAAGGCACGCCACGTCTGCTCCGTGGCTGTCCGGGTGTAACGGGTCAAGCCCAGCGCCATGAGGGCTTCCCGGCGAAGGACAGCGTTGGAACCGCAGAAGAACGCTGCGTCCCAGCCGTCCTTGCCCTGCTGGATGGGTCCATAGAAGAGTTCCGCCTGGCTTCCCAACGGGTCCCGCTCCGGAACATTCCAAAAGTGCTGCGGCGTCTGGACAAAGGCCACTTCTTCGGCGTCGAAATACCCGAGGACGCGGTCCAGGAAGCGCGGCTCAGGGACCTGGTCTGCGTCGAAGATGGCCACGAACTCGCCCGTTGTCAGGGACAGGGCGTTGTTGACGTTGCCCGCCTTTGCGAAGCGCTGCCGGCCATCCCATTCGGGGCCACGGGTGATGTACCCGACGCCGATCTGCCGGGCTGCTTCAGCAAATTCGGCCCGATCTCCGTCGTCAAGAATCCACGTTTCGTGGGGGTACTCCATGTCCCTGGCCGCAATGGCCGTCTTCATCACCAGGTCTAGTGGTTCGTTGTACGTTGCGATGAATACGTCCACCGATCTGCCCGGCAGGGCAGGCGGGGGAGGCGGACGTCGTCGTGCGTTCCACATGGTCACGGCGTACAGCGCCGATTCGCCGAGGCTGTAAGTCTCCGCGACCACGAGAGGCAGCGAGATCCACCAAGCATCCCAGGCCACAGTGCTCGACCAGCGCCAACTGATGTAGATCACTCCGAAGGAAACCACCAGAACTGCAAGGATCCTTACCAGTATTTGTCTGTAAATGCCCATCTTTAGCCTCCGGTAACTGCTGGGGAAAAGGCCAAGGCGCGCCAGTATGTCCACACGCTCTTCAGAGCGAATTTGGGAGGACACGGCTGACGCGCCTGGAGCTGCATCGTCGATGCTCAAGGGAAGGAATTCGGTTGCGAACGGAATGTCCTTACTGCCAATGGGCTTGAAATTCTTGTCAAAGCCAATCGGTTCCTTATTCCACTTTCTCCCGCCGACATTTCATCCTCGTTACGGCATTGAAAAGAAAACCCGCGTTGATTATTTCTTTGCCGTGACGTTTTGCGTGTCGCATCGAAAAGGCTTGCGCGCCACAGGGGCGGGCCTTCAGAGTGGCACCATGAAGCGAAGACTCATGCCCCTGACGATGCTCGTCGCCGGCCTGACCATCGCAGCTACCCTCATTGCTCCGGAGCCATCTGCCCAGGCCGCCGCTGGTATGCCAGCCCCCGGATCACTGGTTTGGAGCGACGAATTCAATGCCCCCGCCGGCACGGCGCCCGACCCCGAAAAATGGACCCACGACACCGGAGGATCCGGATGGGGCAACGGCGAACTGCAGTACTACACCAACAGCACCGGCAATGCCGCAGCTGATGGTCAGGGCAACATGGCCATTACTGCCCGCAAGGAAAACCCTGCCGGATATGAGTGCCACTACGGGACGTGCCAATACACCTCCGCCCGGCTGTTGACCGCCGGCAAGTTCAGCCGGACTCAAGGCCGGTTCGAAGCCCGACTTAAACTGCCCAAAGGCCAAGGCATGTGGCCCGCCTTCTGGATGCTCGGAGACAACGTGTTCTCCGACGGCTGGCCCTCCAGCGGGGAACTCGACGTCATGGAAAACGTTGGCAAAGAACCCGGGACGGTCTGGGGAAGCATCCACGGACCC
Organism: Paenarthrobacter sp. NPDC091711; assembly: GCF_044756605.1. Lineage (NCBI taxonomy): Bacteria > Bacillati > Actinomycetota > Actinomycetes > Micrococcales > Micrococcaceae > Paenarthrobacter > Paenarthrobacter sp. NPDC091711. Next base: position 88,547 of record NZ_JBIVTF010000007.1, read on the forward strand.
GGATACTCGGGGGCCAACGCCGCAAATGCCAGCTACACACTGCCCGGCGGTAAGGCCCTGAGCGATGCTTTCCACACGTTCACCGTTGACTGGGGGCCCGATTCCATCACTTGGTACATCGACGGAATCTCTTACTCACGGAAAACCAAAGCCACAACTTCCGGACCATGGGTCTTCGACCACAATTTCTTCCTTCTGCTGAATCTTGCCGTGGGCGGCCATTGGCCGGGAGCGCCGGATTCGGGCACGGCGTTTCCCCAGACCCTGCTGGTTGATTACGTCCGCGTCTACGAGCTTGCTTCGGTTCCGGCGACGCCCGCTTCTGCGTCCAGCACACGAATCCAGGGCTATACCGGAAAATGCATCGATGTAGCTGGTAGGCAAGCTACGGACGGGGCCCCATTGCAGCTATGGGACTGCGACACCTCCGCCTCGGAGCAATGGACCTTTGCTGCCAACGGCACCATCCGCTCACTAGGCAAGTGCATGGACGTGGCGTGGGGATCGACGGCCAACGGCGCACCAGTGCAACTCACCAGCTGCAACGGCAGCCCTGCACAGCAGTTCGTCCTCAACAGTGCCGGGGATCTGGTGAACCCGCAGGCCAACAAATGCGTGGACGTAGCCGACTGGAACTCATCCAACGGTGCGAAACTGCAACTATGGGATTGCGCCGGTACCACCAACCAAAAGTGGTGGCGGATGGCGTAAAAAACGTCCGACGGCGGCGCGCATCTTTGCGGAGTCCGGCGGCTATTGCTGGGGCGGCTGGGGAGCTTCCTGGAGTAGCGGGCCGGGCAGGCAGATGCGCGCAGCCGTCGCGGCGGTGGGTGGCCGGACCTGGCTGGCTTTTAGGTGGCCGGGTCCGGCCGGTTGGGTGTGTTTTTTGAGCAGGGGGTTTCTTGATTAGGGAGTTGGCTGGCAGCGCGGACAGAAGTAGATGTCCCGTTCCTCGGTGCCGTCCGGTCCGGCCAGGAGGCCGCGGCGTACCGTAGCGCCGCAGCGCCGGCAAGGTTGGCGTTCCCGGCCGTACACCCAATATCCGGGGCGCAATGCGCGCGGGCCCAAGGTGGTTCGCCGGCCCGGGCCCAGATTTTCGCCGAGGAGGCGTTTGGCATCGTTGACTGTCTTAGCGAGGTCAGGAACGTCGCCTACCGGCAGAGCCGGGTGAATGCCGGAGAGGAAGCACGACTCACAACGGTAGATATTGCCGATGCCTGCCAGCTTCCGTTGATCCAGCAGGGCAAAGCCCACAGTCACGTCCGGTTCGGCGCGAAGCCGGCGCAGGGCTTCTTCCTCGTCCCAGTCAGGACCGAGCAAGTCCGGGCCGAGGTGCCCAACAATCTTGTCTTCCTCAACAGTGGGCACTACTTCCAGGATGCCGAGTGAGAACCCGACCGCGTCTGCGGAGTCCGTGCGGAGCACACACCGCGCAGTGTGGCCGGGTTTCGTCCAGCGGCCTCCGGGCGGGTAGATCATCCAGTTCCCTTCCATTTTGAGGTGGGAGTGGATGGTCAGGGCGCGGGGTCTTCTGCTGGCGCCGGGTTCCTCGTCAACCGGGCCCGCTAAGCGCATGAGCAGGTGCTTGCCCCTGGGAACGACCTCGGTCATGGTCCAGTCCGCCAGGTTCAAGGTGGCGAAGCGCGGCACACGGAAGTCGGAGGCGTTGATGGTCTTCCCTGCCAATGCCTCGTTCAGGCGTGAGGCAGCCCGCCAAATGGAATCGCCTTCAGGCACGGATTCGGAGTCCCTTCGGTGTGGAGTAGGCCCCCGCAGCCGCCAAGGCAACTGCGATGGGAGTTTCCAGGAGATCGTGACCGTTGACCTTCTCCATGAAGAGTTTGTCCACGGCACCGCGGCGGACCACATCCACCAATGCCTGGGCCGCAACTGTCAGCACGGCCTCGTCCTGGCTGAAAGTGAGCAGGGTCTTGCCGCCGCGTTCCACATAAAGGACCAACGCGCCGTCCACCATCACCACCAGCGCACCGGCTTTGCGCCCCGGGCGGTGACCGGAACCGGCGTCGACAGAGAGAGCAGGCCACGGAAGAGCAGCACCGTAGGGGTTGGCGGGATCTGTCGCGGCAAGGGCAAGCGCGGAAGGCTCGGCTTTGGAGATGCGCGCGTCCTCGGTGAAGGACCTGAGACGGTCCACCGTGGCGGGGACAGCGAACTGGGCGGCCCCCAAATGCTCAATGAAGTAACCGCGCCTGCAACGCCCGGCTTCCTCCAAACGAGCCAGGACTTTATACATAAGCCCGAAGCCGCCAATGATGTTCTCTGCCATGACCGAGCCCCGGGTGACCACGCCGTAGCGGTCCAGCAGCAGTTCAGCGGTGCCGCGGGCGTGGATGGTGGGGTCCAGTTCCGGCGCGGGTAGCGCAGACCAACGACCCACGGCCGACGGTGGCGCAGCCGCGATGCCGCCTGTCACCGAGCCATAGCGACCACCCGTGAGCCCGGGAGAGCCCAACAATCCCGTCCCATGTGAACGGCCAAGCCTGCTCATTCGCGGAGCGCGGGCTCTCGGCGCTTTGGCCACTTGCCGGTGCGCGGTTTTCCCGCCGGCGATCATGGCCCTCACCGGAGCGAAAGTATCCCCTGTGACGCGGCCGGCCCAGACGAGATCCCAGAGGGCGGAAACCACGGCGTCGTCGCTCAACACCGCATCCATGCCACCGGCCACCTCCGTGAGTTGCCGGAAGAAGTAGCCACCACCTGCGCTGAAGTGGTCCAAGAGCCGTTGCTGGGCGTCGCCGGGTTCGAACTCGGGGTCCGGGTTGAGCGTCAGCTCAGCGGAATCGGCTACATGCAGGCTGATCCAGCCGTCGTTCCCTGGCAGGGACCCTGCCCCGGACCAAAGGAGTTCGCCAGCTGCCATGAGTTCGTCCAGCATGGCCGGTTTGTAGTCCGCCACCCTGCTCGCGAGGACCAGGGGTTCCCACGCGGATGCCGGGATGGGCACGCCGGACAATTGGTCCACTGCCGTGATGATGCCGTCCAGCCCCCGCAAAGCCTGGCTTCGGGACTTGCCTGGCGCGGTCACGTTCTGCCAGGCCGGCAGGAATCGACCATAGGCGGCCGTGTCCACGGGCTCCACCTCGGCCCGCAGCGCAGCGAGGGAACGACGGCGCAGCTTCCGCAGGACCTCGGCATCGCACCATTCACTGGACGGCGGGGCGTCCACGGTCATGAGCTCTGAGTCGGCTCGTTCTGCAGGCTGCTCGGCGACCGCGTGGGGCCGGAACTCGCCTTCCACCACTCGACCATCATCAGCGAGGCGTTTCAGCGCCGTATTGACCACCGCGACGCCAAGCCCCAGCCTGGACGCAGCTTCTGAGGCAGTGAAGGGACCATGGGTGCGCGCGTACCGGGAAACCAGATCGCCCAAGGGATCGTTGACAGGCTCAATGAAGGCGAGCGGCACACCCATGGGCAGCGGAACGCCGATTGCGTCACGGAGCCGCGCCGAGTCCTCAATGGCAGCAAAACGCTCGACGCCGCCGATGGTTACCTTCAGGGCGCGGTTGGCTTTCTGCAATGCCGTGAGGTGTGCCCCGGCGTCCGCTACGCTGCCGTGGGGTGTTACGACGGAAGCTTCCTCTGCGAGCTCTGCGTCATTGGGTTCTGCCCGATCTGGTGACGGCGCTCGTGCTTCAGGCTGGAGGGACGATTCGGGTGCTTTGGCACCCTCCAGCCGCTCTGCGACTTCCTCAACGTTGAGCGGGCCAAGCAGCCGAAGGAGATCCGCCACGCCCTCCATGCCACGAACCCGCCGGTCCGGCGCAAGCCGCTGCAACTCCATCTCGGTCTTGTCGATGACTGCGGCGTCCAGGAGTTCGCGCAGTTCCACGCGACCCAGGAGTTCGTTGAGGAGGGTGGAGTCCAGGGCCAGGGCGGCAGCCCGGCGTTCGGCCAAGGGGGAGTCGCCCTCGTAAAGGAACTGGGCCACATACCCAAACAGCAGGGACTTCGCGAAGGGGGAGGGTTGCTGCGTGGTGGTCTCCACGATCCTGAGTTCCCTGCGCTCCACGGAAGCCGCAATGTCTTTGAGGGCGGGTAGATCGTAAACATCCTGCAAACATTCGCGGACGGCTTCGAGCACGATGGGGAAGGAAGGGTACTTCTTGGCGACATCCAGCAACTGGGCTGAGCGCTGGCGTTGCTGCCACAGAGGCTGACGCTTGGCCGGGTTTTGGCGGGGCAGGAGCAAAGCGCGGGCCGCACACTCACGGAACCGCGAGGCAAACAACGCGCTGCCGCCCACTTCGGCGGTGACGATTTGTTCGAGTTCCTCGGGGTCGAACAGAAAGAGCTCTGCACCGGGTGGCTCGTCCTCCATCATGGGCACGCGTAGGACGATGCCGTCGTCGGCTGCCATGGCCGATCCGTCCAGACCGTAGCGCTGTTGGAGCCGTTGGCCCACCGCAAGTGCCCACGGGGCATGAACGGGCATGCCAAACGGGCTGTGGAGGACTACCCGCCAGTCGCCGAGTTCGTCGTGGAACCGTTCCACCACCAAGGTTCGATCGCTGGGAACAATTTCCGTAGCTTCCTTTTGCTCCCTGAGGTACTGAATCAGGTTGCTTGCGGCGAAGGCATCCAAGCCGCTGGCCTGACAACGTTCCATAGCCGGGGCCTCGTCGGCTGCGGAGAGTTCGCGGATGAAGGCACCCAGTGCGCGGCCCAGATCCACGGGCCTGCCAAGGGAGTCGCCTTTCCAGAACGGAAGCTTGCCAGGTTGGCCAAACGCGGGGGAGACCAGCACGCGATCGTGGGTGATGTCCTCGATCTTCCAACTGGTGGCACCCAGCGCGAAGACATCGCCTACCCGGGATTCGTAGACCATCTCTTCGTCGAGCTCACCAACGCGGCGTCCACCCTTGGCTGCACGCGCCGACGCGGTGGGTTCACTGCCGTCTGCGTTGGCGGGGGAGGCCGAGCCCTCAACTTCCGTACCGATGATGTACACGCCGAAGAGTCCACGGTCCGGGATGGTGCCACCGGATGTGACGGCTAGGCGCTGGGCTCCGGGCCTGCCTTCAATGGTCCCGGCGTGCCGGTCCCAGATGATGCGGGGCCTGAGCTCGGCGAATTCGTCTGAGGGGTACCGGCCGGCCAGAAGGTCCAGCGTGGCCTCAAATGCCGAGCGTGGCAAGCTCGCAAACGGCGCTGACCGGCGGACAGTGCTGAACCAGTCCTCAACATCGATGCTGCCCAGGGCGGCAGCGGCCACTGTTTGCTGGGCCAGGATGTCCAAGGGGTTGGCCGGAATGCTCAGGCGCTCAATCTGCCCGCTGAGCATGCGTTCAACAGTGACGCTGGTGTGGAGGAGATCGGCCCGGTGCTTGGGGAAGAGGACGCCTTCGGAGATCTCACCAACCTGGTGTCCGGCACGCCCGACGCGTTGCAGACCGCTGGCTACGGATGGGGGAGATTCAACTTGGACCACCAAGTCCACAGCACCCATGTCGATGCCGAGTTCCAGCGACGATGTTGCCACCACGCACCGGAGCCTGCCGGACTTGAGGTCGTCCTCGATCATGGCGCGCTGGTCTTTGGACACCGAGCCGTGATGCGCGCGGGCCAGAACAGGATCGGCGCCAGTTGTGTTTCCGGCCTGAGCCATCATGTGTGCCGGGGTTGCCGTCGAGGCCGGGATTCCCGGGTTGGATTCGGGGGCGGCCCACTCGCTGCCGCCTACCGCCATCAACTGGCGCTCGGCGTAGATCTCATTGAGCCTGGCTGTGAGCCGTTCTGACAAGCGACGGGAGTTGGCGAACACGATGGTGGATTGCTTGGACAGGACCAAATCCACAATCTGTTCCTCAACGTGCGGCCAGATGGACGCCTGAGGCTGCAATCCCGACGCCGGCCCGGAGTCGAACGCTCCGGCAGCGCCCTGCAGATCGGACATGTCCTCCACAGGTACGGTGACCGTGAGGTTCCAGTTCTTCTTGGATGGTGGAGCGACGATCTCCACGGGGGCCTGGCCGGCCAGGAACTGCGCCACCAGCTCGCGCGGCTGAACGGTTGCCGAGAGCCCGATGCGCTGCGCAGGCTTCGGAAGCAGAGCATCCAGGCGTTCCAAGGAAACGGCCAGGTGGGCGCCACGTTTGGTGCCGGCTACGGCGTGCACTTCATCGATGATGATGGTGTCCACTTCGCTGAGCGTTTCCCGTGCACGGGAGGTCAGCATGAGGAACAGGGATTCCGGCGTGGTGATGAGGATATCCGGCGGGTTGGTCAACAGCGTGCGGCGATCTGCCGCCGTCGTATCTCCTGAACGGACGCCGACCGTCACCAATGGTGCGGGAAGGCCTAAACGTTTGGCTGTTTGGGTGATGCCGATCAGGGGTGCGCGGAGGTTCCGCTCCACATCCACACCCAGCGCCTTGAGCGGCGAGATGTAGAGGACGCGGGTCTTGGTTTTAGGCCGCTTTGCCCTGCCCTTGCCATTGGCTGGGACAGTCTCAAGACCTGGCAGGGTGTCAGTGGGCTTGGAATGAAGGCGATCGAGCGCCCACAGGAAAGCCGCAAGGGTTTTGCCGGAACCTGTAGGCGCCACTACCAGGGCATGGGAGCCCGAGGAGATCGCGTTCCAGGCGCCATCCTGCGCGGGCGTGGGCTCGGAAAAAGCGCCGAGGAACCATTCCCTGGTTGCCTGGCTGAAACGGCTGATAGCGCCATCCGACGCCTTCGGCTCCTGCATTCCTCCATCATGCCTCACGGCTCCGACAGAATAAGCCGGAGCCGTGAGGAGACGGTCAGACTGCTTGGAAAGCGGTGATGGTCAGGAGCTTGATGCCGGCGTTGCTGCACGCATCGTGGGGCTCCGGGATGAACAGTGAGGCCGTGTCGTTCGGCGGGTAGATGCGGAAGCCGGCGGCGGCCACCTTGGTGCAGTCGCCGTAATTGCCGGCCTGCGTGTAACGGATTTCGGCCCACGCCGACTTCCCCGGAGCCAGTTCTATTTTGGTGACCGGGGTTGTGGTTTCCCGGGTTGCCGGTTCGCCGATCGGTTCACCGTTGGCGTCGGCAGTCAGTGAGACTCCTGCGAAGCCCTCCAAGATACAGGGGGCGCTGCCGGAGTTGGTCAGGATCAATTTCTCATAGATGCTGCCGGCCGCGCCGCCGCCGGTGGCGTCCGTTGCGGCGGTGAGCGATGCCGCCTTGCACAGCGCGGGTGCTGCGGGTGCAGCGGAGGTTGCTGTCGCGGAGGGGGATGGCGTCGTCGTCGCCGTTGCGGAAGGCGTCGCTGATGCCGAGGGAGATGAGGCCGAAGGCGTCGAAGAGGTTGGCGGGGCACTGCTGCTTCCCGACGGGCTGGGGCTTGGCCCGCAGGCAGCAAGAAGTAGCAGCGCAGCGGCTGCCGTCGTCGTCACAAGTCCGGTTTTGATGCGCTGAGTCCACATGGGCACCAGCCTTGCCCCGGCCCTGATCCGAGTCAATTCAGCCACGGTCAGGAGTGCGGATTGGCGCCCGGATTGTGATCTTCCGGGCGCCAAACCGTCGTCAACTACTTGGTGTCGGCTTTGGCCACGGCCGGCTTGGCGGAGCGGCTGCGGAAGAACGCAGCGCCGCCCAGACCCAAGCCAGCGATGCCTGCGATCAGGCCGGCCCAGCTTCGCGCCTGCGAGCCGTCGTCAGTTACAGCGGCGGCCTGCTCGGTGGAGACGGCTTCTGCAGCGTGGTGGTCGCCTGCGGCATCGGCCGCCGTGATGGTGACCGACGGTGCCGGAGCCTTGAGATCGTGCGGGTCCTGGCCCTCCTTGGCGATCTCGGACCAGTCAGTTTGGCCCGTCTCGCAGGTCTGCAGCGTGGGGAAGTAGATGGTCTTGCCCGCTGCGTCCGGCAGCTTGACCGACAAAACAAGGGCGTCGCGCAGGTGCGGATCCAACGGCGCCTTGGCCGTGTAAACGATCTGGCTGGTCCGCTTGGTGATGGTGGTGCCGTCATCCAGTTTCTTGGGCTCAGCGAGCGTCTCGGTTACCTTTTCCACGGTCCAGTTGGGGTTGACCGTGGGCTGGGCGTCGTTCAGTTCCTCAGGGAGTGAAATGGCCACTTTGGTGGTGCCGGACGTGTCGCAACCGTGGGGGATTCCAAAGGTCACCAGCGCGTACGAGTTAGCTGCGGTCTTGTTGGGGTCGGCTCCGACGTGGGCGGATGCTCCGGCCAGACCGGCCATCATCAGGGCAGCGGTTCCACCGGCGACGGCGGTAGCTGACAGGGTGCGGCGAATCGTGGATTTCATGGGAAGTGCCTTTCGGGGGCGCCGATGAAGCGGCGCGGGGTACGGGTTTGAGGCCCGTCACCATGCAAAGGCTGTGCTGTTGCAGCGCGTGATTTGTTGTGCGCAGAAGGTGCCGGGCGGAACTAAGGAAGTACGACGACGGCGGGCGGGCCGCGGCGGCTGTCTTGCCTAAGGTTCCGCCAAGGGCGGGGGATGAAGACGTCGGGTGCGCCAACTGCGACAGGCGAGGCGCCGGCGTCGGGCCTGAACACCAACGTGGGCAAGGAGAGCAACGGCCGCAGCCAGACGGCGAGTTGCCACAAGGCATCTTCACCCTTGGCCAGGACCACGGCAGAAGCAACGGTGGCGACGACGTGGCCTACAAACATCATGGTGCCGAATGCTGTGCCGAGCTCATGGGTATGTGTAGCCGCGATGTCCAGCCCGGCGCTCAAAGGTTCAGCGCCGAGGTGGTGTTTTGTTTCCTGCACGTTTGCCGATATTGGGCCCAAGGCGGTGAAAGCCTCGTGAAGCGCCAACTGTCCTGCGCCCAAGATTCCGGCCATGGTGACAAGATTCAGCTTGAACCGAGTGGCCAGCGTGGCAGCCAGGGCCGTCAGCGCAACGAGCGCCAAGAGGACCGGTGTTGTGGGAAGTTCTCCGCCACCCACAATGTGAGCTCCTGCGGCGAGAAGAACCACAATCAGCGAGATGACGCCTGAACGCAACGCATGAAAGGGTGCCCGGGGCTGTGATGTGCGCACGGGTCCTCCCTCATCTCTGTGGCCGCTGCCTGACTGTCAGCGTCTTGATTCTATCGGGAGTTCGGCGCCGACCTGGTCTCGGATTGGTGTCTATGTGGATACTTGCGCCGAGGAGTGAGCTCCCGGCGCTTTGGCAGCCTGAAAGTACCGAGAGCTACCCCTCAAGGACCGAACGAACGTTGGCTTCGGCGGCTCCGGAGCGCTTGCTGAGCCCGCAGATGAACGTCGACGGCGAAGCTCAAGTTTCAGACTCTCCTCACCGCGAGCCATGGCCCAGTGATGATTGGCAGAGAACGCCGGTTTGAACAGCCAACTCAGGCGGCGAAGCAGGGGCTTGGATGCACTAACCCGCCAGTCGTAGGTGATCACCACTTCGGGGCCGTCAGTCTCGAAGGTCCAGCGGCCGGTACCGTTGAGATCCCCTTTGGCGGTGAGCGCGAAGCCGTCCAAGGTGACGGGTTCTGTGACTGTGAGCCGCCACTTGAGCGTGTAAGGGAGCCAGCCTTTGGTGTGCAGGTCGAAGCTGGCGCCCACGCCATCCGGGCCACCTTGAGCTACGGGTGTCACGGTGAGGTAGACGGAGGGCCACCACTGTTTGAGCGTGCTTGCGTCGCCGAGGACGTTGACTACTTCCTCACGGGTTCCGGGCACACGCCACACAGTGACGAACGCGTAGTCGGTGCTTTTGCCTGTCTTGTTAGTGGTCCCGGCCATTATTGCCTCCGCGGTCAGTGCGGTTCCGAGGGTGTCTTAAGGCATCCGGGATCAATCTACGCCTGCCCACGCCGAAGGGTTAGATCTCGCGGCTTTGCGCAAGTGATAGTGCCGAGATCTCACTTCTCACGACTACCTCGCCCGCGAGGATGGTTCGATTTCCTTTGGCCCGATCCAAAACCACGCGATAGCCCCAAGAACAGGCGCAACCAGGACGATAAGAATCCAGATAGCTCGCGTCATAGGATCGAAGGCCGGGCGCTGCGCAATCTGAACTAAAGCTTTAAGCATGAGTGCAGTCATCGCGAGACCAGCGGCGCCCATCAAGAGTACGGCCCAGAATGGACCTGCGTCGTCACCAATTCTCATGTTTCCCCCCAAAACAGGGCAGCCGACAGAGCCACCGCTTGGACCTCACGGTACTCGTCCGGTCAGGGATGACAAAAGGTGTTTAGAGTTGGACCATGAGCGACACGAAGCAAGAACCTCCCCGGCTCTGTCTGGCCTGCAACGCAGACTCCTTGTTCGGCCCCCTGTATCTGTACCCGGAGACGGGGATGGGAAAGGGCGAAGTATTCGTCGCAACGTCTGGGTCTGCTCGAGCATTCGGGAAGGTGCGGACTGTGCCAATCAAGGCACTCGCCTGCCGGCAGTGTGGCAACCTTCAGCTCATCGCTGCAGACCAGGAAGCACTCTACGAGCAGTGGTCAGCTGAGCAACATCAAGGTTAACGAAGGTCTTGATGTCGGGTGGCAATCTCTCGGTGGCTTTGGCTGCCGGCCCCAACCCGTGCAGAACAAAAGGCCCCGCATCCCTCATAAACAAAGGGAAGCAGGGCCTTTCTCATTGGCGGTGACGGTGGGATTTGAACCCACGTTGGCTTTTACACCAAACAACATTTCGAGTGTTGCACCTTCGGCCGCTCGGACACGTCACCAACTGAAATAGGGTACCGGAGTTCAGCCCGGTTCCCCAAAACGAGGCCCCGCGGACCAACGGGAAGAACAGGACAAAGCACAGCCAACTTCCGTCCGCAGCGCCCCACCGATAGATTCGTAAGTACCATGACGATTTCGCGGGAACACGAACTAGAACACGAACACGAAGCTCACGCCTACTGGGTCACCGAGACGGGCGACGGCGAGCTGCGCTCCGAGACCATCGCCAAACCCCAAGAAGGCGAAGCCCTGGTCAGGACCCTGTACTCAGGTGTCAGCCGAGGTACGGAGCGAGTGGTCCACGAAGGCCGCGTCCCGGAGCGGGTGGCTGACCTGATGCAGGCCCCGCACCAGGAGGGCGACTTCCCGGGCCCGGTCAAGTACGGCTACCTGAACGTGGGCATTGTGGAAGAAGGCCCGGACGAGTGGCGGGGAAAAACGGTCTTCACCCTGCACCCACACCAAGATTTCTATGTGATTCCCACCAGCCAACTCACGGCAATCCCAGAGGAAGTCCCTACGAAACGCGCCGTTCTCACGGGCATCGTCGAAGTCGCCATTAACGCGCTTTGGGAAGCCGGGCCGAGGCTGGGAGACCGTGTCGCCGTCGTCGGTGGTGGTTTGGTGGGTGGCGTCCTGGCGACGCTCCTGCGGAAGTATCCGCTGGGCCGCCTGCAGTTGGTGGATGCGGATCCGGAGAAGCGGAAGCTGGCAGAAACCATCAACGTCGACTTCGCCGAACCAGAGAATGCAAAAAGCGACAACGACATCGTCTTCCATTGTTCCGCCTCCAACGAGGGCCTCAAGCTGAGCCTGCAACTGGCCGGCGACGACTCGGACGTGATCGAACTTTCATGGTTCGCGGACAAGGAAGTCACGCTGCCGCTCGGCGAGGATTTCCACGCCCGACGGCTCAACATCCGCTCCAGCCAAGTGGGCGCCGTCGCCCTCCCACGCAGGCACCGGCGCACCAACGCCGAGCGCCTCGAGCAGGCGGCCATCGAGCTGAAGGACCCGCTCTTCGACACCTTCCTGACCAGCGAGTGCCTGTTCCGGAACCTGCCCACCACACTGACAAAACTGTTCGAGCGGCCCGGCGGTTTCTGCCACGTGGTCGCCTACCCCCAGCCGGAGGATTAATACATGTTCAGCCTGACCGTCCGACGCCACTTCATGATCGCCCACAGCCTTCCCCGCGAAGCCTTCGGCCCAGCCCAGGGACTGCACGGGGCTACGTTCGTCGCCGAGGTCACCTTCCGCCGCCCCAATGTCAACGACGACGCGATCGTCCTGGACATCGGTGCCGCCGGCGGCATCCTCGAGGAAGTACTCGCTGACCTGAACTACAAGAACCTGGACGAGCACCCCGCCTTCAAGGGTAAACTCTCCACCACGGAGGCGCTCGCGAAGCACATTGCCGACGCCATGGCCGCCCAAATCCAGGACACCGCGGATGGTCCGGCCCTCACCGGCATTGACGTGGTCCTCCGCGAAAACCCTGACGCTTGGGCAGGCTATTCGCTGGAGCTCCCGGTCAAGTAACCCGGTAAGTAAGTGCGCATCCGCTTCCTGGTCCCGGGGAACGTCCGGCACGGCTCCGGCGGCAACAAGTACAACGCCAAGCTCGCCGAGCACCTGACCGCCTTGGGCGTCACCGTTGAGACAATAACGGTCGACGGCGAATGGCCGGTCGGGAGCCTCGCGGACCGGCAACGTCTCGCTGACATGCTCGACGGCGGCACAACAGTGATTGCCGACGGACTGGTAGCGAGTGGGGCTCCGGACGAGATCTCCGGCGCGATCAACGCCGGAACCCAGGTGTGGATACTGTCCCACATGGCGTTGGCGGACCACCCCGAGCTTGAGGAAAAGGCGTTGGCTGCCGCCACGGGAATCATCTGCCCCAGCGCCCATGCAGCGGCTGAGCTCGAGACGAGGCATGGGACGCAGAGGATGGTCATCGCCGCGCCCGGGGCCGACAAAGCAGACCTCGCCGAGGGATCGCAGCCACCGCATATAGTCGCCGTCGCGGCGTTGCTTCCCAACAAGAGCCAGCTCGAACTCGTGGAGTGCCTGGCCACCCTGCAGGACGTGGAATGGTCCGCAGCCCTCATCGGCTCGGAGAACGCTGACGCGAGCTACGCAGCCGAGGTGAGGGCCGCCGTCGAGCATTACGGGCTGGAGAACCGCATCAAGGTGACAGGTGAACTGACCGGCCCAACCCTCGAAGCGCAGTGGCACAAAGCGGACCTCAGCGTCCTTCTCTCGCGCTCCGAGAGTTTCGGCATGGTGGTCACGGAATCGCTGGCTCATGGCGTCCCCGTGCTTGTGCGGCAGGGGACCGGTGCTGTGGAAGCCCTCGGCCACGCAGAGGCAGGCGCCGCGCTGGACCTGACGCAGGAAGGCACCCTGACCACCACGCTAAGGACCTGGCTCACCGATCCAGCCCTGCAGCACGCCTGGCGCAGCAACGCCCTCCGAGCCCGCGAACACCTCAGCGGCTGGGACACCACGGCCGCCGCCGTCCTGGAGGCGCTCCAACCCCCTACGAGCTAGGGCACCCGGTGCGTTGCGAAAAAGTCCTTCAGCAAGGCTGAGCATTCTTCCTCACGAACCCCCGCGTAGACCTCTACCCAGTGGTTGAGCCGGCGCTCGCGGAGGATGTCGAACACGGAGCCCACCGCGCCTGCCTTCTCATCCCACGCACCAAATACAACGCGCGGAATCCGGGCCAGGACAATGGCCCCGGCACACATTGAGCAGGGCTCAAGGGTGACCACCAGGGTGCAGTCTTGAAGCCGCCAGCCGTCATCGGAGGCACCGGAATCCTGAGCGCGCTGGCGCAACGAAGCAGCGGCCTGGCGAATCGCCACAACCTCGGCGTGGGCGGTCGGGTCCCCGTGCGCTTCCCGTTCGTTGCGTCCGGAACCCAGCACGCCGCCGTCGGGCCCCAACACCACGGCACCAATGGGTACGTCGTCAGTTTTCAACGCCAACCGGGCTTCGTTCAGGGCAAGGCCCATCCAGGCCATGTGGTCTGCGTGATACGGCTCGGTGGCGCTCATGTCTCAATGATAGTTTTGGGGGATGCGCACACTCGTCGTGGACCACCCGCTGGTCGCTCACAAGCTCACCGTTCTGCGGGATAAGAACACCCCTTCACCGGTCTTCCGGCAGCTCACTGAAGAACTCGTCACCCTCCTGGCATATGAAGCCACCCGCGAGGTCAAGACGCAGCCAGTAGAGATCGAAACCCCCGTCACCACCACCATTGGCACGGCTTTCACCAAGCCCACTCCGCTGGTGGTCCCCATCCTGCGCGCGGGCCTTGGCATGCTCGAGGGCATGACCAAGCTGGTCCCCACTGCCGAGGTTGGCTTCCTGGGCATGGCCCGCGACGAAGAAACCCTGGACATCATCACCTACGCCGAGCGCCTCCCCGAGGACCTCACCGGCCGCCAGATCTTCGTCCTTGACCCCATGCTTGCTACTGGTGGCACCCTGCGTGAGGCCATCAAGTTCCTCTTCAAGCGTGGCGCCTCGGACGTGACGTGCATCTGCCTGCTGGCCGCTCCGGAGGGATTGTCCAAGCTGGAAGAAGAGCTTTCCGACGCCAACGTGAAGATCGTCCTGGCCTCGATTGACGAGAAGCTCAACGAGAAGTCGTACATCGTGCCTGGCCTGGGCGACGCCGGAGACCGCCTCTACGGCGTAGCGGGTTAAGAAAGCCCCCTACCGGTTTTCATCGGGCTTCGTTAGCCTGTGGCGCATGGACTGGAAACTTGAACTGGTGTTTGTCCCTGTCTCCGACGTCGACCGCGCGAAGGATTTCTACGTCAACAAGGTTGGTTTCAACGCCGATTTCGATGAGCGTCCCATGGACGGCATCCGCTTCGTGCAGCTGACACCGCCGGGCTCGGCGTGCTCCATCGCTATCGGGGAGGGTCTCAGTGACGCCCCTCCCGGAACAGCGCCAAGCCTCCAAGTGGTGGTGGCGGACATCAACAAGGCACATGAGCAACTCAAGGCCAACGGCGTGGACGTCAGCGATATCGACGTCCAGGATTGGGGTCACTTCGTCTATTTCGCGGACCCTGACGGCAATAAATGGGCGGTGCAGTACCTCCCGCAGCGGCCCAACGGCTAAGTCACACTTCGGCACCACCCCATGAGCGTGCGGCAGGATGGAACCATGAGCCATCCTGCCGATCCCGCCGCCCACACTGGACCCGCTGCCCAATCCTCAGTGCTGACCGTCCGTGCCGTTCTCTTCGACATGGACGGCACACTGGTGGATTCGACGGCGATAGTTGAGCAAGTGTGGCTCGAGTTCAGCCAGCGGTACGGCCTGGATTTTGACGAGATCCTGCGCACTTCCCACGGCGTCCAAGCCGGGGATACTGTTCGCCGGTACGCGCCGGCCGGTGCAGATTTTGAGGCTTTGACCGCTGAGCTCGGCCAGATGGAGCGTTCCCGGACCGATGGGGTGATCGCCCTTCCCGGGGCCGAGGCCCTCCTGGCGGGACTTCCTGATGAGGCCATCGCCTTGGTCACCTCCGCGGACCGGATCCTTGCGGAGATCCGTATGCAGGCGGCGGGGCTCGCCATGCCATCCACCGCGGTCACCGCCGAGTCAGTCACCCGCGGAAAGCCGCACCCGGAGGGCTATCTTAAGGCGGCGGCGCTCCTGGGAGCCGACCCTGCCGACGTCGTGGTTTTCGAGGACGCGCCTGCCGGTATTGCGGCGGCCCGTGCAGCGGGGATGCGGACCGTTGTGGTGGGCAAGGCCGCTGCCACGCACAATGCGGAACTGGAACCGGGTATGTGGCGGATCCCGGATTACTCGGCAGTGACGGTCACCGCAGTGAAGGACGACGACGGCGGGCACCTCCTGACGCTCACCCTCTAATTGCGCTGGGCTGCTGAGGCAACGCGTCGCTCACTTTCTTCCCAACCCATTTCAGGCTGTTCCAAGCGCTGAACCGGGCGTAGGCTGTGCGCATGTCTGCGATGCCGGAGGCGTACGGTGCTGCATTGGAGCGGGCCATGGTCCACGCCGGTGACTGGCTGGCGTCTGTTCCCACACGTTCCGTCCGCCCTTCCACTGACGCCGACCAGGTAGCCGAGAGCATCCTGGCGCGTCTCCCCGACGGGGCCACTGATGCGGCAGAAGTTGTTGATGAGCTCGCCGCACTTGCTGAACCCGGACTCATGGCGATCCAGTCCGGGCGATTCTTTGGGTGGGTCATGGGCGGAACACTGCCCGCTGCCATGGCCGCCGATTGGCTGGTCTCCGCCTGGGACCAGAACACCGGGCTCCGGTTCGCCACCCCTGCGGCTGCAGCCATCGAGGAATCTGCCGCTGCCTGGCTTCTGGACCTCCTTCACCTGCCCTCAACAGCCGACGTCGGATTCACCACGGGCGCCACCACGGCGAATTTCGTAGGGCTGGCGGCAGGTCGTCAGTACCTGATGGACGAGGCAGGCTGGGACCTCCAAGCCCTTGGCCTCAGTGGAGCACCGCGCATCACAACCTTCGCAGGCCGGGAACGGCACGCCGCAGTGGATCTGGCGTTGCGATACCTCGGCTTGGGCGCCTGCGTTCCGGTAGATGCCGACGACGAAGGCCGGATCTTCCCCGATGCCCTGGCCCAGGCGATGGATCAGCAACCCGGCCCATCGTTGGTTTGCCTGCAAGCGGGCAACCTCCACTCCGGGGCCTTTGACCCCATGGAGGAAGCCATAGCCGTGGCCCATGATCGTGGAGCGTGGGTCCACGTGGACGGCGCCTTTGGTTTGTGGGCCGCTGTGAGCCCGACGCTGCGTGCCCGGTTGGCCGGTGTGGAGGATGCCGATTCGTGGGCAACGGACGCGCATAAAACCCTCAACGTCCCCTACGACTGTGGGCTGGCCATCGTGGCGCGCCCGGAAGCCTTGCGGCGCGCCTTCAGCGTGCACACGAGCTATCTCATTGCCACGGATGCCGGACCGGGGGACCCCTTCGAGAAGGTCCCGGAAATGTCGCGCCGTGCTCGTGGCATTCCGGTGTGGGCCGCACTCAGGCAACTGGGCCGGGACGGCGTGATCTCCATGGTGGAGCGTCTGGCGGCGAACGCCCGTGCCTTGGCTGAAGGGCTGTCCGCGATCCCTGGCGTGGAGGTGCTCAACGACGTCGTGTTCACGCAGGTTTCGGTGAGCTTCGGCAGCGACGATCGCACGCACCGTGTCACCCAGCGCCTCATGGCGGAGGGGGCTGTGTGGATGTCCGGTTCGTCGTGGCGCGGCCGGGAAATCCTGCGCATCTCGGTGAGCAACTGGACCACTGATGCCGGTGATGTCGCCGCGTCCATTGCTGCGGTGCGTGGTGCTGTGAAGGCCGAACCGGAGGCGTAGCGTTCCAGGCGGTGGACAGCGCCGGAGGTCAGCACCGCTGAGCTCCGCGGCCCAGCTCGGCGCGTAGCCCGTCGATGGGGATTGTCCCGCGGTGCAGCTTCCTTGTCAGTTTCGCCAGCCTTTTGAGGTCGGTCAGGAGGGTGCGTACGACGTCGATGCCCGAGTCGGGATCGTCGGTCCAGTCGAGGGGGACCTCATGAATGCGCAGAGCACAGCGTTCGGCGATGATCAGGAGCTCGGTATCAAAGAACCATGCGTCATCGCCGGTGTGGGGGAGCAACTGATGGGCGACATCGGCACGTATGGCCTTGAAGCCGCACTCCGCATCGGAGAAGCGTGCACCGGTGAGCACGCGCAGCAGAAAATTGTATGCGCGCGCAACGACGTCACGGCGGTGGCTGAATCTCCCCTGCGAACCTCTTGCCAGCCGCGTGCCGACGGCGAGGTCCGAGTGGCCGGAGATCAGTGGGGCCAGAAGGGGTGCCACGGCCGAAAGGTCGAGGGACAAGTCCAGGTCCACGTACGCAAGCAGGGGAGACGGAGAGGAAAGCCAGACCCGGCGGAGCGAGTTTCCGCGGCCCCTTAGATCCAGATGGACCACCTTGATCTCCGGGAGTTCCCTCGCCAGACGTTCGGCGATCCTCAGGGTGCTGTCCGTGCTGGCGTTATCCGCCACAGTGATCCGGAAGGTGTGCGGCAACGTGTCCATGAGGTGCCCGTGGAGCCTGCGCAACTGCTCTTCCAGGCGGGCTTCCTGATTGGACACGGGGATGGCGATGTCCAGGACGGGAACCGGCGCGCGTGTGTCCACGGGGGAGCGCTGCAGCTGCTGGTGGAGTACCGGCCGGGGATCTGTAAGCGTCATGCTTCCAGAATGGCGCCGCCGAATATGAGTGCTTTAGGCGGAAGCTGTGACCCCACTGTGAACCATGGGCCGTGCCTGTGAACCGGGGGAGCACCTGTGAAACGGCAAAAGCCGCGCCCGTTCCCGCCATCCGCTCCAGTGGGTACTGGTGCGAACGGCGGCAACGGGCGCGGCAATCAAGCAGTCTGGCTTAGTACCAGTTGTTGGCCAAGTGGAAGCCCAGAGCGGCGGACGGGGATCCGTAGCGCTCCTTGATGTAGTTCAGGCCCCACTTGATCTGGGTCTGGTAGTTGGTCTGCCAGTCAGCACCAGCTGAGGCCATCTTGCCGGCCGGCAGGGACTGGACGATTCCGTAGGCGCCGCTCGAAGCGTTCGTGGCAGTGGTCTTCCAGTTGGATTCCTTCTCCCACAGGGTGTTCAAGGCAGTCATCTCAGCTGCGCTCCAGCCGTAGTTGCCCAGGATGCTGAGTGCGTACGCCTTGGCAGCAGCGGGGTCGTCCACGGCTTTCGGGGCGGCAGCAGCAGCTGCAGCTTCCGCGGCGGCGGCGGCAGCAGCGGCGTCGGCGGCTTGCTTGGCAGCAGCGTCAGCGGCGGCCTTCTCAGCGGCCGCTTGGGCGGCGGCCTGGTCAGCGGCTGCCTTCTCGGCAGCGGCCTGCGCGGCTGCTGCCTGGTCAGCGGCAGCCTTCTCGGCGGCGGCCTTCTCAGCAGCTGCCTTGTCCGCGGCAGCCCGGTCGGTTGCGCCCTTGGCGGCGGCAGCATCCAGGGAAGCGGCGATTTCAGCTGACTTGTTGGTGCTGACCTGCGCGGCGGCCTGGGTCCCGGCAACGCGGCTCGCCTCAGGGAGGGTCAGTGCGGCGTTTGCGGCGGTTCCGAGCGATGCAACGCCCAGTGCGGCCGCTACGACACCGGCTACAACTGACATGCGGTGGCCGGACTTGCCCTGGCGGGCGGCGTTCTTGAGGACAGCTTGCGACTTGGTCAACGGTGCGTTGTGTTCGTCGCGGTGACGCGCGGAAGGGCGCGACTGATCGTTAAATTCAGACATGTGATTACCTCTCAGCGCCTGCGGAGTTAGCTGTCGGGTTCGGATGAGGTCATCCGGCCGCGCATCACGCTGCGGCTTCACCCCAAGGACCGGCAAAATGCCTGGGTCCGGAGACTCTGGGTCCCCCGTCTCTGCCTCGGAGAAAGAACGGACTCCGGGAAGTGGCAGAGCTCGGCGCATCCCGGATGTGGGCCTGCTTGGGGCGACCCACCCTTTCGACGGTACAGGAGGTTTCCCGAGAAGTCACATTTAGGTAACAGAGATCACGGCGCCGGTGAGTCGCCTTGCCGGATTCGTTATGCGAGTTCGCTGCCGACGGTGGGAAGCCGGAGGGCGAACTCGGTACGGCCCGGCCGTGAGGTCACTTCCACGGTGCCACCATGGGCGGCAACAATCGAATCCACAATGGACAAGCCGAGTCCGGAGGTGCCTTCGGAGCCTGACCTTGCGGCGTCAGCGCGGGCAAACCGGGAGAATATGCGGCCCTGAAAATCGTCCGGAATGCCCGGGCCATTGTCCGTCACGGTGACCACGGCGCTGCCATCAGCGGAGAGCATGACGCCCGTGACCACGGTGGTGCCGGGGTCCGTGTGTTTGCGCGCATTGGACAGAAGATTGGCCAGCATCTGGTGCAGTTGCGCTGCATCGCCGCGGACCGTCACAGGTTCATCGGGGAGCTGGAGCTGCCAGATGTGGTCCGGTGCCATCACTTTTTCGTCACTGACGGTTTCGATCACCAACTGGGTGAGGTCCACGTCCTCGACTTTCACGGGCTGGCCCTCGTCCAGCCTGGCCAACAACAGAAGATCCTCCACCAGGGTGGTCATGCGTTCGGATTGGCTTTGCACACGCGCCAAGGACCTCCTGCCGTCATCGGTGAAAGTCTCGGTCATCCTCAGCAACTCGGTATAGCCACGGATCGCGGTGAGCGGTGTGCGGAGTTCGTGCGATGCATCAGCGACGAACTGTCGCACCTTGGTTTCGCTTTCCTGCCGTGCCTCCAGTGCGTTGGAGACGTTGTTCAGCATCAGATTCAAAGCATGGCCGACGCTGCCCACTTCCGTTCCGGGATGAGCGGCCGACGCCGGTACGCGCACCGCTAGTGCCACCTCACCGGCGTCGAGAGGTAGGCGCGAAACCTTGGTGGCTACCTCGGAGAGCTGCTCCAGCGGCCGCATGGTCCGCCGGATAATCACGGTTCCCGCGAGTCCGATCAGCACCAATCCGCCCAACGAAACCAGCACCATGGTCCACACCAGGGAGGCCTCGGCGCTTTGCTTGTCCGCCAGAGGCAAACCTGTCACGATCACGTCGCCGTTGGTGTCCACTGCCACCAGCCTGTAATCGCCGTTGGACAGGGACCGATCCACGGGAAGGTTGTCCTTGGGGAGCGACAACAGGACTTGCTCGTCGGCTGCGGAGAGTGAAACGCGGTTTCCTTGGGCGTCGATCAGCCCGGAACTTCTCACGGTTGATCCATCGATCCTCGCATTGAGCGTACCCGCGGCCTGGCCGCGCGCTTCCAGCGGGTCAGGCCTTCCGGAGGGGTTCGTGGGAAAGTTCGACGGCGGCCTGCCGAAGTCATTCGCGCGGCTGGACGCCTGCTCCAATTGCCTGTCGAGCTGCTTGTTAAAAACCATGTCCATGGACGCGTAGCTGACCACGCCGACGGCTCCACAAATGGCGACCAACAGGGCCATTGCCACCAGGACCAGCCGGGTGCGCAAATGCCAGGTGGACGGGTTGAGCCAGCTGCGCTGTGAGTTTCCTGAGCTTCTGGCCACTCCTGAAAGCGTGCTCAACGCCTAGTCCGCTGGCTTGATGACGTATCCGGCGCCACGAATGGTGTGGATCATGGGCGGATGGTTGGCTTCGATCTTCTTGCGCAGGTAGGAGATGTATAGCTCCACAATGTTGGCCTGGCCACCGAAGTCGTAGTCCCACACGCGGTCAAGGATCTGGGCTTTGCTGACCACCCGTTTGGGGTTCTCCATGAGGTAGCGCAAAAGCTCAAACTGTGTGGCAGTGAGCGGGATGTCCTCGCCGGCCCGGGTGACTTCGCGGGTGTCCACGTTCAGGGTGAGATCACCCACCACAAGCTCGGCAGTGTCCATGGCGGCCACCCCGGAACGCTGGACAAGGCGGTGGAGGCGAAGGAGGACTTCTTCCATGCTGAACGGTTTGGTGACGTAGTCGTCACCACCGGCGGCGAGTCCAACGATCCGGTCCTGCACGGCATCCTTCGCCGTGAGGAACAGTGCCGGAACTTCCGGGGCGAAGGTGCGGATGCGGTTGAGGACTTCCACGCCGTCGAAGCCCGGGAGCATGACGTCCAGGACCAGCACGTCAGGGCGGAAGTCCTTTGCAAGCTTCACAGCCTCGGGACCGTCGCCGGCCACGGCCACGGACCACCCCGCCATCCGCAGGCCCATGCTCATGAGCTCGGCGAGGCTTGGTTCGTCGTCCACCACCAGGGCGCGGATCGGGGAACCGTCCGGGTGGGACAGCTGGGGGAGGTTGTTGGTCATGGAGTGCGAGGAGGCCATGGGACAACTCTCCGTTCTGCTGGTTAGCCAGCGCTTTGCCGGTCCTGTGAGGACGCTGTGAAGTCAACACTAGCGAGGAGGGAGAATCAGGACACCCTTTCCGCGGCTGTACTTGAGGCGACGTGGCGTCAGGTTCTACGGCTTGTAGCAGATTTTTCAGGAAAATTTGTTGGCGGAGGCTTTCCGCGATTGGACAACAAATGTTTCAGATCGTGAGATTCCGCTGCGCGGCGGTTCACGGGAAGGACGGTGCACATCATGCCCGATCCGCCGAATAATATTCACTTTCCGGCGAATATTTCTCTCTGCGACCGAATGAAATGCCATTCATTTATACCCTCGGCTGAATTGTGATTTGCGGCACAATAGACCTCTGTGTCTCAAAATGTGGACGGTTCGGCGCTTTGTTACTTGCGTGTTGCCATTGTTACGTTGCACACTTCCAATGTGAACAAGAACTCAACAGCACCTGCAGCCGCAGCAACCTGGCCCAGCACACCCGCTGGCCATGATGACCGCTGTTGTCGAATGCAAGCCTAACTTTCCACCCCAAGAAGTTTCAGGCATTCGCCCCCTAGCCCAGCGTTGGGCGCCCCTCCCCAAACTCATTGCGGGGACAACCAGCATTCGAAGCCGCGATGACGGCTATTCACTTTTGAGGTAAGCACTCCATGTCAGTTGCATCTGGATACGTCCACATCTCCGTCCGTAACGCCAACAAGGCCGCATCGAACGCAGGGCTTCGCCCCGGCTTCGGTAACCGCCCCGGATACTCTCCGGCACCGCAAGGGGCCGGTCAGCAGGCCCCCGGTTACGTACCGCAGGGCTACAACCCCAACTCCTACGGCCAGCTGCGCGCCGTCCCCACGGCAGAGCCGGCACCCATGACTGCCCCCACACCCGTGATTGCGCAGTCGGACAAGCTCCGCCCCGTTGCCAACGACAACGTGGCCCGCGGATTCGTCCTGTACATGGGTATTGACGAAGACACCGCAGCCGCGGCAGGAACGTCCATCGCCAAGCTCGCCCAGGAAATCCGGGCCTACGCACAGTCCCTCGTGACCGGCGCGGAGAGCTACGCCGCCGTCGCAGTTGCCCCCGCCGGGGCACCCGGCTCAGCACTCGACGTCGTGCGTTCCACCTTCGGCGACCCCACCGTCGCCGCACGCCAGCGCACCGAAGCTGCCCGCCCCGCGCCCCAGCAGGAATCCCGCCCCTCCGGCGTGCTGATTGACCTCGCACGCCGCGAAGTGCACCTCGACGGCGAATCCCTGAACCTGACGTTCAAGGAATTCGAACTCCTCAACTACCTCGTTGAAAACGGCACCCGCACCGTGGGCCGCGACGAGCTGCTTGAAGGCCTGTGGCGCAACGCCGAAGAGGTGCCCAACGAGCGCACCATCGACGTCCACATCCGGCGCCTCCGCTCCAAGCTCGGCCGCCTCGCCAACACTGTCCGCACGGTCCGCGGCCAGGGCTACCGTTTCTACGAGCACCCCGAAGTTATCGTTTGGGCCGCTCCGGAATACTCGATCTAAGCACCACGCAGCCCGGGAGGGTACTGGCCTCGGCGGAAGCCCGCGCTGCGTGGGGTCCTGACCCTCTTTGATCTGCCAACAGCCCTTGGGCAACCACATCAGGTTGACCAAGGGCTGTTCTCTTCCCAAAGAAGGTCAGGAGGCCCCGGGGGCCAGTCAGGAAGCCCGAGCAGCCTGCGGCGGATAGGGTTGGGTTATGAGTGACCATCACATTAAGCGCCTGGTGATCATGCGGCATGCCAAGGCTGATTGGCCTACGGGTGTGCCTGATCATGAGCGTCCCTTGGAGGAGCGCGGGCACCGGGAGGCTCCGCTGGCCGGTAAATGGTTGCTCCAGAACGGTGTGGTGCCTGATTTCATTCTGTGCTCGTCAGCATTGAGAACCCGCCAGACCTGCACGTGGGTATGCGACGAGTTGGGCGACAAAGCGCCCACCCCCAAACTTGAGGACGGCCTGTACTCTGCTTCGGCCAACCGCATGTTGACGGTCATCAACCATGTTCCGGACACCGTGACCACGCTGATGGTTATTTCGCATATGCCGGGCGTCCAGGATCTTGCCATGCACCTGGCCTCCCGCGACTCTGACCACGATGCCTACATGGATGCCGCAACCAGATACCCAACGAGTGCGTTGACGGTCCTGGAAACGGAAAAATCGTGGGCTGAGCTGGATGGGCAGGACGCCCGGCTGACGCACTTCACGGTTCCCCGCACATAGGTTCTGCGCCGGGCCGCGAACGCAGCTCCCGCGAACGCAGCTCCCTAGTGCGAGGTTTCAGGGTCTCCGTAGGCCAGCTGCGGCATGCACATGCAGCGGATCTCGAACACCGGCAGGCCTGCGGCTTCTTCGCCGTGCCCGGTGGCGATCAGGTGTTCGCCGTCGAACATGTACACCGGCAATTGCGGTGCCAGGTATTCGTTGTAGCGGCTGGGATAAACCCACTGACCACGGATGTCGAACGCCGGAAGTGCATAGGGGTCCCGCCGGTTATGGGCGCTCGGATAAAGTCCGTCGTCGATCATGACGTAGCTCACCAGGCCATACGTGTGATGGTGGTTCATGTCCGTGGGAAAGAGGATTGCTTCCACAGTGCGGGCCCCTTCGAGGAGTCGACGGCCGCGCTCCGGGCTGGCGCGGCGGCTAGGTAAGGTTAGCCTAAGCTAACAGATGCCCGGCCGTCGAATGTTCCACTGTGTGACGTTGATCGCCCCTGGTTATCCCTGGGGCAGGGGCAACTCTCCTGCCACCTCGCGAAGCATTCGAACGGCGATCCGGATATTGGGGCTGGCCGTCATGGTCTTCCGATACACCACGCCTACAGAACGTTGCTGGGCGGGGTTGATCACCGGAATGGCAACCACTCCGTCGGGAAGTGGAGGCCTGCCGAGTCGCGGAACCAGTGCCACCGCCACGCCTTGCTCCACCATGGCCACGTGGGTGGAAAAGTCGGGATCGTAAATGCGGATGTCGGGGACCTTGCCAAGTCCTGCAAAGATCTGCAGCAAAGCCTCGTTGCAGATGGCGCCCGCCGGGGTGCTGATCCACGTCTCGTTGAGTAAATCTTCACGCTCGACGGCGGCGCTTCCGGACAGCGCGTGCGTGCTGTTGACGAGGACATCGGCTTGGTCGATGCAAAGGTCCTCTAGAACCAGGTTCTCCGGGATCACCAGGGGCACCGAGTTCCAGTTATGGACTACCGCGAGCTCCGCTTCGCCGGAGGCAACCCTTTGCACTGCCTCGCGGGGATCCTCGGCCAGTACGGTGACGTCCAGAGTGGAGTGAGCGGCTGCCATGCGCCCCAGCATCGGCCCCACCAGGCCTCGGCAGGCTGTGGAAAAAGCAACGAGCCTCAGCAGGCCGGAAGGTTTCGCGGGATCGGCCAGCAAGGTGGCCTGGAGTTCTTCGAGCTCGCCCAGGATCCGCCTGCCATAACCCGCCAAGGCCAGGCCGCGCTCTGTGAGGAGCACTCCCCGGCCGTTGCGTTCCAGGACAGTGACGCCGGTTTGCTTCTCGAGTTTCTTGATCTGCTGCGACACTGCGGATGGGCTGAAACCCATGACGTCCGAGGCTGCCACAACAGAGCCGTGCTGCTCAACGGCCACTAAGGCCCTCAATGCCGAGATATCGATCATGAAGCAAATCTACGCTGTTCCATGTTGAATTCAACGCTGGTGCTTCAACCAAATCAGGGCCAGAGTGTACTTGTGAACCTTCGCCACTCCGCCCTTGCTATTGCAGTCGCCGTCCTATGGGGCATCAACTTCGTCGCCATTGACCTCGGCCTGCACACGAACGGCAGGGAAGTCCCGCCGCTGCTCTTCGTCGCCATGCGCTTCCTGCTGGTGGTGTTTCCCTTCATCCTGTTCATCCGCAAACCCGAGGTGGGCTGGAAGGCGATTCTCGGCGTCGGGCTCTTCATGAGCGCCGGCCAATTCGGTCTCCTGTATTTGGGCATGGCCCTCGGGATGCCTGCGGGATTGGCTTCGTTGGTCCTGCAGGCGCAGGTTCTGTTCACCATTGTGATTGCAGCGAGAGTCCTCGGTGAACGGCCGAGCCGACGCCAAATGGCTGGGGTGGTGCTGGGCGTTGCCGGCCTGGCAGTGGTGGCGTTGGGTCGCAGTGCCGTGGCCCCTGTTCTTCCGCTCATGATCGTCCTGGCCGCAGCGTTGTCCTGGGCGGTAGGCAATGTGGTGGCCCGGCACTCCAAAGCCGCCTCCGGCCTGGGCCTGGTGGTGTGGTCTGGCGCGGTGGTTCCGGTCCCGTTGGCTGGTTTGTCGCTGATGGTGGACGGGCCGGACACCGTGTGGGCCACCCTCAGCGACCTGCAGCCGGCCACCATCCTGAGCGCCATCTACACGGCCGTGTTCGCGTCCCTGATCGGCTACGGCATCTGGAACCGGCTGTTGTCGCTGTACCCGAGTTCCGACGTCGTGCCCTTCACGCTCCTGGTCCCGGTGGTGGGGATGACGGCGGCCTGGCTGGTCCTCAACGAGATTCCCACGCTGACCGAAATTCTTGGCGGACTGATCCTGCTCCTGGGAGTTGCCACCGCAGTGCTCGGCGCTGGACGCAAAATCCGTCCCCAAACTCCCGTTGTGAGGCCCGCTCTGCATCCCTAAATCCCCCGAAGGCACGCAGAGCGGGCCCCACAACGCGGGGAAGTCAGCGCAGCGAGAAGATGGTCCTGTGCCAGTCCTTTTCGGTGACGTCCTCCAACTCGAACATCACGTGTTTGACCTGGGTGTACTCCTCAAACGAGTAGGCGGACATGTCCTTGCCGAAGCCGGATTGCTTGAAGCCTCCATGGGGCATCTCGGAAATGATCGGAATGTGGTCGTTGACCCAGACGCAACCGGCCTTGATCTCGCGGGTAGCCCGCAGAGCCCGCTGGAGGTTGGTGGTCCAGGCGGAGGCGGCCAGACCGTAGACGGTGTCGTTGGCCAGATGGATGGCTTCGTCGTCGGTGTCGAAGGGAAGGACTACTAGAACGGGGCCAAAGACCTCGTCCTTGACGATTTCCGAGTCCGGCGCCGCATCAATCACCAGTGTGGGCCGGTAGAAGGCGCCGTTTTCCAAACCACCTTCCGTTGGAGCGTAGCCCCCTGCCATCACTTTGCTGTATCCGCGGGCGCGCTCCACCATTGCCGCCACATGGTCCCGCTGCTTGAAGGAAACCAAGGGGCCGAGGTCCGCGTCGGTGTCCGCGGGGGCGCCAAGGACAATTCCCTCAAAGCGGGAGGCCACCTTCGCGACGAATTCCTCGTACACGCTGCGGTGCACAATAGCCCGTGTGGCAGCGGTGCAATCCTGGCCGGTGTTGATCAGTGAGCCGGCCACCGCGCCATGCACGGCAGCGTCCAGATTGGCGTCATCGAACACCACGAAGGGTGCCTTGCCGCCCAATTCAAGGTGCACCCGCTTGGCGTTGACGGCAGCAGCTTCCAGCACGGTGCGTCCAACGGCGGTGGATCCTGTGAAGGAGACCATGTCCACGTCCGGGTGCCGCATGAGTGCTGCCCCTACGGTGGCGCCGTCGCCCACCACCACGTTCACCACGCCGTCGGGCAGTCCCGCATCACTGAGCGCCTGCGCGAACATCAGGGACGTCAGCGGGGTGATCTCGGCGGGTTTGAGAACTATGGTGTTGCCGGCCGCGATGGCTGGAAGGACCTTCCACGCCGCCATTTGCAGCGGGTAGTTCCAGGGGGCGATGGACCCCACCACACCTATGGATTCCCGGCGGATGGAGGAGGTGTGCTGAGGCGAATACTCCGCGGTGGCCTTGCCTTCGAGGTGCCGTGAAGCTCCTGCGAAGAAGTCGATGTTGTCGATGGTCCCGGGGACGTCGAACTCGCTGGTCAGGCGCAGGGGTTTGCCCGTCTGCGAACTTTCAACCCGGGCGAATTCCTCGGCGCGATCTTCCATGATGCGGGCGAATTTCTGCAGGATGCCAGCGCGT
Organism: Paenarthrobacter sp. NPDC091711; assembly: GCF_044756605.1. Classification (NCBI taxonomy): domain Bacteria; kingdom Bacillati; phylum Actinomycetota; class Actinomycetes; order Micrococcales; family Micrococcaceae; genus Paenarthrobacter; species Paenarthrobacter sp. NPDC091711. The sequence continues at coordinate 116,046 of NZ_JBIVTF010000007.1, forward strand.
TCTCCCGGGGCTGTCCGGGACCAGCCAGGGAAGGCGCTGCGTGCGGCTGCCACCGCCGACTCCAGATCCTCCAGTGAAGCGAGTCCCACTGTTTCCACCACCTCCGAGGTGGCCGGGTTGATGACGTTGAGGCTGTTTCCGGAGGTGCCGGAGAGCAGTTTTCCGTTGATGAACTGGTGCATGGGGGTACCGTGCTTTCCCTGCCGGGCGTCGCTGTCCGGGCAGTGCTGAATGAACGACGCCGGGTGGTGGCGTTCGTGCGGGGGTGGGGGCGTTGCTGGTCAAGCAGCCGGTCAGGCCTGCTTGCTGCTTTCCCGTTCGGCGCTGTCCAGGATGGCCGCAAGGCCGGCCTGGAATGCTTTGAGGGAGTCGAGGTTTTGCAGTGCTGCGTGGTGCTTTTCAAGCAGCGGGTGCCCGGTGATGCGTGTGAAAACCCTGGGGTTGAGCCAGGGATCGTGGCCCTCGGAATCGGGGAGCCGCTGGATTTCCACTGCTATTCCGGCGCCGAGTGCAAGGGTGTAGCTCTCCAAGGCCGCGTAGTAGTGCACCACGCGATCCTCTGCCAGCCCCGCGTCGGTGAGGCATTGCAGAACGAACTCGATCGCCTTCAACTCGCCGGGGCCGTAGGTGTCCGTGGCGAACGATTCGCTCCCCAACGACGGATGCTGCATGAAGGCTTTGAGGAGTTCGTCGAGGTACGCCTCCAGCCGGGCACGCCAGTGGTGATCCCGTGCGGTGGCCAGTGTGCGCTCCACGGACATCATGAACAGTTGGTCCAGGGCTGCCCTGACAATTGCGTCCCGGTTCCGGAAGTGACGGTAGACGGCGGTGGCGTCCACCTCGAGTTCTTGTCCCAGCCGGCGGACTGTTAGCCGTTCCCCGAGTTCCAGGCTCGAAATCCGCAGGACGGCGTCAATGATGGTGGCGGGGTCCAGGCGCGTACGGCGGTCCGTCGACTGTGCTGGCTGCACCATCAGTTGTCCGCCTTCCATGCGATCCCCGGTTGAATATCAACCTACATGATTCATGGCCTCCTCCTTTCGAGGTCCAGTCAAAGTCTTTGTCAGCATTGATGTCAACACTGTTGACTTTAATGTGATCCGGCTCATAGTGTGTCTCGCAGAGTTGAATTTCCCTCGAAAGGACTCCACCGTGCACGCAGAGATTTTGTTTGAGAACGGGTGGGTATACACCGGCAACGACGCCGGACCCCTCCGCGTAAACCTGGCACTAGCCGGAGGCCGGATCATCGCCGTCGGAACACCCGAGGACGTCAACGGAACTGTCACCCCGGAGACCCGCAGAGTGGATCTGCAAGGTCAACTGGTGGTACCCGGCTTCCAGGACGCCCACATCCACCCCATCTTCGCCGGGATCGAGTTGCTTCAGTGTGACCTGACGGAGACCACCAGCGCAGAAGAGGCGGTGGCACGTGTTGCCCGCTACGCGGCGGAAAACCCTGACGAACCCTGGATCCTGGGCGCCGGATGGTCCATGGACTTCTTCACCGGAGGCACTCCCACGCGTGACCTGCTGGACGCCGTGGTGCCGGACCGGCCCGTTTACCTCATCAACCGGGACCACCACGGGGCATGGGCCAACACCGCAGCTTTTGCGGCCGCGGGAATCAGCGCGGAAACGCCTGACCCGGAGGGCGGACGGCTGGAACGCGAAGAGGACGGGACGCCGGCGGGCACAGTTCATGAGGGGGCTATGGACCTCTTCAATGCGGCCAAACCGGCAGTGCCTTACGAGTTGGCGTACCAGGGCCTGCTCGCGTCCCAGGAACTGCTCCTGGCGCAGGGCATTACTGCCTGGCAGGACGCTTGGGTTCCCATCCCGGAGGGTGAACACGCCGATCACTTGGACGTCTACATGAACGCGGCCAAAGCAGGAGACCTCAAAGCCCGGGTCACCGCATGTCAGTGGTGGGACCGCACGGCCGGGATGGGCCAGCTGGACGCGATCGTGGAACGCCGGGATAGGACCGCCAGCACTTTCGATCACCTTCAGCTCAACGCCAACACCGTCAAAGTCATGGTGGATGGTGTGGCCGAGAACTACACAGCCGCCATGCACCACGTCTACCTCGACCACCATGGACACCACACGGACAACCGGGGCATCGAGTTCTTCGAACCGGATGAGCTGAAGGAATTCGTCACCGCCATTGACGCATCCGGCATGCAGGTTCACTTTCACGCACTGGGAGACCGCGCCGTGACTGACGCCTTGGACGCGCTCGAGGCAGCGCGGAACAGCAACGGGCCAAACGATCAACGGCACCACCTGGCCCACCTGCAGATGGTCCGCAGCGAGGATGTTCCCCGTTTTGCCGAACTGAATGCGGCGGCCAACATGCAGGCTCTCTGGGCCTGCCACGAAGAACAGATGGACACCCTGACCCTGCCGTTCCTTGAGCCTGGCGCCGAGGAAAGGCACTACCCCTTCGGCGAACTGGCGACGGCCGGCGCCCGCTTGGTGGCAGGAAGCGACTGGCCGGTCTCCACGGCGGACCCCATCGCGGCCATCCACGTCGCAGTCAACCGCGCAGCACCGGAGGAGGACCTGCCCCCGCTCGGTCCTGAATCACAAAAGCTCAGCCTCAAACAGATCCTGGATGCCTACACTCATGGCTCCGCCTGGATCAACCATCTGGACGCTGAAACGGGCACGTTGGAACCGGGAAAACTCGCAGACCTTGCGGTTCTGGACCTGAACGTCTTTGACCTCCCGGCGGAGGAACTACACCGTGCGGTGGTGACGCAGACGTGGATTGGGGGCGAATGCGTCTATGACCGCGCAACAGCCCGGGATCAGCACGTCGAGCCCGCGCCGGTGATGCCATGAAACCGCCAGCAGCGTCCCTGCCAGCGAAAGGTGCCGTGCGCTCCAAACAGCGGACGACGCCGTCGCGCATCACCGCGGTGGGTGTCGCCGCCGTCGTGGCCGGCTTGGTTCTGGGCGGCTGTGGCGTCCGGCCCGCCAGCGTGACGGACGCCGCGGGCGGAGCCAAGTTCACCATGTCCGACTCCACTCCGGCCCCAAGCAAAGAGATCGATAACTTCAACTGGGCCATGTACGCGGAGCCGTTCTCCCTGGATTACGCGTACGCCTTCGACTACCCGGACAACACTGTCCTGTCCAATGTGTGTGAGTCGCTGTTCCGTTGGAACGCGGACCTCTCCACGTCGCCGGGCCTGGCCACCCGCGTGGAGAATCCGGATCCGTTGACGTGGGTTTACACCATCCGGCAGGGCGTGAAGTTTCACGACGGCAGCGAGATGACCGCAGACGATGTTGTGGCCTCCCTGAGCCGCCACGTGGACCCCGAAGTGGGCTCCTTTTGGGCCTCTGCCTACCAGAACGTGGAGTCAATCGAGAAGACCGGCGACTTCCAGGTCACAGTGACCACCACCAAGCCGGATTACGTGTTCAACGCGTCCTTGGTGGGTGCCACTGGCGTGGTGGAGTCCGCGAAAACGCTGGAAACGGCGGGCAAGGATTACGGTAACTCAAGCACCGGCGTGAACTGCACCGGACCCTTCAAATTCGAGCAATGGGAGGCCGGGGAGAGCATCACCATCAAACGGTTCGAGGACTACTGGGACCCGGAACTCAAAGCCAAATCAGCCCAGGTGACGTTCAAGATGCTGCCCGATGCCACGTCCCGGATCAACGCGTTCCAGACCGGCGAAATAGACGGTGGCTTCGCGATCCCGTCCAATGCCATGGACATCCTGAAGGCCAACAAAGACGCCGGGTCGCTGTACTTCGGCGAGGATACGTCGGTGCAGAGCATGGTCTTCACCAACCTCGCCGGCACGTTCAAGGACGTCCGGGTCCGCAAGGCGTTGATGATGGCCATCAATCGTGAAGCCTTGATCAAGGCGGCCGAGCAGGGCTATGCGAAGAAAACGGACGCGTTAACCACTAAAAGTGTGTGGAAGGACGTACAGTCCCAGACTGCGGACGAGGCTTTCGACGGGTTGCTGTCCACGCCCTATGACCTGGAAGAAGCGAAGAAGCTCGTCAAGGAAGCAGGGGCCGAGGGCAGCAAGTTCGTCTTCGCCACCGCCTCACTGAACGCAGCATTCGACATCACGGCCCGGGCCATTGCATCCGCGGCCAAGGAGATCGGCCTGGACCCTGAAATCCAGACCATGTCCAACGACAAATACACCACCCTCTTCTCCGACCCCGAGGCCCGCAAGAACGTGGACCTCCTGGTGACGTCCTGGTACCTCTCCAGCACCGAGCCCCTGGAAATGTACAGCGTGCTGCGCACCGGCGATTTCAGCAACTATGGCGGCTGGAGCAACCCGGAATTTGATGATCTGGTCAACACCGCGTACACCGTGCAGGACCCGGACGCCCGGGGCAAGCTGACTGGCCAGGCCGCCAAGCTGGCCGCCGATGACGTGGTGTGGGGGCCGCTCTATGAGACCGTCACGTCCATGTGGCTGGGCAAGCGCATCACCGGGGCGGACCCGTCCATCAACTACATGTACTTCCCGTGGGCAGCCCAGATAGGAGGTCGCTGACATGACCGCCACCGATCACGTACAGGCGCCGGCCCCGGCTGCCCCCACCGGCAAGCGGGAAAAAGGCAGGGTTCGTCCCGTTCTCTTCATCGCCAAGAAGGTTCTGTCCTTGGTGGCCACCCTCTTCGTTGCCTCATTGGCAGTGTTCTTCTCACGCTTCCTGGTTCCCGGCGATCCCGCACGGTTCCTACTGAGGGGACGCAGCCCCAAGCCTGAGGCACTCGAAGAGATCACCCGGCAGTTCGGCCTGGATAAACCGGCCTGGGAACAGTACCTGAACTGGCTCGGGGGCATTCTCCAGGGGGACTGGGGCCGCTCGCTGACCTACCGCCAGGACGTCTCGGACGTCTTGCTCGGACGGCTGCCCACCACACTGCAGCTCGTGGCACTCGCCGCAGTTTTCATCACTGTCCTGGGCCTGTTTGCCGGCATCGTGGCCAGCCTGAACAAAGGCTTCGGTGACCGCTTCATCCTCATCACCCTCACCGCCGCTGGTGCCGTTCCGCCGTTTGTGGCAGCCATCGCCTTGGTAGCGCTCTTCTCCGTGGGCTTGGGCTGGTTCCCCTCTTTTGGAAGCGGCGACGGCGGATGGGACCGGATCTGGCATCTCACCCTCCCGGCACTCGCCTTGGGCATCACCTACATCGCCATGGTGGCCAGGGTGACCCGTTCCTCCATGAACGAGCAACTGCTCCGCGAACACGTTGAGGTAGCCACCAGCCGCGGCCTCACCCGTGGATCCGTGGTGGCACGCCACGTCCTGCGCAATGCCATGGGACCCATCCTGACCGTGAGCGGCGTCCTGGTGGCCGGACTTCTGGTCTCCAGCGCCATCATCGAGCGGACCTTTGGCCTCTCCGGCATCGGGCAACTCCTGGTGCAGTCCATCGATCGGCTGGACTTCGGTGTTGTCCAAGCGATCGTCATGGTGGTGGTTGCAGCCTTTGTCCTGGTCAACACCGTGGTGGATCTTGTCCAACCCCTCATTGATCCGCGGATCGCGGCCGGAACGGAGTCCCGATGACGTTAGCCATCCAACTGCCACAGGCGGGGCTTCGCCGTTACGGCAGCCTCTTGTCACCCATGGCGTGGGGCGCGCTCGCCGTTGCCGCCGTCGTCGTACTTCTTTCACTTTTCGCCCCGGTCCTGGCGCCGTACGACCCCGACTACGTGGACCTCAACAACGTTCTTGCCGGTCCCGGAGGACAGCACCTGCTGGGGACCGACGCTCTGGGCCGTGATCTCCTCAGCCGGCTCATGCACGGCGGGCGGACCTCGCTGCTCGGGCCCACCATCGTGGTGATCGGATCCACCGTCCTGGGCCTGCTGCTTGGACTGGTGGCTGGCTGGTCCGAGGGCTGGCTGGGCAAGGTTTTGGGCCGTCTTTTCGATCTTCTCTTTGCTTTTCCCGCGCTGCTGATGGCCATGCTTGCCATCGCCTTGTTCGGTAAGGGGCTCTTTGCGCCCATCCTGGCCATGACCATCGCGTACGTTCCTTACGTTGCCCGGCTGGCGCAGTCGTTGGTGGTGGCTGAGCGCGGCAGGCCGTACGTCCAGGCGTACCGGGTGCTCGGATTCCGGACGCCTTGGGTGGTGCTGGGACGGGTTCTCCCGAACCTGATCCCCACTGTTGGCGCGCAGTCAACACTGAACTTCGGCTATGTGCTGGCCGACCTCGCGGCGCTCTCCTTCATCGGGCTCGGCGTGCAACCGCCCACCAGCGACTGGGGCGCCATGATCGAGGAATCCCGTGGCGCCCTGCTGGGTGGCTATATCCTCCCCGCCTTCTGGCCCGCGTTGGTGGTGGTCCTGGTGGTGGTTGCCGTCAACGTCATCGGCGAGGAACTCTCAGACCGCATCGGAGGAAAACTTTCATGAGCCAGCTCTTGCAGATCGAAAACTTTACGCTCGGCTTTCCGGGCCGCCCGCCGCTGCTGGAAAGTGTCTCCCTGCACGTGAACGACGGCGAAGCTGTCGCCTTGGTGGGGGAGTCCGGCTCAGGTAAGTCGCTGACCACTCGTGCCGCGCTGGGGTTGCTTCCCGGCGGTTCGGAGTCCTCCGGCCTGGTATCTGTTCAGGGCCTGGATACTCTGACGGCCAGCAAACATCGCCTCATGGAACTGCGCCGGAAACACGCGTCCATGATCTTCCAGGACCCCAGAGCCGGGATCAATCCCGTCCGGACCGTAGGGGATTTCCTGACGGAAACCCTAGTGAGGCTTGATGGGTTGTCCCGGGCCGAGGCCACTGAACGGGCCGTGGCACAACTGGAGCAGGTGGGTCTTCGGCGGGCGGGTGGGCTAATAGATCAGCACCCCCACCAGCTCTCCGGCGGGATGCTCCAACGCGTCATGATCGCCGTGGCACTCCTGAACTCACCGGATCTGTTGCTGTGTGACGAGCCCACCACCGCCCTGGACGTCACTACCCAGGCGGGGATCGTGAAGCTCTTGCGTGAAGAACAACAATCGCGGGGGATGGGCATGCTCTTCATCACCCACGACCTCAACCTCGCCGCCAGCTTGTGCGAACGCGTCTACGTGCTTCGCCGAGGCGAAGTGGTGGAACACGGACCAACCCGGACTGTCTTCCTGACCCCTGAGCAGGACTACACACGGCAGTTGGTGGAGGCGACACCCGTCATTGAGACCGGCGCTGGCTCTTCTGTGGCGGAGGTGTCCGGGCTGGACCCAGCCCCTCTGCTGAAGGTCTCCGGGCTATCCAAGACGTACCAGCTTCCCCGCGGCGGGACTGTCGCCGCCCTGGATGGGGCCGAATTCAGCCTTCCGGAGGGCGGATCCCTGGGCATCGTGGGTGAGTCTGGTTCCGGAAAGTCCACCCTCGCGCGGCTGGTGGTGGCCTTGGAAACCCCCACATCCGGTGAACTTACCCTGCGGGACATCCCCCGTCCGCACCGCCCACTGAAAGCCTCCGAACGGAAAGCCCTGGCTAGGGACGTCCAGATAGTGTTCCAGGATCCCTACCTGTCCTTGGACCCGCGCATCCCGGTAGGTAACGCCGTGGCTGACGTCTTCCGCCTGCATCAGAAACAGGGGCGCAAGGAAGCCAAGGACAGTGCCCGCAACCTGCTGGGCCGGGTGGGAATCGGGCCGGAACGCTTCGATGCCCTGCCCCGAGCACTCTCGGGTGGGCAGCGGCAACGCGTTGCGTTGGCAAAGGCGCTCGCTGCCCGCCCACGACTCCTGGTTCTGGACGAAGCCACCAGTGCCTTGGACGTCTCCGTTCAGGCCCAGGTGCTGGAGCTCGTGGAAGAACTGCGGGACCAGCTGGGACTGACCATCCTGTTCGTCACCCATGACCTGGCTGTGGTCTCGCGCTTGTGCTCGGAAGTACTGGTGATGCATCAGGGACGGATCGTGGAGCAAGGGCCCACTGCCCGAATCCTTGAGGACCCCGGAGACGACTACACGAGGAACCTCATCGCCTCGCGTCCCCGGCCCTTGTGGGACGCCGAACCGGTCACCGCCTAAGCAGTAACGGCCTTGGCCACCAACAACAGTCCCGGCGCCCCATCAGTGCGCCTAGAAGCAGGAGAATTTCCCGTGAATACCACCGTTTTCGAACGGAATGTCCCCCAAGCCACCGTGGTGGCCCGCGCCTTGGAAGGTGCGGCCCACCGGCCGTTCTGGATCGACCACCTCAAGGACTCAGCAACCCGCTACCCACAGCTCGACGGCGATGCTGCCGCCGATCTGGTGATCGTCGGCGGCGGCTACACCGGCTTGTGGACAGCGCTGCGCGCCAAGGAACGCGAGCCTGGCCGGACCGTGATCCTGCTGGAAGGGGAGCGGGTGGCATGGGCAGCGTCGGGCCGCAACGGCGGCTTCTGCGAGGCGAGCCTCACCCACGGCCACGAGAACGGCAAGAACCGTTGGCCGGACGAGCTGGAAGTGCTGGACCGGCTGGGCATGGAAAACTTGGACCGCATGCAGGAAGCCGTGGAGAAGTACGGCATGGACTGCGAATGGGAACGCACAGGTGAGCTCAACGTCGCAGTGGAACCGCACCAAGTGGCGTGGCTCCAGGAGGACGACACCCCGGGCAGCGTTTTCCTGGACCAGGAAGCCGTTCGGGCGGAGGTTAATTCGCCTACCTATCTGGCGGGCCGCTGGCACAAGGACTCTGTGGCCATGGTCCACCCGTACAAACTGGGACTCGAATTGGCGCGGGTGGCTCATGAGCTCGGCGTGGTGATCCATGAGGGCACCCGTGTGCGGGAGCTGAAGGATCACGAGCACGGCGTCACCGTGGTCACGGAGCGCGGCGCCGTGGAAGCGGCGCACGTAGTCCTCGGTACCAACGTGTTTCCTTCACTTCTGAAGCGGAACCAGCTCATGACGGTGCCGGTGTACGACTACGCGCTCATGACCGAGCCCCTCACCGCAGAGCAGTTGGACTCCATCGGCTGGGGCAAAAGGCAGGGCATTGGGGACGTAGCCAACCAGTTCCACTATTACCGGATCACCAAGGACCATCGGATCCTGTTCGGAGGCTACGACGCCCTCTACTTCTGGGGGCGCCGCGTGGACCAAAAGCACGAGCACCAGCCGGCGACATGGGAGAAGATCGCCTCGCACTTCTTCACCACATTCCCGCAGCTCGAAGGGCTGAAGTTCACCCATAAGTGGGCCGGACCCATCGATTCGAGCACGCAATTCTGTGCCTTCTTCGGAACGGCGCGGAAGGGACGGGTAGCGTTTGCGGCAGGTTTCACGGGCCTCGGAGTGGGCGCCACCGCCTTCGCCGCCGACGTCCTCCTGGACCTCTTGGGTGGCTTGGACACCGAGCGCACCCGGCTGGAAATGGTCCGGAAACGTCCCCTGCCGTTCCCGCCTGAGCCGCTGGCCTCCCTGGGCATCAACCTGACGCGGTGGTCCATGGACCGGGCAGATCACAACCAAGGGAAGCGGAACCTCATCCTCAAAGCCCTCGACGCCGTGGGACTGGGCTTCGACTCCTGACCCCGCCCCGCCCCTTACCCCGTTGTGGGGCCTGTTGTGCGTGTTTCGGTCTTGGGGAAGGGCGCAGAGTAGGCCTCGCAACGCAAGGGGGTTTTGTTGTGGGGCCTGTTGTGCGTGTTTGGATCCCGTGTTGGGGCGCAGAGCGGGCCTCGCAACGCAAGGGGGTTTTGTTGTGGGGCCTGTTGTGCGTGTTTGGATCTTGGGGAATTGCGTAGAGCGGGCCTCGCAACGCAAGGGGCTCTAGCGCTTCGGGGCCGGCTTGCGTTGAGAAGAACCGCTCGACGTCGGACGCTTGGCTGGCGCTGCTGGCGTACGGGGTGCGGGACGCTTCACGGGGGTGGTCTTCGCTGCACCGCTTGCCTTGGCTGCGGTCGAGGCACGCGGAGGTGCAGCAGGACGTTTGGCCGGTGCAGCTGTACGGGAAACAGGTTTGCGTGAGGCCGGGGCTCGTTTGGCCGGGCTCGCGGGCTTCCGGGCAGGGGCCACAGCCCGTGAACCGAACGACGGCACCACCGCGCCGAGGAACATCACGGCCAGCGTGCCCACACCCGCCATCACGGCCAAGTAGAAGTAGATGTCTGAATCCCGGGTGCTGGCAGCGCTGCCCAGCGGAGTACTGCCCAAGGCGTTGGCGTCCTGGCTGAACGCGATGCCCCACATCCGCAGGAACGCGATGCTGCATCCGATGAACAGGCTGGTTCCGGCTGCACCCAGAAGTACCACGAGGTAACGCCGCCGGTTGAAGATCTGTACGAGGGAGGCCAAATAGCAGACCAGAACAGCGCCAAGGAACAAGTACAGGACCAGTTCCTCGAGGACCACGGCGGCCAGCACCAGCAGCCCCAGCGATACGAAGGCGGCCACTACCGCAAGCTTCCCACTGTTCCCCATGTGACGCATGAGGTTAATCATCGCCGACCAAGTGGCCACGCCACGCCGTCGTACATTGCAGTTGGATACCGTTGCGGGGCCCGGTTTGCGCCTCAATAGCCAAAAATAGCGCGCAGAGCAGGCCCCGCAACGGGAAGGCTTACTTGATGACGTACCCGTGCATGATGGTCATCACGGCTGCGACGCTTTGCTCGCGCGTGCGCTCGGGGTTGTACGTTTGCCGGTCCAGGCCCACCACGAAGATGGCTCCGAAGATCGCCGCCTCCAAAGAACCGCGGGCAATCGATTCATCAACCTTGTAACCCGCCGCGACGCTCTCGACGGCCGAGCCGATCACGGCCAGGAGCTCAGCCCGAAGCTCGGCAAATACGGCACTCCACTCACCGGGCGTCCGCCAGTTTTCGCTCACCCAGAGGCGGGCGAAGGAGGGGTAATCGTCCATGAACTCCATGGCCTGCCCCACCATGTTGTTCATGGATTCCAGGGGGTCGGTGCTCTGTCCGCGGACATCCTGCAGCCTGGCCAGCATGATGTCCACGCCATGCCGCAGCAACTGCGCGATCAGATCGGATTTGCTGCCGAAGTTGTAGTAGACAGTTCCCTTGGACACCCCGGCGGCGGCCGCAATTTCATCCACGGTCACCCCCGCAGCGCCGCGCTCGCCGATCAACTCCATGGAAGCCTCGAACAGGCGCTGCTTGGTGGCGTTGGTGCGGCCCGGGCGGAGCTTCTTCTCCGACAGGCCGGCGTCGGTTGCGGAAGGGACCGGCTCGGTGGTGCTCATACTGCGATCTCCGGCTTCAGGGTCTTGAGGGTCCACACCTTGTGTTTGCGGACGGCGAGCGTGGACAGCGCCATTCCCAGCAAAGTGTATCCAAGCAGGCCTAGGACCGTGGGCCAGATCATGCTGAGCTCACCGCCGTAGATCAGGTGACGCATGCCGGTCACCACGTATCCCATGGGCAGGACCTCGTGCACCACGTGCAGCGGCATGGGCGTGGTCTGCCACGGGAACGTACCGCCCGAGGAAACGAGCTGGAGGACCAACAGGATCAGCACCACAAACTTGCCGGGCGTCCCCATCAGCGCCACGATGCCTTGGATGATCGCGCTGAATGCCATCACCGCGGCCAACATAAACAGCCACATTCCGATGGGATGCGCGGGGTTCAAGCCCAAGCCAAGGTTCACCACCAGGGTGAGGATGGTGGCCTGCAGGACCGAGACCACGAAGAACGGCAGCCAGCCTCCGACGGCGATCTTCCAGGCGGGGGCGTTCGACGCCAAGGCCCGCTGGGTGATGGGTCGCATGGCCTGGACCAGCATGAACACGCCGATCCAGAGGGCCAGTGTGAGGAAGAACGGTGCCAGCCCGGCGCCATAGGAACCAGCCTTGGCTTGGGACACGTTGTCCACGGCCACCGGATCCGCGATCACCTTGGACACACTGTTTTTCTGCTCATCGTTCGGGTTGGGGATGTCTCCGGCGCCTTTGGCGAGCTCGGTGGCCAGGGTATGTGAACCATCGGATGCGGTCACTGCGCCGCTGGCGAGCTGGCCTGCACCGTCGTCCAATTGGTGGGCGCCGTCGTCGAGTTTCGCTGCGCCGTCCAAGGCGGTCTGCTGCCCGGCGGCCAACGTTGATGCGCCCGCGTTGAGCTGCCCGGCCCCGTCTGCGGCCTTCGAGATGGCCTCGGTCAGCGCTGGTGTGGCGGCGGCCAGCTTGGAGGCTCCGGCGCTCACAGCGGCTGAACCGTCGGAGAGCTGCTGGATTTTGGCAGCGTCACCGGAAATTTTTGCCTTCGCATCGGTGACGGGGCTCGACGCTGCGGCAGCATCGAAGTCTGCCAGAACCTTGTCGGCCTGCTCCTGCGTCAGCACACCGGCAGTGACCAGTCGCGCGTTCGAGTCGAGCACACGGGTACGGAGGCCCTTGTCTGCCGCTTCGAGCTGTCCGACGACGTCCTGGACTTTCGTGTTCAGCTCGGCGTTCCCGGCGGCTACTTGGGCGGCGCCATCAGCGAGCTTTTGGGAGTCCGCGGGCAGGGTGGCCGTCTTGTTCCTGAGTTCGTTCAGGCCGGAGCTCAACTGGCCCGCGCCGGCGTTCAACTGCACAGCACCATCGCGCAATTGGGTTTGCCCGGCCACGAGTTGGTCCGCGCCGGTGACCAGCTGGGTGGTGCCGGTGTGCAGCGTCGCGGCGCCATCACTGAGTTTCCCCACACCCGTGGCCAACTCGGAGGCACCATCGGCGGCTTTCACGATGGACGCATGGATGGTCCCAAAACCGGTGAGGAGCTGGTTGGCCGTTTCCTCGCCCACTTCCTTGGCGACAGTGGAGTGCACAGCCGTGGTGAGCTTGTCCACGATGGTGCTCAGGAGATAGTTGTTGGCGTCGTTGGTGGTGACGTGCAGCATGGCCTGGTTGGCGGCGTCGAAACTGCCGGGGGAGACCAGGTTGGCCGAGAAATCCTTGGGGATGCGAAGCGCGAAAGCGTACTCACCCGTGCGGACACCGGCATCCGCATCCTCAGCGCTGGAGACCTGCTTCCAGTTGAAGACGTGACCGTCCACCAGGCTGTCTGCCACCTTCTTGCCGGCCTGCAGTTCCGTGCCGTCTTTTGAGGTGGCACCCGTGTCTTCAACCACCAAGGCGGCGTCGATCTGGTTCAGGTTGCCGTACGGATCCCAGTTCGCGTAAAGGTACACCGCGCCGTAGAGCAACGGAACCATGGTCAGGGCGAGGATGGTCAGCTTGGGCAGGAGCCCGCCGGTCATGCGCTTGAGTTCGGAGCGGGCCAGCCGCAGAACAGTCACTTTGCAGTCCTTTGAAGGTTTTCGGATTCAGCGTGGGCAGCCGATGTAGTTTCAGACGCCGGTTGGGCGGCATGCTTGGCTTTGGGCTCGGTTGCGGGTTCGGTTTCGGGCTCGGCCGGCGCGGCTTCAGCTTCCGGTTCAGGAGGATGCGTCACGGAGTTTCCGATCACCGCAGCGGCTCCGGTCCAGTTGTCCGGGAGGGCACCTACGACGGCGACGACGGCAAGCGGACGCCCGGCGTCGGACGCCAATGCCTGAAGCCGGGGCAACCAGGCCGAGGGATCGGCGCTGTGGCGGTCCGGGGAGTCCACCACGAGGAGGTCCGTGGCCGGATCTGCCAGGGCCAGCGCGGTGAGGAGTTCCAAGCGCCGGGCGGCGGGAATTTGTTCTATCCAGAGACCAGCGATGTCTTCAAAGCTGTTGACCTTCAGCCACGGTTTGCTCAGCAGTGCGCCGCGGAAACGGCGGGGGATGAGGGAGAGGTCCTCGGTGACGAGGTCGCGGACGCTGAGGTGCTGCTCGGGTTCGTTGACGCCGGGAGAGTCCACCAAGGCGCTGGCAAGGCGGATCTTCTTGGTTTTGGTGGTGGTGTCCCAGCTGAGGACGCCGTTGCTGGGCTTCATGCGGCCGCTCAAAGCCAACGCCAAAGCTGTCCGTTGGTCCTGGCCCTCTCCAGCGACGAGCAGGAGTTCGCCGCGGCGGACTTGAAGTGACGTTGCCGGAAGGAGATCGCCCCGGCGGCCGTTGATCTGAAGTTGCTGTACGGACAGCACAATGAAGCCTTTCGCAGAAATGGTGTCTGCTGAAAGTCTAACTAAACTGACCAGTCAGTTCAAATAGGAGTTTTAGAGTCCGTACTTTTCCAGAAGCCGCAGCCACACTTCGCTGATGGTGGGGTACGACGGAACTGCATGCCAAAGGCGGTCAAGGGGGACCTCGCCCACTATCGCGATCGTTGCGGAATGGAGGAGTTCTGCCACGCCAGGGCCCACGAACGTGGCGCCCAGAATGACTTTCCGATCCTCATCAACCACCATCTGCGCCCAGCCCTTGTAATCGGGGGAGTGCAGTTGGGAGCCGGAGACGTTGATGGGGAGTTCCACGCCGGTGACGTTCTTGCCCTGTAGCAGCGCCTGCTCCAGGCTTGGGCCAACCGAGGCCACCTCAGGATCCGTGAACACCACGCTGGGGACGGCGTGGTCATTGGCCGTGTGCGCGTAGGGGCTCCACGGCTTCGGGGAGCCAGTGAGCTTGCCGTTGGCCCTTGCCACAATTGCGTCACCGGCAGCCCGGGCCTCATATTTGCCCTGATGGGTCAGGAGTACCTTGCCGGCCGCATCCCCGGCGGCGTAAAGCCAGAATCCGCTGGTGCCATCACTAGCGGGGCCTTCCACCAGCCCGCTGGCTTCGGTGGTGACTCGCAGGGGTTTGCCGTCCTGCGCTTCCACGCCCACATTTTCCAAGCCTAGATTGGCCAAAGCGGGGTGCCTTCCGGAGCTCACCAGGAGCTGGTCGGCATCAAGTGTGGTGCCGTCGAGCGTCACCGTCACTGAGCCGTCGTCGTTCTTCCCCACCCTCTGGACATCAGTGTGGAGGTGGACAGCAACGCCGTCGGCGCGAAGCCCTGCCAGCACCAGGTTGGCGGCTTCCTCCGGGTAGCTGCTCAGCAAACGGCCGCGGGCAATGAGCGTGACGTCCGAGCCGAGGCGGGCGAAGGCCTGCGCCATTTCCACTCCGGCTACGCCACCGCCGAGCACCACAAAACGGTTCGGGATTTCCTTGGCGGCCGTGGCACCACGGGTTGTCCAGAAAGGGACGTCGCTGAGGCCGTCAATGTCCGGAATGGTGGGAGTGGAGCCTGTCGCAATCACCACGGCATGGTGGGCTTTGAGCGCGTAACTGTTGCCGTCGATCCCGTCCACGTGGACTTCCCGAGGTCCCGTGATGCGGCCCCGGCCCCGGATCAACTCAATCCCGGCGCTGTCCAGCCATTCAACCTGGCTGCCGTCCTGCCAATTATTGGTGAACCAGTCCCGGTGTTTTAGTGCAGCTTCGGCGTCTATGGTTCCCGTGATCGCTTCCATAGCCCCCGGCACCACTTGGGCGGCATGGAGCGCGCTCCCCGGACGGAGGAGTGCTTTGGAAGGAATGCATGCCCAGTACGAGCACTCGCCGCCCACTAGTTCGCTTTCGATGATCACCGCCGTCAGGCCGCCGCGAACCACCCGGTCCGCCACGTTTTCCCCTACGGCGCCCGCGCCGATCACGATTACATCGAATTCCCGGGGGCTCTCGGCAGTCATGGGGCAAGCCTACAACCGCTGCCTGAGTGTTGTGAGGCCTGCTCTGCGGGGTTCGTGGGGGTTTTGGGGCGCAAAGCAGGCCCCGCAACGTAAGGCGGTTGTCCGCATATTGGGATGTGCATCTCAAAATATGGAAGTTCTCTTTAGGCTCGATACATGGGAGATGAACTGAAACCTTTTGTTGACTGGAAGTGGTGTGCCCGCAACGTCGGGAGGTTCGTCTTGGTGGATACGCGCTGGTACTTGGACGGCACCTCCGGTAAAGACGCCTACGACGCCGGACATCTTCCGGACGCAGTGTTTGTCGATATGGATCGTTGGCTGTCCGGGCCCGCAACACCCGAATCCGGCAGGAATCCGCTACCCGATCCTGAAGTTTTTGCTCAGGGCATGCGGGACGCCGGTATTAGTGATTCGGACACCGTAGTGGACTATGACGACGCTGGGGGAGTCATCGCGGCCCGGCTGGTCTGGATGCTCCGATCCACGGGACACCATGCGGCGATCCTGGACGGCGGGATAAGCAACTATCCTGGGGATCTCACCACGGAAACGCCGCTGCGCCGGACCGGGAGCTTCACTGCCAAAGCCTGGCCTGAAGACCTGCTGGCAGACATTTCGGAAGCCTCCTCTGACGCCTTCCTCACCATGGACGCGAGGAATCGCGACCGATTCGAAGGCCGCCAAGACCCTATCGATCCCCGCCCCGGACACATACCTGGTGCCGTGAACGTCCCCTGCCGTGAGAACCTCGACGCCACGGGTCATCTGCTCCCGGAGCCGCAGATACGCGCGAACTTCGAGCGTGCCGGAGTCCTGTCCGCCGCGAAGACCATTGCCTACTGCGGATCCGGGGTGACCGCGTGCCACAACCTATTGGTGATGGAGCAGTTGGGAATGGGCACCGGCAGGCTGTTCGTCGGCGGATGGTCCCAGTACGGCCATGCACTGGACAGGCCAGTGGAGACGAAAACCTAGCTTGTGAGGCCTGCTCTGCGCGCTTGTAGGGGGTTTTGGGGCGCAGAGTAGGCCCCGCAACGCAGGCCTAGGCGTGCATCGCGCCCTTGAACAAGCCCGTAATCGAGGCCGGATGGGTGATCGCGGTGCCGACCACAACCGCGAATGCGCCGGCGTCGAGGGCCTGCCGGGCGTGGGCGGGGGTGTGGATGCGGCCCTCTGCGATGAGTGGTTTGCCCAGGTCAGCGGTGGCGATCTGTTCCAACAGCTCCAGGTCCGGCCCGTCGGTCTTAGGGCGCTCGCCGGTGTAACCGGACAACGTGGTGCCGATCAGGTCTGCCCCCGCTTCCACAGCAGCAACGGCATCCTCAAACGAGCCGCAATCTGCCATGACCAGCGCATGGGACTCCGAGTGGATACCGGCAACAGTCTCCGAAAAGGACAAGCCGTCCGGGCGCTCACGGCGTGTTCCATCAATCGCCACAACATGCGCGCCCGCATTCGCCACGGCCAGGGCGTGCCGCAGCGTGGGGGTAATGAAGACACCGTGGTGCCCGTCCTTCCAGAGGCCAATGACAGGAACCTCGACGGCGGTGCGCGTGGACTGCACGTCGGCCAACCCTTGGACACGGATCGCCGCGGCGCCCCCGATGACCGCCGAAGCCGCCACTTGTCCCGTGGTCCGGGGATCGCGCATGGGCTCTCCGGGGTATGCCTGACAGGAGACGATCAGCTGGGAACGGAGGGCCTCGAGGCCTGTGGGGGTGAGGATCATGATGTCTCCCTTACTTACGGACTACTTAAGAACGAGTTTTGCCGCGCCAACAATGGCAGCGGTGTTGCCGAGGCGTGCCCTCACAACGGGCACGGAGGCCAAGGGAGTCAGCAGTTCCTGACGCAAGGCGAACTCCATGGGTTTCCACCAGAGCTCGCCGGCGTCGGCCAAACCACCGGAAATCACCACGGTTTCGGGGTCAAGAATGTTGATGAGTCCGCCCACGGCTTGCCCGGCGGCGGCTGCGCCGACGTCTATTGCACACAAAGCAGCGGCGCGGCCGTCCGCCGATCCTGCGGCAGGAGCAGCGTCGTGAGCAGCAGAGGCCAGCGCAAACACGCCACGCGTGTCCGCCGCCTCCAAGGCAGAACCGCCGAAGCGCAGAAACGCCTCATACATCGCCGGCCCGGAAGCGATCGCCTCGACGTGTCCGGATGCACCGCATACACACGGCAGCGAAACGCCGTCGGAGTAGGCGTAAGGCGAAGCGAAGTGCCCTACGTGACCACCCACGAAGCGGTGCCCCAGAACAGGCGAACCGTCCAGCACGAAGCTCCCGCCCACGCCGGTTCCGAATGCCACCATGAGCGAACTTGAGGATCCGGCGGCCGCGCCGAGCCACGCCTCGCCGAGGGCGTGGGCGTGAACATCATTGACGGCGCGCACGGTCTGCACGGACGGGGCAGCGAGCGAAAGTCGGGCAGACAGCCCAGCAACCAGCGAAGTCCCGGCCCAGCCATGAATCGCGTCGGTCGCAGAGACGACGGTCCCGGCAACAGCATCAATGACCCCGGCGGAGCCGATGCCGACGCCGGAAACTGACATTCCGGCGTCGGCAGCGCGCTCCACCAAGCCCGTGATCAGCGCAGCGGTGGCGTCGAGGATCGCTTCGCCACCGGCCCGGTTCAACGTCGGAATGGTCTCCGACATGAGCACTTCACCAGAGTGGGCAACAACCCCGGCGGCGGTTTTGGTGCCGCCGAGGTCAACGCCGATCACGTGGGTCAAGGAAGCGGTCATGGAAACCTAGACCAGCCCGTTCCGCTCCAGAATTTCGCGAATCGCGGCAGTCTCGGAATCGTTCAGGGACAGCATGGGCTGGCTCATGGTGTTGGACTCGATGACGCCCATCACCTGCAGCGCGGTCTTGAACGCACCCAGGCCTGCCGCACCGCCGGAGACGCGGCCGTTGGGGGTGTAAACGATCTCGAAGACGTCGGCCAGGCGGTCCTGCTCCCTTGCCACAAGAGCCCAGTCGCCGGCCTGCGCGGCGTCGAACAGGCGGCGGTAGCCGGCCGGATCGACGTTGCCGAGGCCTGGCACAACGCCCTGCGCGCCGCCCAGGAGGGCGCCGTCCACCACAACTTCGTGACCGGTGAAGATGTCGAAGTTGGGGATGTCCTTGGCAGCGAGGAGCAGCTGGCGGAAGGAAACGTCGTCGCCGGAGGAGTCCTTGACGCCGGCAATGACACCGTCGCGGCCGAGGCGGACCAACAAATCGGTAGGCAGTTTGAAGTGCGTGCGGACCGGAACGTCGTAGGCGAAGATCGGCTTCTCGATGGCGGCGTGGATGCTGCGGAAGTGCGTTTCGGTCTCCGCGGCGTTGCCGATGGCGTAATACATGGAGGTGACCACGATCGCGTCGGCTCCGAGGTCCACCACTTTGCGCGCTTCTTCGATGACGCGGGTGGTGGTCTGCTCGTTGGCGCCGACGATCAGCGGGACTGCGCCTGCATTGGCGTCGGCGATGGTGGAGACCACCAGTTCACGCTCATCGTTGGTGAGGTAGGGGACTTCGCCGGAGGAGCCCAGGACGAAAAGGCCGGACACACCGCCGTCGATCAGGTGCTTGGTGACGTTTTTCAGCGACGCGGTGTCGATGCTGCCGTCTGCGTGGCGGGGGGTGATGACCGGCGGGATGACGCCCTGGAACTGAGTGGACACAGAATTCTCCGTTGTTTGTAGCTTGTGAAGGGAAAAACTAGATGTGAAGCAGGCTGGGCGCGGCGCCCAGCAGCTTCTTGGTGTAGTCGTTGCTCGGGTTGTCGAAGACCTGCGCGGCGGAGCCTTGTTCGACGATCTTGCCGAAGTACATGACGCAGATCCGGTCCGAGACGTAGCGGACCGTTTGGATATCGTGCGAAATGAACACCATGCCCAGGTTCAGCTGGGTCTTCAGATCGGACAGCAGGTTCAGGACCTGCGCACGGACCGAAACGTCCAGCGCCGACGTCGGCTCGTCCGCCACGATGATGTCCGGGTCCAAAGCCAACGCGCGGGCGATCGCCACGCGCTGGCGCTGGCCGCCGGAAACCTGCGACGGCGTCACTTCGGCTGCCGATTGCGGCAAGCCAACCAGCGCCAAGAGTTCCTTGACCTTGGCGGCGCGGGAAGCAGCGTTGCCGATCCCGTGGATCTGAAGGGGATCAGTGAGGATGTCCTGGATGGTCATGCGCGGGTTCAAGGCGGTCGCCGGGTCCTGGAAGACCACGGAAACGGAGCGGCCAAACTGCTTGCGCATGGCCGCGTTCCGCTTGATGGCCGGCTTTCCGTGGAACAAAACCTTGCCCGACGTCGGCGGCTGAAGTCCCACGAGCACCGAAGCGAGGGTGGACTTGCCGCAGCCGGACTCACCCACGATGCCGACGGTTTCGCCGCGGCTGATGGTGAAGTCCACGCCGTCCACGGCCTTGACGATGTTCGGACGGAACAGGCCACCGGTTCGTGCATGGTGGTAGACCTTGACGTCCTTGAGCTCGATGACCGGCTTGCCGGTTGATTCACTCATTTCGCATCCTCCTTCAAGTGGCTCGCCCAGTAGTGATCGGCATCGTCACCGTTCGCCGAGGAAACCGAAGAGACGGTGGTGAGGACCAATTTCTGGTGGGGATCGGCGTCGGGTCGCAGTGAGCGGGCCGCGAAGCGGTCGCCCGTGGCGAAGTCCCGAGGGGACGGAACAGTGCCGGGGATCTGGTGGAGGCGGACAGCGTCAGCCTCGATGGAGAGGACAGCACCCAGCAAGCCGCGGGTGTACTCGTGCTTGGGGTTCTGCAGGAGTTCCGAAGCCTGCGCGGATTCCACCACTTGGCCGGCGTACATCACCGTGATGCGGTGTGCCAGGGAGGCCACCAGGGCGAGGTCGTGGCTGACGAAAACCATGGCGAAGCCGAGTTGTTCACGCAGCTCGTTGAGGAGGTCCACAACCTGCTTCTGGACAGTGACGTCCAGGGCGGTGGTGGGCTCATCGGCAACAACGATCTTGGGCGAACGGGACAGGGCCATAGCGATCAGCACGCGTTGGCGCTGGCCGCCGGAGAGCTCGTGCGGGTAGCTGGCAAGTGTCCGGACGGGATCCAGTTTCACCATTTCCAGCAGCTCGGCCGGGGTCTTGCGGCCGCCGCGCTTGGTGAGCTGCTCCATCTGGTCCTTGATTTTCATGGACGGGTTCAGGGAGCTCAGCGCGTCCTGGTAGACCATGGCAATTTGTTCACCGCGGAGGCCCTCATAGGCCTTCGGGTTGCTGTGCTTGGTGGCGGCGTCCAGGAGTTCCTTGCCGTCGAACTTGATGGAGCCGGTGACCTGGGCGGTCTTGGGCAGCAGCCCCATCACGGCCAGGGAGGTGATGGACTTGCCACAACCGGATTCGCCCACCAGGCCCATGGTTTCGCCCTCGCGGACAGTGAAGGAGACGTTGTCCACGATCGCGATGTCGCCGAAACGGCCCGGGAATCGGATGGACAGGTTTTTCACTTCAAGGACATTGCGGGCACCGGGGGAGACCTGCGGGAGGCGGTCGGTGCGCTTCGCTTCGATGGCTGCGAGCAGTTCCAGTTCGCGGTCCAGGAGGAGGTGCGGGTTGGCGGCGGCCAGCTTCACGTCGGTGAGGACGGCTGAGGTTCCCGCCTCTGAAGCGACGCCGTCAGCGGAAGCTGCACGGACGCCGTCGAGCTCGTGTGCCTCAACCACGGAAGGCTGGGCAACGGAGGTGGCAACCTCGGTGTCCACGGCCACGGCAGCAGTAGAGCCGTCGTCGTCCGTAACAACAGGGGCACGGCGCAGTTTCGGGTTCACCATGGCGTCGGTGAGGCCCTCGGCCAGGATGTTCAGTGACAGCACGGTCAGCAGGATGGTCACACCGGCGAAGGTGGTGGCCCACCAGCCGCCGGACAGGACCAAGTTGCGGCCGTAGGAAATGACGTTGCCCCAGGACGGAGCGGGGTCCTGAACGCCGGCGCCCAGGAAGGACAGCGAGGCTTCGAGGATGATGGCGTCGGCCACCATGACCGTGGCGAACACCAGCACGGGAGCGGCAGTGTTGCGGACGATGTGCTTGACCAGGATGTAGAAACGGCCTGCACCGATCACACGCTCGGCGCGGACGTAGTCCTCGCCGTATTGGGCCAGCACGTTGGCGCGGACCACGCGGGCCAGCTGCGGGGTGTAGATGATGGCGATGGCGATGATGATGGTGGGGACCGAGTTGCCGAATGCTGCCAACAGCACGGCGGCCAGGGCGATGCCGGGGAACGCCATGAGGATGTCCATGAGCCGCATGATGATCTCGTTCACGGACTTGCTGGACGTGGCCGCGAAGGAACCGAGGAGTGCACCGGCAACGATGGCCAGGGCAACCGCGCCAAGGCCGATCATCAGCGAGGACTGTGCGCCGAACAGGAGGCGGGAGAAGATGTCACGGCCCAGGCGGTCGGTGCCGAAGAAGTGCTCGGCGCCCGGCGGCGTGGCTGGAATGAACGTCTCCAGAGGATCGTGCGGTGCGATGACCGGCGCGAAAATTGCCGCCAGGATAATCACCATGAGGAAGAGCAGGGCGATACGGGAGCCCCAGGGCAGGGCCTTGAAACGAATGCCCGGGGCACTTAGCCGTTCTGCGAGCTTGCTGCGCATGAGCTATACCGTCCTGATTCGGGGGTTGATGAGCAGGTAGAGGAGGTCCACCACGATGTTCACCAGAACAAAGGTGACCGAGATGGTGAGCACCACGCCCTGGACCAGGTTGACGTCCAGGTTGGTGATGCCGTTGAGGATCAGCTGGCCCATGCCGGGCAGGGCGAAAATCATTTCAATCACGACGGCGCCACCCAGCAGGTAGCCGACGCGGAGTCCCAGCACGGTCACCGGGGTGACGAGCGCGTTGCGGAGGACGTTCTTGGAGACCACCTCGCGGTAGGGGACGCCGTTGCCGATGGCGGTGCGGACGTAGTCGCGGTCCAGTTCCTCCACCATGGAGGTGCGGACCACGCGGATCAGCGACGCTGAGACGGGGATGCCGAGGGCGAGTGCCGGGAGGGCCATCGAGTTGAGCCAACCGCCAAAGCCGGATTCCGGCGTCGCAATTCCGCCTGAGGGGAACATCGGGTTCTCACCGAGGGCGAACCACTGGATGAGCAGGATGCCGAGCCAGAACGACGGCGTGGCGATCGCGGCGATGGAGAAGACACGGACCAACTGGTCCTGCCACTTATCGCGATACAAGGCTCCGAGGATGCCGAACGCCAGGGAGAGGACGATCGCAATGAGGACGCCAAGGAAGGTGAGCTGGAGCGTCAGGGGGAACGCCGAGCCGATCATGGATGCCACCGACTTGGCCGGTGGGGTGGTGACGCCGAGGTCGAACTGAAGGAGCTTGCCGAGGAAGCGGAAGTACTGCAGGACCAGGGGATCGTTCAGGCCATTGTCCTGGCGGTACTGCTGCTTGGCTTCTTCGCTGGCGCCGTCACCGAGGGCGGAGCTTGCCTGGTCGCCAGGAGCGGCCTGCAGGACGAGGAAGACGAGCAACGTAATGCCCAGGATCATCAATGGCAATGCTGCAAGTCTGCGGCCAAGCAAACGCAATATCGTGACCAATTTGTTCTCCGGTTGGTTGGGTGCTGCTGGTTGCGGGGCCCGCTCTGCGGGCTATTTGGGGGATTTAGGCCGCAGAGCGGGCCCCACAACGCGAGGGGTGCTTTAGGCGGTTCGTCCGACGTCGATGAACGACAGGCCGGTGGTGGGAAGCGGCTGGAAGCCGTTGAGCTTCTTCTCATCCCAGGCGCTGGGGAGTTGGCGGTGGAAGACCGGGTACAGGGGAACCTCATCGGAGACCATGTCCACGATTTCGCCCACGATCTTCTTGGCCTCGTCACCGGATGCCTGGGAGCCCTTGTTCATGAGCTCCTGCAGTTTGGTGCGCTCCGGGGTGGTCCAGAAGGCACGCTTGTCCATCCACGTTGCGCCCGAGTAGAACCAGCTCAGCAGCAGGTCTGCATCGTTGCCGAAGACGGACGGATCGCCCGGGGCTGCAACTACGGAGAAGTCGCCCTTGCCCACGCGGTCGCTGTACAAAGCGCCGGACTGGAGGCTCTTCACGGTGACCTTGACGCCGGGGATCTTGTTCCAGGATTCGAGGATCAGTGGTGCGACGTCCTTGACCCAGGCGGTGTCCGTGGTGAGGAGTTCGAACTCGAGGTTGGTGACGCCGGCCTGCTTCAGAAGTTCTTCTGCCTTGGACGTATCGAAGCCGTAGACGTTCTTGGCCTTGACGTAGTCCGGGTGGCCTTCCTGGAAGTAGGACGTGGCGGCCTTGGCGTTGCCGAACAGGGCCTTCTTGATGATGGATTCTTTGTCCATGCCGTAGTGCAGGGCCTGACGGACCAGTTTGTTGTCGAACGGTGCCTTGGCGCAGTTGAACATGAGAAACAGCAGGCCGAAGGACTGGACGGACTCAACCTTGACCTTGGACTTCAGGCCGTCGACGTCCAGGTAAGGAACGTCTTCGATCGCCTGAACGCGGCCGGACTGGACTGCGGTGACGCGGGCTGCGGCGTCGGAGAGCAGCAGCCAGGTCATGCCCTTGGCCAGTGCCGGCTTGGGGCCGTTGTAATCGGCGAAAGCTTCGAAGACGATCTTGTCGTCCTTGACTGCCGAGATGAGCTTGTACGGGCCGGATCCCACGGGTGAAGCGTCGAAGGCCTTCAGGTCCGTGGCGAGTGCCTTGGGGACGATCTTGACCACCGAGATGCGGGGGCCGAAGCCGGGGAAGGCGTACTTAAGGGTGAACTCCACCGTCTTCGCGTCCAGCGGCTTGACGTCCTGGATGAAGGGGATGAACTGGGAGAACAGCGACTTGTTGGCCGGGTCCATCACACGGGTGAAGGAGAAGGCGACGTCCTCAGTGGTGACGGGGGAGCCGTCGTGGAACTTCGCACCTTCGCGGATGGTCACCTGGTAGGTAGTGTCGTTGACCTTCTTGGGGTCCGACGCTGCGAGGGCGTTGTATGGCTGGCGGGTTGCCGGGTGGAGTTCGATGAGGCCTTCGAAGATGTGCAGGTTGGCTGCCATCGGTGTGGCGCCGGAGGAACTCAGGGGATCGAAGCCGGTGGACAGTGCGTAGGAGATGCCTGCCTCGATGGTGAGGTCCTTGTTGACGGCCGCCGTGTTGGTGGTGGTGCCCGTGGTGGTGCTGGCAGCGCCGCCGCACGCAGAGAGGGTTGCCGTGAAGGCGGCTGCTGCACCAACTGCGCCGCTTAGCTTCAGGAAGTTCCGGCGGCTGGCGTCGTTGACCAGCGGCAGGCTGTGGATCGTCTTGCTCATAGGGTGCCTCACCATTCGCGTTTCGTGGGTTATCGGATGTAGGACGTCCGATGCTCGTAGTGAAACTGTAAGGGCGGTCACAACGGAACGTCAAGTGAGAAAAGGCGCTGGTGCTTCGGCTGCGCTCTGGGATGATTGCCGGCTGCGGCCAGCCCTGAGGGGAAATCTCAACGATTTCACGGTACATAGCTATGACGGAGGTGGGACATCCGATATTGTATGTTGCGAGTCACTCATCTTGGCTGGGCTATAAGCTCGCCTCAATATTAACACCGCACGTACTTCCCGGGCTGGCCTCAGCGGGTCCGAGGGGCAGGTGCATCGGCAAGGAGAAAGCCATGACAACTTCCGGTGTGGTTCCGCAGGCGCGGTTCAGTGCACAGGCCCGGCTGCGTGCCCTGCAGTCGGACATTATGGAATTGATCCTTGAGCGCGAGCTCGAGGCAGGCGATCCATTGCCCACCGAGAGCGAGCTTTCCGGCGCACTCGGAGTGGGGCGCAATACGCTCCGGGAATCCCTCAAGGTTCTCCAGGCGCTGGGCGTCATTGAGATCCGTCATGGCTTCGGCATGTTCGTGGCACCGAGCAACTTCGATGCCCTTGCGGACGGTCTCACCTTCCGGGGCCGGCTTTCCCTCCGCCACCAGGGCTTGGAAGCGTTGCAGCTGGTGGACGTTCGCCAGGCGCTGGAATCAGGCCTGATTGGCTCGTCCATCGACGTCATGACCAAGGAGCAGCTCGCCTCCATTGAAGAAGCCGTGAAGCAGATGGAAGAACTTGCTGCCGCCGGCGAAAACTTTGTTGCCGCGGACGCCGAGTTCCACCGCCGCCTTTTCGAGCCCCTCAACAACGAGCTCCTGATCAACCTCATGGGCGTCTTCTGGAAGGTTTACCGGAAAATCCATGTGGAGATCGGTCCCGGCAACGAGGACCTGGCGAAAACTGCCGCCATGCACCGCAGCATCTACGCCGCAGTCGCAGCCGGGGACAAAGTTTCGGCGTCCGAACTGCTGAACCGGCACTTCGACGGCATCCGTCGCCGCATCACTGAGGCCGTGGGGGACTAAGCCTCCGCGCCCAACGCAAGGGCCGCCGTCGTACTTTTTCGGAAAGTACGACGGCGGCCCTTGCGGTTCTGCGTGCGGGTCACCTGCCGCTGTGCTCACCTCACCCAAGTAGGTAGCAGATCAGGTCGTTCCCGGCGCTGAGAACGACCTGATCTGCTACTTACATGGGTCAGCCGGGCATAAAAAAGACCCGCACCGGCGAACCGGTGCGGGTCTTCATCTGTGCGCCCAAAGGGATTCGAACCCCTGACCTTCTGTTCCGTAGACAGACGCTCTATCCAGCTGAGCTATGGGCGCATTTCGTGTGATTCTCGGCGGTCTGTTTCTCTGACCCCCTCGAACCTCAATAAACTTTACAGAAGTTCATGTGAAGTTCCAAATCGAAAAGCTGTAATCTAGGCAACTAGACCGGTCTACGTGACCTTCGTCACTTAAAATCCGCTTCCGTGATCATCAAACCCTGATTTCTAGCGGTTTTCCCTTCCCGCCACCATGGATGTCCGATGTCTGACAGCGGATTGGTCTGGTCCGCGGCCCCTATCGTTTAGGACACACCACTGAACCCGAGGAAGGGAACCGCAATGGGCGATCTGGCGCGACTGCCGCTGCTTGAGAAGGCACCTACTACGCATGCACGCCTGCTGGCCTGGGTTGAGGAAGTTGCCGAGCTGACTCAGCCGGACCGCATCCACTGGGTTGATGGCAGCGAAGCAGAAAACAAGAAGCTCACGGACGAACTGGTTGAGGCCGGCACGCTGAAGCGGCTGAACCCGGAAACGTTCCCGAATTCCTTCGCGGCGTTCTCCGATCCCGCTGACGTTGCCCGTGTGGAAGAGCAGACCTTCATCTGCTCCGAGAACGAGCGCGACGCAGGCTTCACCAACAACTGGATGGCCCCGGCCGAGATGAAGCAGAAGCTGCGCGGACTGTTCGCCGGCTCCATGCGCGGCCGCACCATGTACGTCATTCCGTTCGTCATGGGCCACCTGGATGCTGAGGACCCGAAGTTTGGCGTCGAGATCACCGACTCCGCCTACGTTGTTGCCTCCATGCGCATCATGGCCCGCATCGGTACGGACGTCCTTGACCGCATCACGCAGACCGATGCTTTCTTCGTTCCGGCATTGCACTCGCTGGGTGCACCGCTCGAAGCCGGCCAGGCCGACGTCGCGTGGCCGTGCAACACCGACAAGTGGATTGTTCACTTCCCCGAAGAGCGCTCCATCTGGTCCTTCGGCTCCGGCTACGGCGGAAACGCCCTCCTGGGCAAGAAATGCTACGCGCTGCGCATCGCTTCGGTGATGGCACGCGACGAGGGCTGGCTTGCCGAGCACATGCTCATCCTCAAGCTGACCTCCCCCGAGCAGAAGACCTACTACGTCTCCGCTGCCTTCCCGTCCGCCTGCGGAAAGACCAACCTCGCGTTGCTCGACCCCACCATCAAGGGCTGGAAAGTTGAGACCCTGGGCGACGACATCACGTGGATGCGCTTCGGTAAGGAAGGCGAGCTCCGCGCCGTCAACCCCGAGGCAGGACTCTTCGGCGTCGCACCGGGAACCGGCTGGGGCACCAACCCCAACGCCATGCGTGCCATCGCCAAGGGCAACAGCATCTTCACCAACGTCGCATTGACCGACGACGGTGGCGTCTGGTGGGAAGGCATGACCGAGGAAACTCCGTCGCACCTGACCGACTGGCGCGGTGAGTCCTGGACTCCGGACTCCGACGCCCCGGCTGCGCACCCGAACTCCCGCTTCTGCACCCCGATCGACCAGATCGACATGCTGGCCGAGGAGTACTTCAGCCCGGGCGGCGTGGAACTCTCCGCGATCCTGTTCGGTGGCCGCCGCAAGACCACCATCCCGCTGGTCACCGAGGCCCGCGACTGGTCCAACGGCATCTTCATGGGCTCCACGCTGTCTTCGGAAACCACGGCGGCTGCCGCTGGCGCCGTTGGCGTTGTCCGCCGCGATCCCATGGCAATGCTTCCGTTCATCGGTTACGACGCCGGCGATTACCTGAACCACTGGGTGAACCTGTCCGCCAAGGCGAACCCGGAGCGTCTGCCCAAGATCTTCCTGGTCAACTGGTTCCGTCGCACGGCTGAAGGCGGCTTCGCCTGGCCTGGCTTCGGGGACAACGCCCGTGTGCTCAAGTGGGCCATCGAGCGCCTGGAGGGCAAGGCTGACGCTGTGGAAACCCCTATCGGTTTCGTGCCGACCGGTGAATCCATCGACCTCGAAGGCTTGGACATGACTCCTGCCGAGGTTGAGTCCGCTGTTCGCGTCGACCCTGAGGAATGGGCCACCGAGCTGGCATCCATCGAGGAATGGTTCGCCAACTTCGGCGAATCGCTCCCGGCGGCACTCCAGTCGGAGCTGGACGGTCTCAAGACCCGTCTGGGCTAGACCTCTTAGGAACAACGGCGTTCTTAAGTGAACGACGACGGCCCGTCACCTTTCGCATGAAAGGTGGCGGGCCGCCGTCGTGCTGGGTCCTGGATCGCGTGACTTAGTTGGCGAGCCAAACGTCAGGGCCGAACACTTCGTAATGAATGCGGGTGGCCGGAATTCCGGCGTCAATGGCTTCGTCGCGGATCTTCTTCATGAAGGGGAGCGGGCCGCAAAGGTAAAGCGACGCGTCGGCGGGCAGGTCCACCTCGCGCAGCGACATGAAGCCCTCCTTGGAACCTTGCTGGGGACTTTCCAGCCACAACTGCAGCTCGGCATCGATTTTCGCGGCGTCCGCCGTCATCTGTCCGCTGAGTGCCCAGTTCTCCATGGTTTTCTCAGCATGCAGGACCATCACTTGCCGGCCGGTACCTGTCTGCGCGAGCGCCCGCAGGATGGATGCCGCGGGGGTGCAGCCGATGCCCGCCGATGCCAGGATGACCGGGCCATCTCCCTCCCTGAGGGAAATTTCGCCGTAAGGATTCGAGATCTCAAGGATGTCACCAGGTTCGACGCCGATATGGAGGGCGGTGGATACCTCACCGCCGTCGTTCAGCTTGGTGGTAAAGACCCTGCTGGTGCCCGTGTCACCGGACAGTGAATACTGGCGAACCTGGCGGAGCCCATCCGGGAGCTGGACCTTGACGCTGACGTACTGACCAGGTTTTGCTGCCGTGACAGGAGTGTCGTCGGCCGGCTCCAGGGTGAAGGTCATGGCGTCCGTGCCCGCCGGATCCTTAGCTGTGACCCGCCATGGCATCCACATCTTGCCGTTTGACTGTGAAGCGTAGAGGTCCTTCTCGAGCTTGATCAGGGCATCGGCCATGAGCCAGTAGACCTCTGTCCATGCTTCGGCGATTTCCGGCGTGATGACCTCGGCCAAGTCAGCGGCGATGGCTGCGAAGAGGTGCTCGTAGACAACTCCGTACTGGTCCTCGGTAATTCCGAGGGAGGCGTGCTTGTGGGCTATGCGGGACAGAACTTTTTCCGGGAGGGTACCTGGGTTGTCGATCAAGTGGGTGGCAAAGGCGGCGATGCTCCCGGCCAAGGCCCGCTGCTGATCCCCGGAGCGCTGGTTGGAACGGCTGAAGAGTCCGTCGAGCAATTCAGTGTGCGCGGTGAAAAGTCGATTGTAGAAGTCGACGGTGATCGTGCCGATCCGTGAACCTACCAACGGCAACGTGGCTTCGATGATGGGGCGGGACTTTTCCGAGAGCATGGTTCTCCTGGTTGTCGGGGCCGGGGTGCCGACCGAATATATAAGCATTCGAAATGCCTATATTTATATCCCAAGTTCTACACTGCGTAGAAGAGTTGCGCAAACCGGAATGGAGTTGGCTGCTGAGGCCTGCTGCTTTTGCCTGCGGGGGCTACGACTGTGTTGCTGGCGTCCTGAACTCCGGCCGCAGCCCGATGGACTGGAACACCGGGTTCATCTGGCGTGCGTGGGGGAGGGCAGCGATAACCACGGAATCGAGCTCCGTGTAGAAGGCCTCCCGGGCCCGGTTCATCGCATGGCGCAGGCCGCATTCATTGATGAGCGGGCAGTTCTTCGTGGGGGACTGGCACTCCGCTGGATCCTGGCGGCTGTCCAAGTGCCGAAGGACTTCTCCAACCGTGGCCCTGCGCCCGGACTCATTGAGCCGGGAACCGCCCAGCCGTCCCCGTTCAACATCGATGTAGCCCAGCGCACGCAAGCGGACCATTGCCTTGCTGACGTGGTTGTAGGGCGTTCCCACAGCATCGGCCACCGCTTGCGTGGTCAGCAGCGTGCCTTCGGGAGCCGCAGCCAACACCATGATGGCGCGGAGGCTGACATCTGCGAAGGCGTTGATTTTCATGGGATCAGCTCACGGGTAGCGTCTAGTCCACCCAAATGGATGGTTCGTGGGTATCGGGCTCCATACCGCTAAAGGCGAAACCGTCCACGGTGGGAGTGTAGGGAATAATCGCTGCGCGGACTTCCCCGTCCCGGTGTTCGGCTGCGCCATGGATGCCGTCAGATCCATGATCCGGCAGGCTGACGTCACTCACAACGGATACAGCCTTGAAGTCATCACGGCCCTGGCGCAGTAGTTCGTGGATGTCGGCCAGCATCCCGCCGGCATCGATGTCACCATGCTCGTCAGGTTCCCCTGGAGTGACCAGAACAATCCGGAGCTCGCCGTCGTCCGACAGTGTGACGGCAAACGGAAGGAACCCGCCGTTCTGCTGGAGATGCTCTTGAGCGGTCCCGAGGGCTGTGCCCAGCGTCTCGCGGAGTTCCCGGTCCTGGACTGACTCACCCTCGCCAGGTGTGGTGGAGGACTGCTCGCTCATGCCGACCACACCTGAGCAGGAGTCGGTACCACTGCCGTCTCTCCGAAGGCGACAGCCTGAGACTGTTCGTCAATCTCATAGGGTTTCAAAAGGAGCATGGAAAGACCCTCGGTGTGTTCAATGTGGAGCCTGAGTGCGTCAAGGGCAACGCCCTCACCGCTACTGGGGGTGAGCCGGACATCGCTGATAATGCACGTCCCGCGTAATGACTCCATCTTGTGGCGGAAGCCCTCGGTCATCATCCGGACGGACTCTGCAGAATCGATCTCGTCATCCTCGTTGGGATCGTGGTAGGCCATATGCTGGCCGATTTCGCCACCGAGATCGGCAGTAACACCGTACGGCGCCAACGAGCCGTTCTTTGCCAACTGATCCTGGGCGAAAGGAACGGCCGCACCAACAAGATTGAAAACATCTTGGATGGCCTGCTCAGAGAGGCCCTCATGCCACCATTCTTCAGCAGCATTCGTCCCTTCACCGTTCCATACATAGGGTTCCTGGGCTTCTACCCTGGGGTCGCTCAAGACGGGGTGCTTCAAGAACTTCTTGCGGGTGAAGTCCACACGGATGATCTGGCTGATGCCACTACGGTGTTCAGCCCAGAGGTGGAGCGTGTCCTCTTTCTTGCCCGCTTGTGGATCCAGGACAGCAACCATGGCGAGGAGGTTTTCGGCATGGTCCGAGAAGAGATCAATGGTCAGCTTCACGGACAGCATTGGATCCGGGGGCATGGTCCCTTGGATTTCCTGTGGAACTTCGCCGCGGTGGATGGTGCCGTCTGCGTCGAGCATGAAGACGAAGGGGGCGAAACCCTTATTAATGACCAACTGAGCGTCGGCCAGTCTAAGAGCTTCGGCCACGACTGCAGCCAATTCGGACTCGGGCGAGGTTCGTGCCTCGGACGGAATCTGCGTCATGCCGGCCAGCCCTTAGACCCGGACCAGCGCCAGGACGCGATCGCGGATCTTTTCCATGGTGGCCTGGTCCTTGGCTTCAGCATTCAGGCGCAGGAAAGGCTCCGTGTTGGACGGGCGGAGGTTGAACCACCAGCTGCCGTCCTTGGCCGTGAACGTGCTGCCGTCCATGTGATCGATGTCGATGTCTTCGGTTTCGAAGTCCAAGCGAACGCGTTCCACGGCGCCGGCCTTGTCCTCGATCTCGGAGTTGATCTCACCGGAGGAGACGTACGGTTCGTATTGGCGGCCCAGCTCGGACAGCGGACCGTCCTGCTCGCCCAAGGCGGCGAGAACGTGCATTGCGGCAAGCATGCCGGTGTCAGCGTTCCAGAAATCCCGGAAGTAGAAGTGTGCTGAGTGCTCACCGCCGAACACGGCACCTTCCTCGGCCATGACAGCCTTGATGAACGAGTGTCCTACGCGGGTCCGTACGGCACGGCCGCCGTCCTTCGCCACGAGCTCGGGCACGGCCTTGGAAGTGAGGAGATTGTGAATGATCACCGGGGTCTCTTCGCCTGCGGCCTGGGCGCGGGCGATTTCACGCCGGGCCACCATGCCGGTGATCGCAGACGGGGAAACGGGTTCGCCCTTCTCATCAATGACGAAGCAGCGGTCCGCGTCGCCGTCGAATGCGAGGCCGATGTCGGCGCCGTGCTTGACGACGGCAGCCTGGAGATCGCGCAGGTTTTCCGGCTCCAAGGGGTTGGCGGGGTGGTTCGGGAACGAGCCGTCAAGTTCGAAGTAGAGGGGAATGATCTCGAAGGGCAGTGCCGGGAGGAGTTTGTCGCCCAGTACTGCGGGGGTGGTGAGGCCGGCCATGCCGTTGCCTGCATCCACCACGATCTTCAGCGGACGCGAGCCCGAAAGGTCCACGAGCTTCCGCAGGTATTCGGAGTAATCCTTCAGGACGTCATGGACGCCGATCTCGCCCCGCGTGGCTGCGGCGGGGATCATGCCCGTGTTCAGGTACTCCTCGGCGAGGGCCTGGATTTCCTTCAAGCCGCTCTCGGAGGAGATGGGCTGGGCGCCGGCCTTGGACATCTTGATCCCGTTGTAGGCGGCGGGGTTGTGACTGGCGGTGAACGTTGCGCCGGCGGCGTTCAGGGCCCCGCAGGCGTAGTAGAGCTCATCAGTTGAGATGAGGTCCAGCAACTGGACGTTAGCGCCACGTGTGGCTGCGCCGTTGGCAAACGCCTGGCTGAACTCAGGAGAGGAGGGGCGCATGTCGCCGCCAACCAGTACCGTTTCGCCCTCCAGGCCAAGGACGTCAATGAAGGCAGCGCCAACAGCCTCGACGATTTCAGCCGTGATGGTTTCACCCACGATGCCCCGGACGTCGTACGCCTTGAAGGAAGCCGAGAGGTCGAATGTCTTGTTTTGCTCGCTAGTCACGGGCTCAATCCTACTGTGGCAACCCAGCTGGGGTTGAACTGAACGCCGGACCTGTGGATAGCGGTTGTCCACATAGCCGGGCGGCCGGGTTCTGGCGGTCAGGGTCGGCTGGAATACTGGGTTGATGGCCAACAACTCCAACGCTGCCGTTTCCGTGCAATCACCTACCCATCAGCAGGCTCTGGCGTGCCTTCGTGAGTTGGTGGGCCACCCCGAAGCGCAGTTCCATGACGGACAGTACGAGGCCATCGAGGCGTTGGTGGACGCGAGCCGCCGGACCCTGGTGGTTCAGCGCACCGGTTGGGGGAAGTCAGCGGTCTACTTCGTCGCGTCATTGCTGCTGCGAAGGCGGGGCGCCGGGCCAACGCTCATTGTGTCGCCGTTGCTGGCCCTTATGCGTGATCAAGTGGCCGCTGCAGCCCGGGCAGGCGTGCGGGCCGTCGCCATCAACTCCGCTAACGCCCTGGAATGGGACACGGTCCTGGACCAATTGGCCTCGGACGAGGTTGACGTCCTTCTGGTTTCCCCGGAACGGCTCACCAACCCTTCCTTCAGGGAGAACCAGCTCCCGGAGCTCATCCGTCGAACCGGGCTCCTGGTGATTGACGAGGCTCACTGTATTTCGGACTGGGGACACGACTTTCGCCCTGACTACCGCCGGATTGCGGACCTCATTGCCCAGTTGCCGGACTCTGTCCCTGTCCTGGCCACCACAGCCACCGCCAACTCCAGGGTGGTTCATGACATCGAGGAACAGCTGGGTGCGGGAGTACTGACCATCCGTGGCGCGCTGGGTCGCGAGTCACTGCGACTCGGGGTTCTGACACTGCCCGATTCCCGGGATCGACTGGGGTGGCTTCTGACGCACCTTTCAGACATGCCTGGAAGCGGCATTATCTACACGCTCACAGTCTCGGCGGCGGAGGATACTGCGCGGCTCCTTTCGGAGGCCGGGCACAACGTCCTGTCCTACACAGGACGGACGGACCCCGCCGACCGGGAGCGCGCGGAACAACTCCTCAAGGACAACCAAGTGAAAGCCCTTGTGGCCACATCGGCACTGGGTATGGGCTTCGACAAACCGGACCTGGGATTCGTGATCCACCTGGGTGCTCCGTCGTCTCCGGTTGCCTATTACCAGCAGGTAGGCCGTGCAGGCCGTGGAGCAGCCAACGCAGATGTCCTGCTGCTGCCGGGCTCCGAAGACCGCGAAATCTGGCAGTATTTCGCCACAGCATCCATGCCCTCGGCTGAGAAGGCTGACGCGGTGCTGAGCGTGCTGGGGGAGGCAGGGGCAGCTCTTTCCACTGTCGCTTTGGAGGCCCGCGTGGACCTTCGCCGCACACCGTTGGAACTGCTCCTCAAAGTCCTGGCCGTTGATGGCGCCGTGGAACGCGTCGGTGGCGGTTGGCGATCCACCGGCACACCGTGGACCTACGACGCCGAGCGCTACGCGCGCATCGCCGAGGCCCGCGTGGATGAGCAGGACTCCATGGTGATCTACCAGGACACAGCCGGTTGCCGCATGGAGTTCATCACCTCCGTCCTGGATGACGAAACAGCAGCCGCTTGCGGACGCTGCGACAACTGCGCCGGGCGATGGTTCCCTGTGGATGTGGCGGCTTCGGCAGCCGATGCCGCGGGACAAACTCTCCGCCGCGCGGGCATCGCCGTTGAGCCGCGCCTTCAGTGGCCCAGCGGAATGGACAGGCTCGGGGTGGCGGTCAAGGGAAAGATCAAGCCGGATGAGAGCGTCTCCGAAGGGCGGGTCCTTGCCAGGCTCACCGACCTGGGCTGGGGCGGTGCCTTGAGGGAGCTGTTCGCCGCAGGAGCTCCGGACCGCGCCGTGGATCCTGCCATGCTGCAGGCCTGCGTCCAAGTTCTGCGCGAGTGGTCGGGGGCCGAAGGAGGAACGCCGTGGAGCGGCGTTGGACGTCCAGCGGCGGTAGTCAGCATCCCGTCCCGGAGCAAGCCCCAGTTGGTGGAGTCCTTGGCGCAGGGAATTGCCGGAATAGGACGGATGCCTTACCTGGGGCAGTTGCAACCCCAACACGGAGGGCCAACCGGTGCCCGCGGAGGCAACAGCGCCTACAGGCTGGCCGGCGTGTGGGACCGCCTCGTTGTGGGACCCGAGCTCGCTCAGGCGTTGGCGGGTACAGGAGGGCAGCCCGTGTTGCTGGTGGACGACATCATTGACAGCCGTTGGACCATGACCGTATCTGCCCGGGCGTTGCGCCAAGCTGGTGTGGGCGCCGTTCTCCCACTGGGGCTGGCTCAGGCAGGCTAGGGTCCGGGACGGCTGGGACCCAGGACGGTCCTCACGGGCTGGATAGCTCACCGACGGACTAGCTGTACTAACCCGGTAGCAGCTTGTTGACGCGGCAGGCCGGAGGGCTCACCCTCGGTAGATTTACGTCATGTTGTGATCGCTCCCACTTTGCGTCTATAGGATCGAGCAAACACGCCTGCTTCCCCGTCGCAGGCCACCAGCCAGAACTTGGACCGGAGCCATGAGCACAAACCCCAGCGCCGACGTCGAAACTTCCGACGAAACCAGTTGGCGGCCACGGCTGGCCCTCTTGGTTGCGGCAACGTTCTTCATGGAGTTCCTCGACGGGACGATCCTCACCACTGCCATACCAAGCATTGCCTCCGACTTCAGCGTGGCTCCGGCGGATATCAACATCACTATGACCGCCTACTTGGTGACGGTGGCCATGGGCATCCCGTTGAGCAGTTGGCTTGCCGAGAGGTTCGGTGCCCGCCGGATCTTCTGCCTGGCGATATCGGTGTTCACCATCGCATCGTTGCTGTGCGCCATCAGTACGGACCTGACCATGCTGACACTGAGCCGAGTCGCCCAAGGGATGGGCGGAGCCATGATGGTTCCGGTAGGCACATTGGTGGTCCTGAGGGGCACCCCCAAATCGGAGCTCCTCCGTGCCACCGCGTATCTCGTTTGGCCTGGCCTCCTGGCACCGGTCCTGGCTCCGATGGTGGGCGGCGCCCTCACCACTTTCCTGTCATGGCACTGGATCTTCATCATCAACGTCCCGCTAGGCCTTGCAGCCTTCATCGCTGCACTCAGGCTGGTGCCGCGAACAACTTTTGATGCCAAGCGTCGCCTGGACTGGTTCGGGCTCCTTCTCACCACACTGGGCGTGGGTGCCCTCGTGGTTGGCCTGGAAACCTTGGGCGGCCACGCGTCCAATGTGCTAGCCGTGATGGTGGTTGTTGGAGGCCTGCTGTCTTTGGCCGGTGCCGTGTGGTGGATGAGGAAGGCGCGCGTCCCACTGTTCAATCTGAGCGTCTTTGGCACCAGAACTTTCAGGGCGACCTCCACAGGCGGTTTCATCTATCGGCTGACCATCAGTTCGGTTCCTTTCCTGCTGCCCTTGATGTTCCAGGACGGATTTGGCTGGGATCCCCTGAAAGCCGGGGTAATGGTTGCGGCCGTGTTCGTGGGAAACATCGGCATCAAGCCGGCCACTACGCCCCTCATCAGGCGCTTTGGATTCAAACCGGTGCTCGTCTTTGCATCGTTCGCCTCCGCAGTGACCTTCGCTTTGTGCGCCTTCCTGGACGCCCAAACACCCGAGCCACTGATTTTCGCCCTGCTGTTGTTCAGCGGTGCTTTCCGTTCGATCGGGTTCTCCGCCTACGCCTCGGTGCAGTACGCGGACATCGTTCCGTTGCAGTTGCCCTCAGCCAACGCGATCTCTGCAACGCTTGTTCAGTTGGCGGCCGCGGCAGGCATCGCGGTGGGTGCCCTATTCCTGCGCCTTTTCGAGACCACGCATGTGTTCGGGGCGGATCAGGTGTCGGCCTACAAAGGGGCGTTCATTGCCATGGCCGTCTTGATGCTGATCAGCACTGCGGACAGCCTGAGCCTCCACCGTCACGCAGGGGCCGAGGTCAGCGGCGGAGCCAAGCGCAATTAAACGCAAAAGGTCCCGGTTCGAAAACCGGGACCTGTTCGCGGAGACGGGGGGATTTGAACCCCCGGTGGAGTTGTGCCCCACACTTCATTAGCAGTGAAGCCCATTCGGCCGCTCTGGCACGTCTCCCTTTGCTATTGCTAGCCCACCAAGGATACGCAGAACGTGCCTTCCAGCGCAAAACGCCTTGGCCAAGCTGCCCATTTCGATGGTTCCCTGCCAGACATGCCGTGCGCGCGGCACTCTCAGCAGGGAACCATCGAAGCGGACGGGGGAAGCGGGGCCGGGAAGCGGGGGCCCGGGGCAGGGTGTCAGTTGCTCCCGGCCAGGGAACGCCAGAGGAAGTGGTTGCTCCGGGCCTGAAGTGCTGCCGCCTGCCTGTTATCCGATGCTCCCGCGTGTCCGCCTTCCAAGGCTTCATGGAACCAGACGTTCGGGATGCCCATGGCCTGCATGCGTGCCGCCATTTTGCGGGCTTGGACAGGACCCACACGATCATCGGAAGTGGCAGTCCAAATGAAGGTCTCGGGGTATTCCACACCGTCGTGAAGCAGGTGGTACGGCGAGAAAGTGCGGATGAATTCCCATTGCACCGGCACGTCGGGGTCACCATATTCGGCAATCCACGAGTAGCCCGCGGATAGCTTGGTGTAGCGGCGCATGTCCAGGAGCGGCACACCGCAGGACACGGCTCCGAACAATTCCGGGTACTGGGTCAGCATGTTGCCTACCAGGAGGCCACCGTTGGAACCGCCGACGCAACCGAGCCGCCGGCGGCTGGTAACACCTCGCGAAATGAGGTCGTTTGCCACTGCGGCGAAGTCCTCGTAGGCGCGGTGCCGGTTTTCCTGGAGTGCCGCGCGGTGCCAGGAGGGACCGTATTCGCCGCCTCCGCGGATGTTCGCAACCACGTAGACGCCGCCTCGTGAGTGTGCGGCAGCGCCGTCGTCGGACGCTGCGCCGGTGGTGCGGCGCTCAAGCCAGGCCCGGCCGATGGTTCCGCTGTATGCGGGTGTCCGGGAAATCTCGAAGCCGCCATAGCCGGACAGTTGGGTGGGGTTCTGGCCGTCCAACACCAGGTCCTTGGACGCGACTTGGAAGTAGGGGACCTTGGTCCCGTCGGCGGACACGGCGAAGTGCTGCTGGACTTCGTAGTCGGATTCGTTGAAGAACGACGGCGACCGCTTCACTTCGGCATGCCGGCTCGCCACGCTGGAGCCCCCGGAAGTGGACGCAAGAAGCGTCCCCCGCGTCAACGTCGTCGGCGTGGTGAAGCCTGTGGCCACCAGCCAGAAGTCGTTGCCTTCGGTGCCGGTGTCTTCGTCGTCCACAGCATAGGCATTGACGTCGTGCAGGGGAGGGCAGGCGTCCAGGACAGTGGATGCCCACACCCCATCGGAGTCAACAAGAGACGGGTCGAGCACCCGGATTTCAGAGGACACGTCGCGCAGGAGGTTCAGCAGGAGGTAGTCCTTGGTCCAGCTCCAGGACTGCAAGGAGGTGTGGGCGTCGGGGGCAAAAAGGACCAGCAGTGAACGGGACCCCGCCAGATACGAGTCGAAATGTGCGGCCAGCAAGGAACCCGCAGGGTAAACAACGCCGGCAATATCCCAGTCCTTCTGCGGACGGAACAATAACCATTCCCGGTGGGCGCTGATGTTCACATCGGTGGGAACATCGATGACCTGCCAGGAGTCGTCGCGCAGCAGCGAGGTACTCCGGTTGTAGAAGTCGATGTAGTCCACGGCGAAGGTCCGTTCATAGCCCGGGGTGGAGTCGTGGGCCACCATCGCCAGCATGTGGTCCTCCGGGATGTCGAAGAGCCGTTCAGCGTCCGCAAGGGATTGGCCGCGACGAAGCTTGACGCCGGTCCGCGCATAGGAGGAGGTTGTCGCAGGCAAGCCGTCGGCGGTGCTGGAGACGAGCAAAGTATCGGCATCCAGCCAGCTGACGTTGCCCTTGGCTGTGGGCAGGTCGAAGCCGCCCTCCACAAAGGTGCGGGATTCGACGTCGAACTCGCGGTGGCGGTCAGCGTCGCCGCCGTCGGGGGAGAGCGAGACCATGGCCAGACGGTATGCGGCACCGTCGGCAGGGCGGAGGAATCCGGCTCCGTGGAACACCCACTCGATGCCTTCGGAGGCGGCAAGGGCGTCGATATCGAGCAGGACATCCCACTCGGGTTCGTTGGAGAGATAGCTTTCCCACGTGGTGCGGCGCCAGAGTCCCTTGGGGTGTTCCTGGTCTTTCCAGAAGTTGTAGTAAAAATCGCCACGCTTGTTGACCATGGCGATCCGGTCCGTGGAGTCGAGGACCTCCAGGATGCCGGCTTCGACGGCCTGGTACTCGGTGTCTTCCAGCAGGTCTTCAGTGCGTGCATTCTGCTCGCGGACCCATGCCAGCTGCTCTTCGCCGTGGATATCCTCGAGCCAAATGTTTTCATCCGTGGGCTCAGGCGCGACGTCCGCTGCATGGCGCGGGCCGGAAGCCGTTACGTCATTCTGGGGAGGTGGCGTCTGATCAGCTTCTGCGGTGGTCATCGCCCCATCCAAGCAACACTGTTCAACAGTAAGCAAGTCACACAGAAGTTAGGCTAGAGCGTGGCTAAATCGCAAACCAACCGTGTTGCCCTGATTGGGGCCGGCCCCCGGGGCACCAGTGTCCTTGAGCGGTTGCTTGCGAATTGGGCTGCGGACAGCCAGCCAGGAACCACCCTTTGCGTCAACGTTGTGGATCCGTACCCGGCCGGTTCGGGCCACGTGTGGCAGCCGGAGCAGTCACGCCTGTTCCTGATGAACACCCAGTCGTTCTATCCCACCCTCATTCCTGAGGACCCCGAGCTCGCCCCTCCGCTCACGGGTGGTTCGTTCGATCAGTGGCGGGAGGTCCGTCGTCGTGATGGCGAGGGACTGGACGACGCCGAGAAGGCTGAGTTGGCCACGCTCGAATCGCATGACTTCCCCAGCCGCGCGCTGTACGGACGCTACCTTCGCCAGACGTTGGATGGGCTGCTAAAACGGCTGCCCGACGGCGTCGAGGTCACCTTCCATCAGACACTCGCCGTTGCTGCGCGCCCGGTTGAAGACGGGTTCGACGTCGAACTCGCCAACGGCGCCACACTCACCGTCGGTTCCGTGGTCCTCGCGCTGGGCCACATCGAATCCCGGCTTAATCCGGAGCAGCGGTCCTTCAAGAGCGCGGCGGAGGACCGTGGGCTGCTCTATTTCCCGCCTGCTCCGCCGGCAGACGTCGACTGGCAGGCTGTGCCGGACAATGAGCCCGTGCTGGTCCGCGGCATGGGTTTGAACTTCTTTGACGTCATGGGCCAGTTGACGGAGGGTCGGGGCGGCAAGTTCGTCGAGGCTGGTTCGCCGGGCGCGGGTGTCTTGGAGTATCGGGCCTCGGGCAGGGAACCGAGGATCATTGCTGCCTCCCGAAGAGGCACCCCCTATCGGGCAAAGGCGGGGCTGGCAGGCTATTACCCCAGCAGCATCACCATGCGCTACCTGACAGAAGCCGCGGTGGACAGGTTCCGCGCGGCCGGCATCCAGCCCGGTTTCGATCATGACCTCTGGCCGCTGCTGCACCGCGATGCCCTGTGGGCTTATTACTCAACGCTTGCCCGGTCCCAGCCAGCCTCGATCAAGGACCCCGCACAGTTCCTCGCAGACCTTGAAGATGCGCTCCAACCGCATGCGCACACCACTGCGAACTGGGAAATTGACGTGGGAAACCTCGTTGAAAAGCACGTGGTCACTTCCCGCCGCTTGAATCTGCGGGGGCTCGCGGCGCCGCTCGCGGGCCGGACGTTCGCGTCCCGGAGCGAGCTGGACGCCGCTATCACGGCATATCTGGATGATGATGCCCGCCGATCAGCGCTGGGTGAGGCGGACCCCGTCAAGATGGCCATCGGTGCTCTTCACACTGGACGGGCCATCCTCAAATCGGTGGTGGCGGACGGCGGCATCACCGATGAGTCCTGGCTGGCAGGGTTGCGCGGCTGGTTCGAGTCCTTTGTTGAAGGGTTGGCCAGCGGCGCGCCAGCCCTGCGTTCGGAACAGCTGGCCGCTTTGGCGCGTGCCGGCGTCGTGAGTTTTGTGGGCCCGGACCCGAAGTTCAGTGTGGACCGGGGCGCCAAAGTGTTCCGGGCGGTTTCGCCGTGGGTGCACGACTCCCCGGTCGAAGCCCGGACCCTCATCGAGGCGATGTCTCCGGCTAACAGGGTGGGCATCAACCTCTCGCCCCTGCTGGAACAGCTCATGGCGGATGGTCTGGTGCGCACCAAAATCATGATGAGCGTTGAAGGGACGCCCATGCAGACCACCGGTCTTGACGTTGAACCACACCCGTACCGGCCCCTGGCGGCCAACGGATCGGTCACCGACGGACTGTACGTGCTGGGCCTTCAACTCTCGGCTTCACAGTGGGGGACGGCCATTGCTGCGGAAGCGAAGCCGCGCACCGGCCCGGCCTACGCGAGCGGACAGCGGACCCTGCGTGATGCGGACGAGATTGCCCGCAGCATTCTGGGCCGCTAGCGGCGCCAGCTTGCGGGTGCTTCCGCTCTTCGCTATGGTGTGAGCTGCATCACCGAATAGATGGTGCGCGCTTTTGATCTGCGGCGGGAGAGTCCTGCCGGTACATCCCGTCAGGCGCCGTAGGAGCAAACCCTCCCCAGGAATCTCTCAGGCCCATGTACCGCCGCGGCGAGGCAACTCTGGAAAGCAGTCCGGTCACCGGGCTCACCGAAGGTGCAAGCGGTCCTGCCCTGCAGGGCCGCGGAAACTCTCAGGTCCACGTACAGAGCGGGGAGGAACCCGAATCAATGTGGCACCCTGTGCCGCCTGAACGATGGAGTTCCTTTGACGATTCAGCGCCCGCCTTCCACTGGTCCAGATTCACCCCACCTCGAGCGACAACTCAGCAACCGGCACATCCAGCTCATCGCCATCGGCGGAGCCATTGGCACCGGCCTTTTCATGGGCTCCGGCAAGACCATTTCCGCTGCCGGCCCGTCCGTCATCTTCGTGTACATGATCATCGGCTTCATGCTGTTCTTCGTCATGCGTGCCATGGGCGAATTGCTGCTGAGCAACCTCAATTACAAATCCTTCAGCGACTTCGCAGCGGACCTCCTGGGACCTTGGGCCGGCTTCTTCACCGGCTGGACCTACTGGTTCTGCTGGGTCATCACAGGGATCGCGGACGTGATCGCCATCGCCGGGTACTCCCAGGAGCTTTGGCCGGCCCTGCCCCTCTGGGTGCCGGGACTGATCACCATCGGCATCCTCCTGCTCCTGAACCTCGCCACGGTGAAAGCCTTCGGTGAGACCGAGTTCTGGTTCGCCCTCATCAAGATCGTGGCCATCGCTGCCCTCATCATTGTTGGCCTGTTCATGATTTTCAGCGGCTTCCAGTCCGATGCCGGACCGGCCACGTTCTCCAACCTGTGGAGCCATGGCGGCTTCTTCCCCAACGAATTCATGGGCTTTGTAGCAGGCTTCCAGATCGCCGTCTTCGCGTTCGTGGGCATCGAACTGGTGGGCACCACAGCAGCCGAGGCCAAGGACCCCGAGAAGAACCTGCCCAAGGCCATCAACTCGATCCCCATCCGTGTGCTGCTCTTCTACGTCGGCGCGCTGATCATCCTGATGTCCGTCACCCCGTGGACCCAGTTCGCTGCCGGACACAGCCCTTTCATTGCCATGTTCTCGCTGGCAGGCCTCGGCGCAGCGGCCACCATCGTCAACCTTGTGGTGCTGACCTCCGCAATGTCCTCCGCCAACTCGGGCATCTACTCCACGTCCCGCATGGTGTTCGGTCTGGCTCAGGAGGGCGACGCGCCCAAGGTGTTCGGTGCGCTCTCCGGACGTAAAGTACCCCGCAACGCCCTGTTCCTGTCCTGCATCCTGCTGCTGTCCGGCGTCGTCCTCATGTACGCAGGCTCGGACATCGGCAAGGCGTTCGACATGGTGACCACCGTGTCCGCTGTTTGCTTTGTTTTCGTGTGGTCCATCATCCTGGCCAGCTACCTTGCCTTCCGGAAGCGTCGTCCGCACCTGCACGAGTCCTCGGCGTTCAAGATGCCCGGTGGAGTGGTGATGGTGTGGGTAGTGTTCGCCTTCTTTGCCTTCGTTTTGTGGGCGCTGACCACCCAGCCGGACACTCTCATGGCACTGCTGGCCACTCCCGTGTGGTTCGTTATCCTGGGGGTCGCCTGGCTGATTCTCCGCCGCCGCCCCGCGCACTTGGCCCGCTACGAGGAGTTCAAAGCTGAGCTCCAGCGGGACGCGGACAGGGTCGATTTGGACAACGTCCAAGAAACGGTACCTGCAAACAAGTAAGGCGCGGAGCAACAGTTTTATAGGACAAACAGCTTCGTAGAACAAACAGCCGGACCCCTCACGAACGAATTCGTGAGGGGTCCGGCCTTTCTTGTTCACGCTAAGGAGCGGTTAGCCCCTCAAGCACCTCTGATACTCCAGCCATGCAAACGCGTACCGGAGCCATCCCACGACGTCGTACCACTTGGACGGCTTGGCAGGTGCGGTGCACTGCGGCGGGTTTGGACCGCTCTCAGCCACGTTCACCAGCGCCTTCACCACGGTTCCACTTTCGACGGCGGTGAGCACCAGCGTGCCCGTCCCTGCAGCTGCCGCTGCGGGCACTTTGAGGTTCACCGTGGCCGCACCGGCTGTGACCGGGACGGGGCCCAGAGCAACAGCAGTGCCCTTGGAATCAAGGAACACAGCGTTCAGCGTTGCGTTGGCCGGGCTGCCGATGGAGGTGAGGTTCAGTTTGGAGACAGCCAAAGCGATGGAATCTCCGGCCTTCACCTCAGCCGCAGTGGTGTTGGCCACGGCAACGGAACGGCGTGCGAAGTCCGGAGACACAGGATTATGTGCCTGCAGGTACTTGATCCACGCATCGCGGTCCACCAGGCCTGTGTCCTTGGTGTTGCTGCCTTCCTTGAAAATCCGGAAGTTGTCACCTCCGGTAGCCAGGAAGCTGAAGGTACCGATTCTGTACTGCTTGGCAGGATCAATCACGGCTCCGTTCACCCAGATGCCGGTGATGCGGTCCCCGGCGGGGCGAGCGGCGTCGTAGGTGTAATTGACATTCTTGGACACGCCCAGCTGCTGGTAAGGGCGGCTGGGGATGGTGCCGTCAGGGTTGGTCTGCCACTGCTGCTCCAGGAGGGTCTTGAACTGCGCACCCGTCAGGGACGTGGTCCAGAGGTTGTTCACGAACGGCAGGACCGCGTTGGCCTCGGCGTAGGTGATGGTGCCGTCCGGGGCGTAGTAC
This sequence comes from Paenarthrobacter sp. NPDC091711, assembly GCF_044756605.1. Lineage (NCBI taxonomy): Bacteria > Bacillati > Actinomycetota > Actinomycetes > Micrococcales > Micrococcaceae > Paenarthrobacter > Paenarthrobacter sp. NPDC091711. The sequence continues at coordinate 160,329 of NZ_JBIVTF010000007.1, forward strand.
AGCTCGTTGCGCAAGCCGCCGGGGTTGACGACGCCGATCTCCGCCGCTCCCAGTTCAGGCGCCTTGAGCGTATCCACCAGGGAATCCGCCACCAGGTTGCCCAGCGTGGACTCACTCGCGCGGTCGTCCCGCTTGGGGGCGCCGCCAGCCGGGTCCGGGGTAAAGGCGGTGGTGATATCAGCGGTCACTGCACCCACCGGCTGGTTGCCGATCTCTGCGGCTTGGGCGAGGGCCTTGTCCACGATCGTCTTCACAGCTGCCACCCGCGGGTAGGCAGCTACGAGGCTTTCAGAGGTCTCGGTGGTCCGATCCACCACGGCGGCCTTGTAGGCAGTGACCGTTTTGCTTGCCGTGTCCACTGTGAGGGTCACGCTGCCCACGTTCTCACCGTAGTTGCCGGTCTGGACGATGGGCCGGGTCTTGCCGGTGGGCTGGCCGTTGGCATCGAGGATCGGGGCGTCCCAGGCGTACTCCTTATGGGTGTGCCCCGTGAAGATCGCGGCGACGTCAGGAGTGGTTTCGTTGACGAGCTTGGCGAACGGACCACCGGCAGCAACTTCCTGCTCCAAGGTGGCGCCCTCGGGCGTGCCGGAAGCGGCGCCGTCGTGGTTTTCCACGATGATCAGGTCGGCCAGGTTTTCAGCCTTGATCTTCGCGGCCACCCGGTTGATGGCTTCAACAGGATCGCCGAACTCCAGGTCCGTGATTCCGGCCGGCGTCACCAAAGACGGAACTTCCTGGGTCACTGTACCGATCACGGCTACACGCATGCCGTTCATGTCCAGGACCTTGTACTCCGGCAGGACCGGTGTGGTGGTGCCCTTCTGGTAAACGTTCGCGCCCAGGTAAGCGAACTTCGCGTTGCTCCCGCCGGCAACAACGCGATCCCGCAGGTCCGCCCAGCCGCCGTCGAACTCGTGGTTGCCTACGGCGGAGGCCTGCAGGTCAAGGGCATTCAGGACATCAATGGTGGGCTGGTCCTTCGCAACGGAGGAAGCGAAGAGGGAAGCCCCGATGTTGTCACCGGCGGAAATGAAGGCCGTAGCGCCGGGGGCAGCTGCCGCGCGGAGCTTCTCAACTGTTCCGGCGAAGAGGACCGTGTTCGAGTCGATGCGGCCGTGGAAGTCGTTGATACCCAGGAACTGCAGGTCAACTGTGGCAGCTTCGTCGGCGGTCAGGTTCAGGCCCACCACCACAGGGTCGTGGTCGCTGGCCCGGAACTCGTCACCGGCATAGTAGTTGGTCACATTGTTGTTATACCTGCTGTACTCCAGCGCCACGGACTCTACGGAGTTGATGTTCCAGATGTCGGTTCCGGTGACCACCTTGTGGGCGGCAGGGGAAGCCAGGATGTGGTCCAGGGAGCCCACCATGCCACCGAACAGGTAGGAGTGCTTGCCGGTACCCACTTCCAAGTCCGTGTAGCCGGCACCTGTCAGGACGTTGATGGGATCTTCTTTGGAGTAGGCGTTGAAGTCACCGATCAGGAAGACCTTGTCTGTCCCTTTCGAGGCCTGAAGTTCCTGGGAGAAGGCCAGCAGCGATTCGGCTTGCTTGGTGCGGGCGATGTTCGAGGCGCCTTGGCCCTTGTCCGTGTCATCCGGCGTTGCTGCTGAGCCTTTGGACTTGAAGTGGTTCACGATCGCGATGAACTTCTTGTCATCGTCTCCGCCCACCGGCTTGAAAACCTGGGCCAGGGGCTTGCGGGCACTTGCAAAAGCCACGGTGTCATTGTGAATGATGGACTCGCCCACGGGCTCGGCCACGGACTTCTTGTAGATGAACGCGGTACGGATCATGTCTTCATCGTTCAGCGGGGGAGCGTTGGCGGGTGTGCGCACGTAGTCCCACACGCCCGGCGTCTTGAGGTTGAGGGCGTCCACCAGTTTGGACAGGGCGTCGTCGCGGTTCTTGCCGAACTGCGCCGAGTTCTCAATCTCTTCGAGGGATACGACGTCGGCGCCGGACTTGGTGATGGCGGCGACGATCTTGTTTTGCTGGCGCTCGAAGTTCTCGGCATTGGCGGCACCGCGGGCGTTGCAGCCTTCCTTGACCGTGATCGGGTTGCCGTCGCGGTCGGTGTAGAAGACACAGCCGGACAGTTGGTCACCGGTGGTGGGGAAGTAGTTCAAAACATTGAAGGAAGCCAGTTTGAGGTTGCCTCCAACATCCGCGGGACCGTCCGGCCGGGTGGTGGTGAAGCTTGCAGGCTGGACGGAGTCAGCGTTGGCCGCAGTCAGCGCGGTGAGGGGCTGGAACTTCCAGGAGTTGTTGCCGTAGCCCAAAATGACGTCGGTCCGGAACTGCGCAGGCGAGCCCACGCGTACGGGGTCCGATGTTGTCAGGTAGGGCAGTTGCTGGGCTTTGGTGGTGGCGTCCTTGAGGAAGTTGGTGGACGCGCCGTCGTCGAGCTTGATGCCGCGCAACGCGTTGTCAGCTACCACAGCGGCGTATTCCGGCGAGCCGTAGGTGGCCACCGCAGTGGGCTGCACCAGAGGGGATGTACCGGCTGCGAGGCCGATCTCGCCGTACTGGTTCAGGGAGTAGTTGTCCGTCACCGTGAAGTCACCCTGTGGAGCCAGGAGCATGCCCTCCAGGCTTTCCCGCGCGGCCTCGTTGGCGGGCAAGGTGAACGGAGTGGACTTGACCTCCGGTGCCGCCTCGGTCATTTTCTTCAATCCTGCAGCTTCAACGGTGAGCTGGGTCTGGTTGGCGAATTCGCTGACCACGCCGGTGAGTTGGAGGTAGTCGCCGGGTTGGACCGTGGCCGTCGTCGAGGGTGAATAGACGAACAAAGCGTCCGACGCCGTCCTGGCCGCCCCCGCGCTTTCACCGCCAGTTCCGGGGGTCTGGACGTAGTAGCCGTTGAAACCGCCTGTTGCGTAGACGGCCGTAACCTTGCCGCTGGTGGTCACGGTACTGCCAACGAACGGACTGGCGGGGCCGGTGCCCTGAATCTCGGCAATGGCTTTGACGCCGGGCTCCGGTTGGGGATCAACCGGTGGAGTCCCGCCGCCGGTGGAGGCCGTGGGAGTGATAGTCGCGTTGAGGCTGAAATCAGCGGCGTTGGAGTTGGTGTCCACACCGTTGGTGCGGTTCAGGCTCTTGACGTCCGCGTTGGTGATGGGTGCAGTGGCCGCGGCGGTCTCAAAGGTGTTGGAAGTCCCATAGCCGAGGAGGTCGGCGATGGCGGCGTTGCCCGTCACCGAACCCGCAGGAAGGGGTGAGACTGCGCCTGGCTGCTTGGCGAGGACCAGGGTTCCGGCTGTTCCGCCGGGGTTCAGTGTGCCGGTTGCCTGAACATCAGCAGCGGGCAGTTCCGGTGCGGTTGACGTACCGCTATTAGTGGCACCCTTGACCAGGAAGTATCCCTTCGGGGGAATGCTGCCGGTCAGGGGAGTGATGCCTGTGGGCGCAGCCGTGCCCGTGGCTGACCGGTACTGCAGAGACCAGCCCGCCAGGCTGACCGGGGCGTCCGAGGAGTTGTAGAGCTCCACGAATTTATTCTTGAAGGCGGCTCCGCTGCTTCCGCCGCTGAGGTAGGCCTCGTTGATCACCACCGGGGAGGTAGCGGCTGCGGCAGGATCGTCCGCGGCCATGGCCGGGACGGCTGTCAGCGGGGCCGCTAGCAACCCGACTGACAGGACCGTTCCCGCGAGTAGTTTCCAGTGTTGTTGTTGCATCCGCTCTAACTTTCATCAGTGAGCCCTTTGGAGCTCCATGAATGGCGCCCACTGTCTTGTGAAGTGGGCGAATGCCGGAAGTTACTCCCGGGTAAAGCTGCCTCGGACCTAGCTGAACACGAACGGATGAATGGAGGGTTGACCCAAGGTCAACAATGAGGGACCGTGCGCCGGTCCGGTGGTACGGCGACTAGTTGGTCTGACCCAAATCCTGGATGACCTTGAAGACGGCTCCCGTGGGGTCGGATAACGTGGCCAATCGCCCGAAAGGAGTGTCCTCCGCGGGCTGCATGACGGTGGCGCCGAGGGCCGTGGCTTGCTCAACGCTGGCGTCTGTATCCTCCACGGCGAAGTACACACTCCACATCGAGGGGACCTGTTCGGGGAGGAACCCGGAAGCATCCATGATCCCTGCCTTGGCGTCGTCGCCGGCGCCAAGGGTGGTGTAACGGAATTCCGGGGTGTCACTCATGACTGACGTGTCCCAGCCGAAGACCTTCCGGTAGAAGGCCACCGCGGACTCGTAGTCCTTGCTCAGGAGTTCGTGCCAAGCGGGAGCACCGGCCTCCGCCGCAATCTCATAGCCCTTCATTTCCCCGAACTGCCAAGCGCCTATAGCTGCACCGGAAGCATCCGCGTACATGGCCATGCTGCCTTGCTCAGGGACCTCCATGGGTTCCAGGAGCACCTGGCCCCCGCTGGCGGCTGCGGCCGCGGTAGTGGCCGCGATGTCGTCAGTGCGCAGGTACGTGGACCAGAGGTCCGGCATGGCACCCATGTCCGCCTGCTTCTCCATGATGCCCGCAACCATCCGGCCGTCCTTGGAAGCCGTGATGTAGCCGCCGTACTTCTCCTGGTCTCCTGTTTCGTAGGTCCAACCGAAAAGTGCCGTGTAAAAGGCCTTCGCTTTTTCCGTATCGGACGTCATGAGGTCAATCCAGCAAGGGGAACCGGGAGTGATGTCAGGCTTGGGCATAGGTGAGGCTCCTGTTGTAGTGCCGCAGCCAAAAGGTGCAGCTGATGTCCGTGGTGTGGAGACAGGAAGAACACTATGTGGGGCCTCTGACAGTTTCAATGATTTACCGGTTGTCAGTTCTCAGTTCGGAACGGGAACCACGCCGCAGATATACGTCCGCAGACACAAAAATGCCCCGGGTCCTGGGACCCGGGGCATCTTATTTGCGGAAGGTAAGGGATTTGAACCCTTGGTACGGGGTTACCGCACACTGGTTTTCAAGACCAGCTCCTTAGGCCGCTCGGACAACCTTCCTCGCCTAGTAGTGTTTCATAGGGAGTTGGCTGTTCCAAAACATCACGTCTTCCGGCCCCTGCCCGGGGTCCGGAAGACAAGCAAGAAACCGGGAGTTCGTCATGAAAGCCGTCTACATCTCAGAGCCGGGCGGGCCCGAAGTCCTCGAGATCCGCGAGGTCCCTTCTCCGGTGCCCGGCGAGGGCGAGGTCCTGATCGACGTCGTGGCCGCGGGGTTGAACCGTGCGGACGTCCAGCAGCGGAGAGGGTTCTACCCGCCACCCCCGGGCGCATCGGAAGTACCAGGCCTGGAGGTTTCCGGCCGCATCGCCGCCTTCGGTCCCGGCGTCACCAAAGCATTCTCCGTGGGAGACAAAGTGGTGGCATTGTTGTCCGGCGGCGGCTACGCCCAGCAGGTGGCAGTCCCGGCGGAGCAAGTACTGAGGATTCCCGACGGCGTGGACCTCATCACAGCGGCAGCCCTGCCAGAAGTTGCAGCCACCGTGTACTCGAACCTGATCATGACCGCACAGCTGCAACCCGGCGAGACAGTACTCATCCACGGTGCAACCGGCGGCATTGGCACCATGGCCATCCAACTGGCCAAAGCCTATGGTGCAAAGGTGGCAACCACGGCCGGAACTGACGAAAAAGTCGGCACAGCCAAGGCCTTCCTCGGCGCCGATATCGCCATCAATTACACCGAAGAAGACTTCGCTGAAAGCCTCAAGGCACGCAACGGAGGCAAAGGCGCGGACGTGATCCTCGACGTCGTGGGTGCCAAGTACCTGCAGCAGAACATCGATGCCCTCGCCGACTACGGGCGACTCATTGTCATCGGCCTGCAGGGTGGCACCAAGGCAGAGATCAACCTCGGGCAGCTCCTCAGCAAACGCGCCGCCGTCATCGGCACGGCATTGCGGCCGCGCCCCGTGTCCGAGAAGGGCATCATCATGTCCGCAGTGCGTGAGGCAGTGTGGCCAATGATCACTGACGGAAGGATCAGGCCGTTGGTGGCCAAATCCTTCCCCTTGGAGCAAGTTCGCGAAGCGCACCAGTACTTCGACTCCGGTGAGCACGTGGGTAAGGTTCTGCTGCTCCTCTGATCAGCCCGTTCACCTGCGTCCATCCGCCCCACTGCAGCGAGGAGCCACATGTCCATCCGGCACAGCCTGCTGGCCCTGCTCCAGGACCAGCCGCGCTACGGCTACGAGCTGCGTGTCGAATTCGAGGACCGTACAGGGGCTGCCTGGCCGTTGAACATCGGGCAGGTCTACACCACCCTGGACAGGCTTGAGCGCGACGGTCTGGTCAGCAAAGACGGCGACGACGGCGGTGGGCACGTCATCTACAGCATCACTGGCGCAGGGGCTGAGGAAGTCGAGGCCTGGTTTGCCGGTGCTGTGGACCGCGCCAATCCTCCCCGGAACGAAATCGCCATCAAGCTGGCGCTCGCAGTGACGCTTCCCGGCGTGGACACGTCCGCGGTGATCCAGTCCCAGCGCGAGGTCTCGGTCAAGGCCCTGCAGGAGCACACGCAGGCCAGAAAAGCGGTCTCGGCCAACCAACGGTCATCCGATACTGCCTGGCTCCTGGTGCTCGATTCCTTGATTTTCCAAGCCGAAGCTGAAGTCCGCTGGTTGGATCTCTGTGAGGCCCGCATGGTCCAAGGCCAGGTAAACGGGGGATCGAGCCAGCAGGCTCCTCCTCGGCGGGAGAGCTGACGTCCGGCGCAGGGTAATGACCGTTCACCGCGTACCTGCAGACGTTTGCCGTGTACCGCCCTATCCTGTCCGTGTCGGTTGTTAAGGTGAGGAGAAGTACCCGACGCAGCGGCCCCCCACCGCAACATTCGTCACCGCAGCAGTTCTCAAGGAGGAGATATGGGCAAGATTTCTGACCAATCCAAGCTTGCGGAGGGATTGGATCCCACGCTGCCTCCTCCGGCTGTGGAGGACTCCGTGCGTGAAGCGGAGGAACGCAAGTGGACCCCGGTCAAGATTGGTCTCTGGATTGCTATCTCGCTGCTGGGAGCGGTGGCGTGGTTCATGCTCGCACTGGTGCGCGGCGAAACCGTCAATGCCATCTGGTTCGTTTTCGCGGCCGTTTGCACCTACTTGATCGGCTACCGCTTCTACTCCAAGGTCATTGAGCGCTACTTGCTCAAGCCGGATGACCGCCGCGCTACTCCTGCTGAGTACAAGGCTGATGGCAAGGACTACGTCCGCACTGACAGGAACGTGTTGTTCGGGCACCACTTTGCCGCCATTGCCGGTGCCGGACCGCTGGTGGGACCCGTCATCGCGGCTCAGATGGGCTATCTTCCAGGCACTATTTGGATCATCATCGGCGTCGTTCTTGCCGGCGCGGTGCAGGATTACCTGGTCATGTTCTTCTCCATGCGCCGCGGTGGCCGTTCACTCGGCCAGATGGCCCGCGAGGAACTAGGCGTCATTGGCGGTACAGCAGCGTTGGTAGCCACGCTGCTCATCATGATCATCATTGTGGCCATCCTTGCCCTGGTAGTGGTCAACGCCCTGGGTGAAAGCCCGTGGGGCGTGTTCTCGGTGGGTATGACCATCCCCATTGCGTTGTTCATGGGTGTCTACCTGCGATTCATCCGGCCGGGCAAGGTGATGGAGGTGTCCATCATCGGCTTCGTGCTCCTGATGGCAGCCATCATTGGTGGCGGCGCCGTTGCCGGCACGGAGTGGGGCGCGGCCTTCTTCCACCTGGACAAGGTCACCATTGCCTGGGGCATCATCATCTACGGCTTCATCGCCGCCATCTTGCCCGTCTGGTTACTTTTGGCTCCACGTGACTACCTCTCCACGTTCATGAAGATCGGCGTGATCGTGATGCTTGCGCTCGCCATCATCGTGGTGCGCCCGGAGATCACTGTCCCGGCGTTCAGCGAATTCGCCGGCAGGGAAAACGGCCCCGTGTTCTCCGGTGCCCTGTTCCCCTTCCTGTTCGTCACTATCGCCTGTGGTGCCCTCTCCGGATTCCACGCACTTATTTCCTCAGGCACCACGCCCAAGCTGATCGAGAAGGAGCGGCAAACCCGCTTCATCGGTTACGGCGGCATGTTGATGGAATCCTTCGTGGCGATCATGGCCTTGGTAGCCGCGATCTCGATCGACCGCGGAATCTACTTCGCCATGAACGCGCCGCTGGCCCTGACCGGCGGCACTGTGGAGTCTGCGGCGCAGTGGGTGAACAGCCTTGGCTTGGCCAATGTGAACATCACCCCTGACGTGCTGGCGCAAACCGCGAAGGACGTGGGCGAGGAAAGCATCATTTCCCGTTCCGGCGGCGCCCCTACGCTGGCTGTCGGTTTGGCGCACATCATGCAGCAGTTCATTGGCGGACCGGGAATGATGGCTTTCTGGTACCACTTCGCCATCATGTTCGAGGCACTCTTCATCCTTACCGCCGTAGACGCCGGAACCCGTGTGGCCCGGTTCATGCTCCAGGACTCCATCGGCAACTTCATTCCCAAGTTCAAGGAAGCCTCATGGCGTCCAGGGGCCTGGCTGTGCACAGCCATCATGGTGGCAGCGTGGGGTGCAGTGCTGATCATGGGTGTCACGGATCCACTGGGTGGCATCAACACGCTGTTCCCGCTGTTCGGCATCGCCAACCAGTTGCTGGCAGCCATTGCGCTGGCTGTGTGCATGGCCATCACGGCCAAACGCGGAGTGTTCAAATGGTTGTGGATCGTGGCAGTTCCGTTGGCGTTCGCGGCCGTCGTGACCATCACCGCCAGCTTCCACAAGATCTTCTCGCCGGTCCCGGCGGTGGGTTACTTCGCCAATAACCAGGCGTTCTCCAAGGCCCTGGCTGATGGAAAGACGGAGTTTGGCACTGCCAAGACCGTCGCCGCCATGGAAGCCGTGGTCCGCAACACCATGATCCAGGGCGTGCTCTCCGTGATCTTCGTGACGCTCAGCATCATCGTGATCGTTGCCGCCCTCCTGGCAACCATCAAAGCAATCCGCGCAGGCGGCGGCCAGGACCATGAAGACCCGCCCGTTCCTTCCAAGGTGTACGCACCGGCAGGGCTGTTCCCCACCACTGCGGAGAAGAAGTTGCTTGCAGAATGGAACGCCTTGCCTGCGGAGAAACGGACCCAGAAGGCCAGTCACCACTAATGAACGGCTCCACTCATGAAAAAGCTCACTGATGAATACCGTCGTTAGGGGCCTTCGGGGCTTTGCCACCTACATGGGCTCGCTCATGGGTGCTGATGCATACCGGAAGTACCTGGAACACTTCGAAACTACCGGCCACTCCGGTCCTGCCATGACCGAACGCGAGTTCTGGCGGGACCGGATGGATCGGCAGGACAGCAACCCCCAGGGCAGGTGCTGTTGAGGCCAGCATCCGGTGCTAAGTTTCGCTACGAACGAAGTCCAAAACCAGGGCGTGGACAGGGGTTCGCGTGAAGCTCGTGAGAGTATGAACGGATGAGCGATCTGAACAACATTCAGCCCAAGGATGAGGCTTCGGACGACACCCCCGTGGTGGGAACCACGCTGGACGAGGGCCTTGAGAAGCCCGGGGGACAGCACCCGTTGGCGGATGAGGTGGCGAAGGATGCCAAACCCAAAGGCAACCTTCATGAACTTGTTGATGAGCCGGCCAAGGTGATGAGGATCGGCACCATGATCCGGCAGCTCCTGGAGGAAGTTAAAGCCGCGCCTTTGGATGACGCAGCCCGCGGTCGACTCGCCGAGATTCATGAGCGGTCCATCAAGGAACTCGAGGATGGGCTGGCCCCGGAACTCATCGAGGAATTGGAACGCATCAGTTTGCCTTTCCCTGATGAGAAAGCGCCCTCCGATGCGGAGCTTCGCATTGCCCAGGCGCAACTGGTTGGCTGGCTGGAGGGCTTGTTTCATGGCATCCAGGCCGCCATCGCCGCGCAGCAGGCTGCCAAAGAACACGCGGCCGCACAGATGCAGCTCCGTCAGCTCCCGCCGGGGACTGTCATTGCGCCGGGCATCGTCATTGGCGAGAACGGTCAACCGCAGAGGGCGGCAGCACCCGGTGCACCTGGTGCTCCCAACCAGGGCCGCAGGGAAGACCCCGATCACGGCCCGGGTCAGTACCTCTGAGTTCGCAGGTGGGTTTCTTTGGGGCCGTCCGGCAGGGGCGGAAGGACGATCTGGAGCTGGGCAAGGGGCTGTGGCGCCGCGCCCATGACCGTTTTCACCGGGGACTGGACCGATACCACCAAGTCCTTGAGGGCGTTGATGATGAGCAGCTATACAACGAGCTCGTGCAGATAGCCAACGAGTTGGCCGAATTATCCTCACGTGTGAGGACCATCTGCGTTGAGGCACAGAGGCGGTCTCCGAGTGACGGACTGGATGTCCCGGGTGCACTTGCCGGTGTGCACCGTGCCCTGTCTAAAGCGGGCAATTCCCTGGCGACCACTGCTGAGGCTGCGGCCATGTTGAGGTTGGCGGTGGGGCCCGTCCCTGTTGGCGCATTATCGGTGAGGCGCCGCGCGGAGTCGGTCTTCGAGCAGGTTGCCGACGCGGAGCGCCAACTGGGCGCCTGAGGCTCACCTCAATTAATGGCGAGCGTTTGCAACTACCCGCGTGCGCCCTTATTCTCTGTATGCAAAAAGTTACGCGCATAGCTGATCTGCGTAATATTCCGCGCTTTTGGTGGCCCGGGGCTGGCAGTATGGCAGACATGACTTCGTCACCAACACTTACTTTCAACGACGGCAACACCATCCCCCAGCTCGGCTACGGGGTGTGGCAAGTTGAAGACGATGTAGCCGAAAAGGTGGTGCGCCAGGCTTTCGAAGCCGGGTTCCGCCACATTGATACTGCCAAGATCTATGGCAACGAGGCAGGCGTCGGCCGTGCCATTGCCTCCTCCGGCCTGTCCGCTGAGGAAATCTTCATCACCACCAAGCTGTGGAACGCCGATCAGGGCTACGAGTCCACGCTGGCTGCCTTTGAGGAGTCCATGGACCGTCTCGGCCTCGAGACCCTGGACCTGTACCTCATTCACTGGCAGCAGCCCAAGCAGGAAAAGTACGTGGACACGTGGAAGGCACTGATCGAGCTGAAGAAGCGCGGCCGGGTCAAGTCCATCGGTGTTTCCAACTTCACCAAGGAAGGCCTGCAGCACATCATCAATGAGACCGGCGTTGTTCCGGCCATCAACCAGGTGGAACTGCACCCGTTCTTCAACCAGGCTGACCTTCGCGAATTCAACGCTTCCAAGGGAATCCTGACCCAGGCCTGGTCCCCGCTGGGCCAGGGCGGCGAACTCCTCGAGAGCGCAACTGTTGCTGAAATTGCTGCCAAGCACCACGCCACCCCGGCTCAGGTGGTCATCGCCTGGCACTTGGCCATCGGCAACGTGGTGATCCCCAAGTCCGTCACCGAGTCCCGCATTCAGGAGAACTTCGCTGCCCTGAACGTCACGCTGGACGCCACCGACGTCGAGGCCATCAACGGCCTGGACCGCGGTGCTGAAGGCCGCATCGGCCCGGACCCGGCAGTCTCCGACTTCGCCTAAACCCAAGACCTCACCGGGTTGACCTCGGTGCCCCGTACCCTTCATGGGTGCGGGGCACCTGCCGTTAACGCCCGACGTCGCTTCTCACCTCCGCGACGCGTCGCCGCCGGAGTCCGTGATGAAATTGAGCGACGCAGACGGACGGAGTTGGCATGGTGGTGTTTGACGCATTGGAGCGGCAGATTGTTGCTGCCTTGCAATTGGATCCCCGCTGCCCGTGGCGGAAGATGGCGGTGGTCTTGGGGGAGGCCGAACGAACCGTGGCCCGCAGAGGATCGCAGTTGCTGGAATCCGGTGCGGTGGCGGTGGTGGGAATCCGCCCTAGACCGTCGGTAGTGCTGGTTGAGATGCGGTGCATGCCCGGGACGGTGCGTGCTGCAGTCCACGCGCTTTCGTTGCGCTCAGACACCACGTTCGTGTACACCACCACGGGCACCGGTGACTGCGTGGCCGAAATACTCACGGAACCGTCGCGCATGGGGGAGGTGCTGTCTGATGAGCTGCCGGCCACCCTTGGTTTGCGTGATTCCACCAGTTATCCCGTGCTGCGGTACTTCCGGACCATCCGCGGTTGGCGGCCGGAGATTCTCACCGCAGACAAGGCTGAGGCAATCCGCTCAACCGCCGCCGAGGATTCGGGCGTTCTGGTGGCCCGGCAGGATTTGAGCCGTCAGGACAACGAACTCGTGGACGCACTATGTGCCGATGGCCGGATGAGTTTTGAGGCTTTGGGCCGCAGGGTTGGCGTTTCGGAGGCAACTGCCCGCCGCCGCAGCGAATGGTTGCTGGCCAATAACCAGGTCCACTTGAGGGCCATCGTAGAGCCCGCATCCTTTGGCCTTGGCGTTGAAGCTCTGCTGTGGATCCGTGCCTCGCCGCAACACGTTGAACACGTGGGGAAGAGCTTGGCTGAGCTTCCCACCGTTCGATATGCTGCGGCGATCGCCGGGAATTACCAGATCATGGCGGACGTGACCGTGGAGGACATGGCAGCCCTCTACCGCTTCATCACCACCTCCGAATGGGCACAAAGCGCCTCCGGCGTAGACGTTTCCATCCTTCTTGATGCTCGGAAACGCGGCGGCCGGGTTATGCGGTCACCGTCGTAAGGGGAGCCTGCGCTGCCCTGAAGGCTGGCGCGACGGCGGCATACCCCGTCTGCTGCTCGAAGGCGCGGCCGTAGCGGAGCAGCTGCATGTCCGTGTAATGGTTGCCGGCGAGCTGCAGGCCGATAGGTAGTCCGGCAGAGCTGAATCCCGCGGGAACACTGAGGACCGGCAGGCCGGTTGCGGACAGGAGGCAGGCTGAACGCATCCAGTCCAAGTACGTTTCTGACGCCGTGCCGGCAATGTCCGCGGGGTAGCGCAGCTTTGCGTCAAAGGGGAGAACCTGGGCGCAGGGGCTGGCGAAGAGTTGGTACCGCCCAAAGAAATCCTGAACACTCAGTTCCAACCGGGTCCGGGCAGCCGCGGTCTCAATGACATCCCGCGCCGTCAGGGCGAAGCCCTTCTCCACGTTCCAGTGGACTTCCGGCTTGATGACGTCACCGGCACGCTCCAGGATCGGTCCCAGTCCCGCGGCGAAGTCCATGGCACGGGTATTGCCGAACACCAGGTCTGCTTCGCTGAAGTCCGGAGTGGCTTCCTCAACGATCGCCCCGAGATCTTCGAAGATGGCCAGTTGCCGTTCCAAATGGTCAAGGATCTCCGCTTCCACAGGCACTCCGATGCCAAAGTCGCGCGACCACCCGATCCGCACACCGCGCATGTCGGTCTCCAGGGTGGATCGAAACACCTCAGGGTCCAGCCCGGAAGGATGGGGAACACGTGGATCGCTGCCGGCGGTCACGGACATGAACAAGGCGATGTCCTCCACAGTCCGGGCCATGGGGCCGGTTCTCCCCAGCCACGCGTGGGCGTTGACGGCGGACGGCATGGGGATGACCGCCGTCGACGGCCTGAAGCCCACCACATTGCAGAAGGAAGCCGGGATCCGGAGCGATCCGCCCATGTCGCTGCCGTCGCCGATGCTTTGGACGCGGGAGGCGACGACGGCGGCCACTCCGCCGCTGCTGCCGCCTGCGCTCAGGGTTGGGGCGTAGGGGTTGGTGGTGGTTCCGAAGAGCTCGTTGAAGGTGTGTGAGCCCGCGCCGAATTCGGGGACATTCGACTTTCCAGTGGTGACCACTCCGGCCGCTTTCAACCGCGCAATGATGAGGTCGTCGGCGTCGGGAACAAAGTCACGCAAGGCGAGGGAACCTTGGGTGGTGCGCATCCCGGCGGTGTTGTTGGTGTCCTTGTGCGTCATGGGAACGCCGTGGAGGGGTGGCAGTTCCACTCCGGATGCTGTGAGCTGATCGGCCCGGTGTGCCAGGGCATGGGCGCCTTCCGCGTCGAGGGTCACCACAGCATTGACCACGGGGTTGATCTCGGAGATGCGTTCCAGGTGTTCGGTCAACGCTTCGCGAGCCGAAACTTTCTTGTAGCGAATGGCTGCGGAAAGTTCGACGGCGGACAGCTCGCCAAGGGTGTCAGGCATGGTGCTCCTTTGCTGGATTGCTTCTGCCAGAAGTGTGCCGGGTCACAATGGCCGGGGGAAGTCCTGCGTCCGCGAAGGCAAGCTTTGACTGATTCGGCCACCACTTAGGCTGATTTCGTCAGCTATTGTGTGTGATCCGGCTCATAGCAGAGGGTGGTGGTAACCCACTGGCCGATCCGGTCTATGGGTAAGGATTTGCCCCACAGCGCCACATACCGCACAGCGTCGTCCGGATGCGGACTTGCCGAGGGGCCAACACCGGAGGTTCCCATGCACCAACCCCTGGCTCTTCAACCGCTGGCACCCAACGACTCAACCGACATCATGGCTATCGCAAACAATCCCGTCCTGTGGATCTGCGTGGCGGGTGTCTTTGGCGTGATCATCATCCAGTCCGTCATCTTCATGAAAGCCGCACGGCGCGCCGCTCCCTCCGTGGACATGAGTGCACAGGACATCAGGACCTCGTTCCGCTCCGGCGCTGTCTCGGCCATCGGTCCCTCCCTGGCAGTATCGCTGGTGGCCATCGCGCTGCTGGGTCTCTTCGGGGCGCCGGCTGTGTTGTCCAGGATTGGCCTGATCGGTTCAGCTGCCTACGATGTTTCGGCAGCGGGCATCGCGGCAGGTTCCATGGGGGCCAAGCTCGGCGATGCCAGCTACACGCAAAATGTCTTCGCGGTGGCGTTCTTCGCCATGAGCATCGGCGGAGCGATGTGGATGCTTGCCACCCTGATCCTGACCCCACTGCTGCGCAAAGGTGATGCCAAGATCCGCTCGGTGAACCCGGCCGCGATGGCGATCGTCCCGGCAGCGGCCTTGATCGGTGCCTTCTCCTGCCTGGGGCTCACCGAGCTGCCTAAATCGGGGATCCACGTGCTGTCCTTCGTGGTCTCCGCAGCGGTCATGGGCACGTGCCTGTTGCTGGCCAAGAAACTCGGCAAGAGCTGGTTACGTGAATGGGGGCTCGGAATCTCGATCGTCATTGGCCTGAGTGCAGCATTGCTTGCTGTTGGTCCGGCTGCCGGCGCCTAAACGCGCTGCCGCAAGCTGCCCCCTCGCCCGCAAGCTTCCGCCGTCGTTATCGCCTGAGCCCGACTCTTCTTGAGCCCGAAAGGAACACCCCTCATGTCTTCCACCACTTCTGCTCCAAGCACCAACAACACCGCCATGGCGGACTTCAGCCGCACCACGTCCCGCTGGGGCCAGATCACCATGATCGCCGGCCTCCTGATTTCCGTGGCGGGTCCGCTCTACCTCGTTTTCGCCACCGGACTGGATATTGCGCCCGCCCAGCTGTGGATCGCCTTCGCGGCAGTGGCCGCAACGTTCGGCATCATCTGGATCGTGGAGCCCCTCACGTACTATCCGATCCTGGGCCCGGCCGCGATGTATCAGGCGTTCATGATCGGCAACATCTCTAATAAGCTCCTGCCGGCGGCGCTGATCGCCCAAACCAATATCGGTGCAAAGCCGGGCAGCAAGAGGGCGGAACTTGCCGCCGTCGTCGCTATTTGCGGCGCAGCGGTAGTCCACCTGGTCTCCTTGGCCATCTTCGTCGGCCTCCTGGGCAGCTGGCTGATCAGCGTCATCCCGCCGTCGGTGCTGCTGGTCACCCGGCTTTACGTGCTGCCCACCGTCCTGGGAGCCGTTCTGGTACAGGCCATCGTGTCCATGAAGCAGCCTCGCACCACCGTGTTCGCCCTGCTGGTCTCGGCCGTCGTCGTGTTCGTCGTGCTGCCGCTGGTGCCCTCGCTCGCCATGGTGTCAACCGCTATCGCCGTGCTGGGCACCATCCTGCTGGCGTGGTTCTTCCGTGGAAAGACCACCATTGCCGAGGCCAAACCGATCCACATCGAGTAGCAACCCCACCCAGACACGCCTCCAGCCCCTCCTCGAGAAAGACAGCACCCATGACGTCAACAGTCGAAGCCCTTCAGCTCGATACCCACCAGACCGCCAAGCTCCACGCCCTGTACCGGCACCTTCACGAACATCCGGAACTGTCCATGCAGGAGTTCGCCACGGCCACGCTGATCGAGGAGCAATTGGATGGCCTGGGCATTGGGCATTTCCGTTGCGGTGGCACAGGGGTGGTGGGAATCCTGCGAAACGGTGACGGTCCCGTGGTGGCCTTCCGTGCCGATTCCGATGGCCTGCCCATCGAAGAGGCCACAGGGCTGGACTATGCCAGCACGGACACGGGCACGTTGCCCGATGGCACCACGGTCCCGGTGATGCACGGCTGCGGGCACGACACCCACGTGGCCAGCCTGCTGGGTGCCGCCGAGGTGCTTGCCGGCAGCTTGGACGCCTGGTCCGGGACACTGGTGCTGATCTTCCAGCCCGGCGAGGAGACTGCCGCCGGTGCGCTGGCCATGCTCGACGACGGACTGTGGGACAAAGCTCCGCGGCCGGAAGTGGTCTTCGGGCAGCATGTCATGCCCCGCCCGGTGGGTACTGTCGCGATTTCCAGCGGGCCGGTGGCCGCGATGGCGGATTCGCTGAAGGTCACCGTTCACGGCCAGCAGTCGCACGGCTCGCAGCCGCAGGACTCCATCGATCCCATTGTCATGGCCGCGCACATGGTCACCCGGTTGCAGAGCATTGTGTCGCGCGAGCTGGATCCGCGAAAGTCCGCCGTTGTCACCGTGGGCACGTTCCATGCGGGCCTCAAAGAGAACATCATCCCTGCCTTGGCCGAGTTCACCCTCAATATCCGAACCTTCGACGAGGACGTCCGAGGCCAGGTTCTGGCCGCCGTCCGACGCATCATCGAGGCTGAGGCTGCCGCCTCCGGAGCGCCGCGGCCGGACATCGAGGAGATGTACCGCTTTCCGCAATGCTTCAACGATCCCGACGCCGTTCCTCCGGTCCTCGAGGCCCTGCGGCTCGCGCTTGGCGCTGAGGCTGTCGAAATCACCCCGCCCATGATGGGCAGCGAGGACTTCGGACATCTAGGCACGGCTATCGGAGTTCCGTCTGTGTTCTGGATGTTCGGCGGCACTCCCTCGGCCGGGCATGACGGGCCGGGTCCAATCCCCGTCAACCATTCGCCGTTCTTCGCTCCCGAGCTGGAAGGTTCGCTGGCCGGGGGAGTCTCGGCCGCCGTCGCCGTGTTGATGTCCCGGCTGGGCCACTAACATCCGGGCCCGCCCTAGGATGGGGCCCATGGGGGAAATCGAAGATCTTTTTCACGGGCCTGCATCAGGATTGCCGGCACCGCTTTCGAACCAGGCTGTGCTGAGACGAAAGACTGCCGGGTACCTGCCGGCGCCGGAGGAAGAGGCTCCGATCAGGCACCTTGCCGGATACGCGCCCTTCGTGGCGTTCTGCGAAAGCAGGGGGTAGCCGCTGGGCAGCTTGCCACCGACGTGAGCGGGTTGTTGGCGTTCTTGCGCACCACCATCGGCGACATCACGGGCGACCCCCGCCTGAGCGGGGCCGCCACCATTTTCGTGGGAAACGTCATTGCTGCCATGCGCCCGGAAGCGCATTGGAGGGTGATGGCGGACGGCTCCCGCGAAGTAGGGTCCCGCGGCATGACGATCACGGTGGACCGCTTGATTGAGGGTCTGGGGGAGGCCGACGACGGAATGGTGGCCGGCCTCCTCACTCACCTTGAGGAGTGGGCAGGTGACGAACCGGAGAGTCCTATACTCCCCGCATTGCGGCCGGTTCCCAGCGGGCGGGCCACCGAACTCTTTGTGCGTCCGGACCTGGTCTCGCCTGTGTATCGGGGCGTGGGCGGCAACGCGATCAACTACGGGAACAGATGGGGTTCCGATAGTCCACCCGAGGACTCCTACAGTGTGGAAACCCACAGTGAACGATTCGAAGGGCTCCATGAGGTGGCCCGCGCTTTGATCGAGTACCTGGAGAGCACTTACGACGTCGATGTCAGCAGGGAACCGGCCCACGCGGCGGATGTGTCCATGAACGCCGATGAGGTGATCGACCTCGCGCGTCTGACACCCCGCGACCCGCTCGCCGCTCCGCTGACTTTCGTGTTGACGAGTTCCCCGGGGGTGGTGGTTCACGCCGGTGTGCTGCACGACTTCCCGTTTCCCATCTGCGGCTGCGACGCTTGTGACGAGACAGCTGAGAGCGAGGCGTCCCGCATGGAGGAGCTGGTCCTCGGCGTTGCAGCAGGCGGCTACGGCGAACGCTACCCCGTGGGCCGGAAGAAGTGGGCAGAGTACGCGCTCTTCGCGGCTGACGGATCCGGCAGCCGCAGCGGTGCGGGACCCCGGGGAGCCGCACCCGCTCAACTGGCCGCCGCTGAGGAGCGACTCCAAGCCGTCCCGGATGGGTGGAGGCCATGGCCACTTAGGGGGAGCGGGACGTCTACTCGTGTTTCGGCGCCAGGGCCCGCCTAGCTGTGTCGCCGTTCAGTAGGTCGGCAGGCACACATCAAGGGTCTTGCGGGGGCTCATGGCCGCACCTGCAGCTTCGAAAAGCGCGGCACCAGGGCCACGTCGCGGCCCACGGCCCTGATAGCTTGCATAGCCACGACCATGGAGACTGCTTCGCCGGCTTCTAGACGCACGATGGTTCCGCGGGTGACGCCCAGTTTCACAGAAAGATCGTGCTGGGTGAGCGCGGCCTCTTTGCGCGCCTCGGCGATGGAGCGCCCGAGGGAGGCAGCATCAACGGCTCGGTAAAACGGCGTCAAGTCGTTGAAATGTTCCATAAATCGATCATACGATTCCAAAACCCCAAATGTCCTATATTTTGAACATTTCAATGGCTTGGGCGGATGTTCGATATTCCCATCATCATGCTGGGGCGGATAACGAAGTGGAGTTGCCAAACGCGGGTTAGCATCACAATCACATATCTACGGTTTCGTCCATCTCCCGTGTCATACCGAAGGGCACCAGCGGACTGACCGTCACGGTAAAAGATTGGGGGCTTTCCCGCGTCACCAATATCCCTATGCGGAGTTCTGTGGCAATGTCGCGCAGTGATGCGACTGCAGCCTCGAGACGGTCGTCGCGTTCGTGGCGATTGTCAGCAAATACAGTCACGGAGTTTCGCTTCTTATGCGCTTCTTGCATGCTTTGTCTTTCTTGTCGGAAGGGCTGTCGCAAATCCTGCTGCAACGTTGAAAGGCCGCACGGAGTGCCGAGTGGCACTTTGGGAGTCTCACGTGAGGTACCGAAACACGCCCCACCCTGGAGTGCAGACGACGCAACCGTTTCGGTGGCGTGCCCCGAACGTGGGTCTTCGCTTGGACGATGAGGACTGAAAGGCTGCCGGGGCACCGCAGCCTAGGCATACTAATGAGGGTCGCAAATGTCGCTGTATCTCGGGTTCCTGACGGTCAAACTCTTCAGCTTCCCACTCTCGGCCGTCTAAATCGCTCTTAGCCCATCTCATCGCATCAGATTGGACCGGCTGCGACCCGCGGTTGCCTTGCAAGACATGCACGGATCGCAGTCACCGCCACTTTTGGATTTCCTAAGCCCCAGCCGGAACAGCGATGCCGACGTACTGGGTGGAAAGGTATTCCTCAATGCCCTCAAGTCCACCTTCGCGACCGAGTCCGGATTGTTTTACTCCACCAAAGGGGGCTGCCGCATTAGAGATGATCCCTGCATTCAGCCCCAGCATGCCGGTATCAAGCTTCTCGCTCATCCTCAAACCCCGGTTCAAATCCCTAGTGAAAACATAGGCAGCAAGCCCGTACTCCGTGTTGTTGGCGAGTCGGATCGCTTCCTCCTCCGTTGAAAAGGTAACGATGGGTGCGACGGGGCCGAATATCTCTTCAGAGAGAATGGGAGACCCCTCGTTGACTCCTGTGAGAATTGTTGGCGCGTAGAAGTAGCCAGGCCCATCAACGGGGGCCCCGCCGGAAACTGCCGTGGCGCCGGCAGATACCGCCTGCGTCACCAAGGAGTGAATTTTGTCCCTGCTCTTGGCATCGATCATGGGCCCGATCTGTGAGCCTGGCTCCGTTCCGCGGGCGGTAGTCAGTGAGGCCATGCGTGCTGCAAATTTCTCCGTGAACTCGTCAGCGATTGACTCCTGGACGATGAACCGGTTTGCAGCGGTGCAGGCTTCGCCCATATTGCGAAGCTTCGCAAACATGGCGCCATCCACGGCGGCATCAATGTCCGCATCGTCGAAGACGACGAACGGCGCATTCCCACCCAATTCCATCGAGGTTCGCAGCACCGTCTCCGAGGCGTCGGCAAGCAGGCGCCTACCGACCTCCGTGGAACCGGTGAAGGAAAGCTTCCGCAACCTGGAATCTTTGATCAGCGGTCCGGTGGTGGCGCCAGCCCTCGTGGACGGAATCACGTTGAGAACCCCGGCGGGTAGGCCGGCCTCTTGCATGACCTGGGCAAATAGCTGGGAAGTAAGTGGAGTCAATCTGGCGGGTTTGAGTACCATGGTGCACCCCGCGGCAACGGCGGGCGCGATCTTCCTTGTGGCCATAGCGAGGGGAAAATTCCACGGTGTAATCAGGAGGCAGGGCCCCACCGGCTTCTTTTGAACCAGAAGCCGTGACTTCCCATCGGGAGAAACCGAGTAGCGGCCCCATGTACGGACGGCTTCTTCCGAAAACCAGCGCAAAAACTCGGCCCCATAAGCGACTTCACCCTTGGCTTCGGCCAAGGGTTTGCCCATCTCGAGCGTCATAAGCAGGGCAAAATCATCGGCCCGCTCTGTGACCAACTCGAAAGCGCGGCGAAGGATTTCGCCGCGGTCCCTCGGTGCCACGGCGGCCCATGACTCCTGGGCGGCAACGGCTGCGTCGAGGGCAGCCAAGCTGTCTTCGGGGGCAGCGTCCGCGATGCTTGCCAGGACCTTGCCTGTGGCGGGATCTTCGACGTCGAATGTCGCTCCGGAGGCAGCCTGACGCCATTCGCCGCCAATCAATAGGCCAGTGGGTACCGAGGCGAGCAACTCGCTCTCAAGCGGGACAAATGTCATCTTGTTCTCCTTGCTGTCTGGTGTCCTTCCAATTCTATCGGCACACGGACCGTATGTCTGCATGATGGGAATATTAGTTTCTTGCTTGGGGCTAACCCGCCCCGTATCGTCAATGTGAAAGGTTGTCCGCGGGGTGAGAGAAGCATTATGACTGAGAATTCGGAGGCTTCCGCCGGAGGCATGGGCTTGGTGACTAAGTCCGCCGCCGTTCTTCAGGCGCTGGCCGCCTCGGGGGAGCTCACAGTTGGGCAGTTGTCTGCAGCGACAGGGGAGCCCGTGAGCTCGCTGTACCGATTGCTCTCGTCGCTGGATGCAATCGGGTGGGTTGAGCAAGGCGCCAAGCGCGGCAAGTTCCGCCTTGGCTTGGACTTCCTCCTGCTGGGATCTCGCCTCGAAGCCCAGCTTGACCTTCGCCAGCTTGCCCTCCCGGAGCTGATCCGCCTCCATGAAGCTTCCCGGGAGACCGTGTTCCTCTGCATTCGTCGCGGGATGTCGGCCGTGTGCATCGAGAGAATTGACGGGCGCGACGTCCAGATACACAGCCTTCGGCTGGGTGAGTCGCTGCCGTTGGGGGAGGGGGTTGCCCCTAGGGCGATACTCGCCTTTGAAAGCCCGGAGTTCGTGGCCGGATACCTTCGAGATTTCGCCTCCAAGTCTCCCATTAGCGCCATAGCCCCCGATGGCGCTCAGTTGGTGAAGCTGTTGGATGAAACGGCTGCGACTGGTGTGGCTGTTGCCGAGGCCGACTGGGTTGATGGGATTGGGGGGGTTGGCGCTCCGATCTTTGACCATAAGGGTCATGTCGTCGGTGCGCTGTCGATCAGCGGACTGTCGCGCCGTCTCTTTTCGGGCGAATTTGATGCCGTCGCATTGGTGACGCAAGCGGCGCGGGTCGTGAGTGAAAAGCTCGGTTCGGATTTACGTGATGGAGGGGTGGACCATGGCCAAGCCAATCCAGTTGCTAGCTAAGAGCAGTAAGCTGCTCCATTCCCTGGCTGAGAAGGGAGCCCTGCCAATCAGCGAGTTGGCGGAGGAGCTCGATATGCCGCGGCCCAGCGTCTACAGGTTGATCGACGCACTGAGGCTGGTAGGTCTGGTCTCCACGGCCGAGGACGGGCGTAGTCAGCTTGGTGCAGAAGTACTTCACCTAGCTCGTGCGGTTCTGGACGCGCTCCCCGAAGCTCGGGCGGCGCAAAGCGAACTTCAACGGCTGAATCAGGTCACAGGCCAAACCGTCTATCTTTGCGCCCCTAGAGATAACCGAGTTGCCTGCCTCGATTGGGTCAGGGGCACTCGGGTCTCCCTTCTTGCTCTCAGCCCCGGCGGCGCATTGCCGGTCAACGCTGGTGCAACCAGCCGGGTTGTCCTTGCGTATTCTCCCGGCCTGCTTGCTCGGCTTTCAGGTACCCCATTTGAACAATTGACGCCCAAAACTCTGACTTCGCTGGAGTCGCTGGAACACGACGGCAGGGCGATTCGCGAACGCGGCTACAGTGTCTCAAGCGAAGATGTAACCCTCGGCGTTTCGGCATTGGGTGTTCCGGTCTTCGGGCCCGCTGGCGAACTTAGCTGCGCCATCTCACTGGCCGGGTTGACTGATGACATATTGGGGAACGAGCCGGAGTATGCCAACGAGTTGATGGTGTCCGCCTCCCGGATCCAAGAAGCTCTCGAGGCTCCCCTGTAGGCTGCTGCCGCGTCATCCCTCCCGTCGGAGTGCCCCTGTGGCTAACCCCGGCTTCTTCTTGATGCTTGGTTGCGGTTCGCGCTTCGTCCTGCGGCAGCCATCGACTCCACATCTTTTCAACTACCTTCAATGCTCGCGCCTATTCTTCATTCTCATCTCATAGACAAGATGTCCATACCGCGGTAAATTGAGGATACGTCGTTGAGAGAGGTCACCCCATGAATACAAAAACTGAGGTCCTTACAGACCTGGAACTGAGCGGCATCATTCAGGAAGCCCGATGGCGGGTCATTGACACTGTTGCCTCCAGCAAAGCCGGACACATCGGTGGACCCTTGTCCGCTATGGACGTGCTTGTATCGCTGTACTTCAAGCACCTGCGAATAGATCCAAATAGTCCTCAGGACCCGGACCGGGACCGGTTCATCCTGTCGAAAGGCCATTGCGCGATCGGCCTCTACACGGTGCTAGCCCTGCGCGGGTACTTTTCGGTAGACGAACTGGCCAGCTTTGATCACGGAGACTCTCGTCTTCAGGGGCACCCGGATATGCTTCTGACCCCCGGAGTCGATGCGTCCACCGGATCATTGGGCCAAGGCCTCTCCAGCGGTGCGGGGATGGCCCTGGGAGCCAAAAAGCTGGGAAAGGACTTCCATACCTGGGTCATGCTGGGTGACGGCGAGATCGGAGAAGGCATGGTGTGGGAGACGGTTCTATCCGCGCCAAGGTTTGGGCTCGACAATCTCACCGCGATCGTGGACGTCAACGGACTTCAACAATATGGTTGGCCGGCGGGGCCGGGGGACCGCTTCGACCGCAGCGAACCCTTGGGGCACGTGGACTTGGAGGCCGTGTTCACCGGCTTTGGCTGGAACACGATCAGCATCAACGGACACGACCTGAAGGAGATATCGGACGCGCTCAGTTTTGCCCAGTCGTTTCGCGGAGTTTCCGGGAAGCCGACAGCGATTATTTCGAACACTACCAAGGGGTTCGGCGTCTCATTTACCCAAGGAACGTACAAGTGGCACAACGGCATAGCCACTGAAGAACAACTGCGGATCGCCCGCGAAGAACTCGGCCAGAACATGGAGGCAGCCAAGTGAGCACCAAAGCGCAGCGTCAGGTTTGGGGTGAGACGCTATCTGAACTTTCGGACCTGGACGAGCGGATACTCGTTCTGGATGGCGATCTTGCAACGTCAACCAGGGCAGATATCCTGGCAGAGTCTCACCCCGAAAGGTTCATCCAAGTCGGCATTGCCGAGCAGAATATTGTTGGCATGGCCTTCGGCCTCAGCACCGTCGGGTACCGGCCATGGTTGTCCTCGTTTGGCGTCTTCTTCACCCACCGGGCCCTGGACCAAGTGAGAATGCTGGTTTCACAGACCAAGGCACCGGTTCGTATTGCGGCGGCCTACGCCGGCTTGCTGAACGGTTCCAGTGGCAAAACACACCAGGACATCGAAGACTTCGCCATCATGCGGGCCATGCCGAACATGACCGTCATCGCCCCCGCAGATGCTGTGGAAGCGCGCGCGGCGATCAAGTGGGTGGCGGAGTACGACGGACCCGTTTACATTCGCTTCGCGCGGGACGCCGTTCAGGCCGTCTTTGAAGACGACTACGTCTTTACCCCGTACAAGCCTGTCGTCCTGCGGGACGGCTCCGATCTCACGGTAGTTTCCACGGGCGTGCAGACCTCAAGGGTTTCGCAAGCCTTGGATTCCCTCGAGCTGGAAGGTATTGGGGCGAAACACATTCACGTACCGATGTTGAAGCCCCTGGATGAGCATGAGTTGCTGCATGAACTCGGTGGCGCTCAGTTGATTGTCACAGTGGAAGAACACAGCGTGCTGGGTGGACTCGGCGGGCTCGTTTGCGAGCTTACTGCTGGATCACCAGAGCCCGCGCGGGTGACCCGGATCGGACTCGAGGATCGCTGGTCCGAGTCTGCACCAAACGATTTCCTTTTGGATAAATACGGATTGTCTCCTGCCAAGGTCGCCCAGCAGATCAAGGCTAGCCTGAACACGCGGAAGTGAATGAAGGCCATTATGTCCAAGCCACTCCAGACCCTGGGCCCACGTGAAACAGTGAAGCAGACCGCGCTATCATCTTTGTCGCGTATCGTCACCCTCACTCCCGCCCCTGCGATAGACAGGGTCTACTTTCTTGATCGAATGGTCGAGGGCCACGTCAACAGGGCCACCAGGGTGGAAACGTACCTCGCAGGCAAGGGCATCAATGTTGCACGCGCCCTTAGCCTCGCTGGGAATGTCGCCACCGCTGTAGTGCCCATCAACGCCGAGGACCTTGAACTGGCCGAGGGCAGCGAAAGCGTTCGTAAGAAAGTCTTCAAGACCGTGGAGGTCACTGCGCCCACACGGGTGAACGCGATAATTGTTGACACGGACGGCGCGACCACGAACTTCAATGAGAGTGCCGCACCTCTGTCCACTGCAAAGTGGCAGCAACTGTGCGCGGCAACACTTCACGAAGTCGAACGAGTCAAAGCAGACTGGCTCGTCCTCGGAGGATCCCTGCCGGCGGACACCACCACGGGCCGTGAAGTCGATCCCGGTGACCTCTTTCGGGCGGCACGCCGGGCTGGTGCCTCAACCTGCCTGGACACGTCAGGCGAAACTCTCAGAGCGTGGGCGTCCTCAGCAAATCCGGTGGACCTGGTGAAACCAAACAAGGAGGAACTCGCAGATATCACCGGAACGCAGCTGAGGACCATGCGGGATGTGGTCTACGCAGCGAACCTGCTCCGGAAAAGGGGAGTTCGGACGGTCTTGGCCAGCCTGGGCAGTGACGGACTCGTTGAAGTGAACGAGCACGAGGTCCTCTGGGCGCGGGGACCCTCCGCTAAAGTCCTCAACACCACCGGGGCGGGCGACGCTGCCTTGGCCGGATATCTCAGCGCGTTGCCTCACGCCTCGGCCGCCCCCTTCACGCATGAGGTGGTTCGTGAGGCACTGGCCCGGGCGGTTGCCTGGGGCGCGCTCGCCGTCCAGGAACCAACCACCATCCTCCCCCGAGTAGTTTTCTCTCCGGAGGGAATCTCGGTTTCCGCCCCGGACCCCGACTACCTTCTGTCCCGGTAAGTTCGCCACTACTTACTATCCACAATCCGCCAGGGCCCGCGTCTCGCAACCACGGGCCCTGGCTTCTTTTGGCCGCGGATAGTGCCTACGGAATGTAGCGGTTGTTGCGCAGGAAGTTCAAGTGGTTCAGGAGGCTCTGGTGGGAGTCGATGCAGTCGTGGAAACCGGCCTGGCGGATCTTGATGGTGCTTTGCACCATGTCAAAGTCGGAAGCCAGCCAGCCTTCGACAAATGGCCATGAGGCAATGGTGGCCCATGGGGTTGGACGCAGTCCGTACTGGGTGACCATGGTTTGCCAGAGGTCTTCCTTATCGCTCATTTGCTCAAGCAGCGGCACCGGCTGGGGTTCCGCCGTCGGCATGTCGAAGAACTCGGCTAGGTCGACCCAAAGCTGGCTCCAACGGAAATTATCGCCGTTGGTTACGTTGAAGATTTCTGCGTGTGCACTGTCAGCGGTCAGCGCCCAGGAAATGGCGCGTGCCAGCAGAGCCGAATCTGTGGCTTGATGCAGGGCATTCCACGTTCCGGGGAGGCCGGGGAAACGCGGCGGAACACCCTGTTCCTTACTGACTGCGGCGAAAACGGCCAATCCGTTGACGATGTTCATGGGAGATCCCGCACTGAAACCGAATACCCCATCGGGACGCAGGACCGTCCAGGAGAATTTCCGGTCGAGAGCGCGCTGCTTCAGTTCATCCTCTTGGTTGTTGTAGAAAATGGGCCCCAGGAAACGTGCATCCGATTCTTTCGCGGGCGTTTTGTAGTGGCCCAAGTGTTCCCCATAGGACTTTCCGCCTCCCACCATGACCACTCTGGTGAGGTTGCCCCCTAGGGACTGAAGGGCATCAAGCGTGTTCACCAGCATGGCGGTGTTGGGCGCCACGGCTGCCCGCATCGGCATGTCGAGGTAGGCGGCGTAGACCACGTGTGTGACCGCCGTCAGGGACGCGAAACGCTCCTTCACCGCGTCCTGATCCAGTAGGTCCACGCTCACGTGCCGGACATTGCTCCGTGCTTTCAATTCCTCCAAAGGCCCACGCCTGGCAACGGTCACCACGTCCCAGCCCGCGTCCGCGAGCTGCAGAGCTGCGGCGCGCCCTATGACTCCATGCGCTCCGACCACCATGACTCGACCGTGCCCCACGTTCCGAACTTCTTCCATCACATTCCATCCCGGTTCTCTGCTTACATCTGAAAATGGTTTGGGCCGGGCCAATGGCCCGGCCCAAACCGTTATACACGCGCAGTGTGCGCGTTGTTATTGTGGCGTTCGACGCCGCTTTCGCACTTAGTGGGAGTCGGCACCTTCGAGGGCATCGTCGCTCGCCACGGCTTGGACGTGGTCATGCGGGTCTCCCTTGTAAGCCCAGATCCGCTTGTAGGAGCCGGATCCAAGATCGTCCAGCAGGTCAGGTCCTGCGGGACTCCAGCCCAGCTCTGTGCGAGCCTTCGCAGAGTCAACGCGGCTGTTGCTGGAAATTGCCACGTCCACCCAGCGCTGGCCCAAAGCCTCGTACGCGACCTCCGGCGTGCAAGATTCAGCGGTCTGCAGCCCGACCAACCCGGCTATTCTCTCTGCGATGTCGCCCATGCGGGCTTCGCCAGCCGCCAGGTTGTAGGCGCTGCCGGCTGGAGCCTTGTGCAAGGCCAGGAAGTAGGCTTCCGCGAGGTCGGCGATATACACGTTGGACCAACGGTTGTCACCTCGGCCGACGTACAGGCTGCGCCCTGACGTAATGGCCTGGCGGATCAGCAATGGCAGCTGTTCGCTGGCGCCATCGCCGAAGATCATGGAGGGACGCAGAACCACAGTGTGGATACCCCTGCTGGCGGCGTCGATCACCGCAAGGTCCGTGGCATAGCGCGTTGCGACAATCTCAGCGGGGGAGTGCTGGACCTCCTCGGTAAAGATCGTTGGGTTGAGCTCGCCCTGTGCCAAGTCCGTGTAGATACCCGTTCCGCTGGTGCGGATGAATTTCTTTCCGGTTCCCTCCAACGCTGTGAGGAACACCTGGGTGGATTCAGCATGATCGGCTGTTGCCGTATCAATAACTGCATCTGCAGCCAAGGCTGCTTCCCGAAGGACTGAAGAGTCATCGAGCCCTCCGAGTACAGGGGTGATCCCGCGGGCGCGCAGCGCCTTGGCACCGCTTTCGCTCCGGACGAGACCGCTAACGACGTGGCCGGACTGGAGGAGCCGCTGGGAAACGGCCTGTCCGATGTATCCGGTGGCACCAGTGACGAAGATATGCATGGTTTTCCTTATTGTTTGCGTGATTTCTCTGCGGGAGTACTTAGGCCAAGTGGCTTAGCGGGTCTTGCTGCTGCCCTGGGGCCAGGATGCTGGGACGGTCATCGTCCAGGAGGAGGCGGCGAATGTCTGAGCAGACGCTTTCGGCCAAGACCCCAATCGGTGCGTGGTCGGGGTGTTCCAGATACCGTTGGTATCCATCTTCCGAATCGAACACGGACACATAACCGGTGACGTTGAGGTCATCGTAGGCGCGGATGACTCGTACCTCTTCCAGTTCCGGGATCTTCCCGGGAAGCGCCCGCAAAGCGTCCTCGAAACTGGATCGTGCCTCGTTTCTGATGTCCTCGGGGAAAGTGAAGCTGACAAGTTGGTAGAACATCGTGTTTCCTGCGCCCTATCTCTGTTGTTGTTTTAGTTGTTCGATATTGGATTTGTGCTCAACGGTGACGAAGACCAGTTGAGATTCCCCGATGTTTTCCAGATCGTGAAGTAGGTATTCTCCGCGTCCGAAGCGAAAATGACGGGTATCACCCACGGCGTAGCCCACCTCTCTGGTGGTTCCATCGTCTTCGTGCTGCCTACTGTGTCCGGCGCTGACAGCGGTCCAGAAATAGTCCAGGACGTGGCGGTGAGCGGGGAGCCTATGGCCGGGGTCCAGCCTGATCTCCCACACCCTGACGTCCTCCGTTTCGGAGAGTATGCGCTGTCCCACCGCGAAGTTGTAGGCGTTGTCACGAAAGTCTTGGAGAACTTCGGCGGGCCAGTCATGGAAGCTCCGGGCTACCACGGTCCCTGCCCGCTGGCTTCCGTGCGGAATGGTGGCTTGGCTTTCCTGGGTAGTCACGATGTGTCCTCTTGGTAGCTGGCGAGGGAGGATCAGATAAACGTCGTGACGCCTCCGTTGACGGTGTATTCGGCCCCGGTGATGAAGCCTGCGGCCGGTGAGGCGAGGAAGAGGATTACTGGAGCGACGTCGTCGGCTGTCCCCAGTCTTCCCATCGGAAGCCCTGAATCCTCCACGAAGGCCTCGATTGCTTCATCCCGTGGCACATCGAATTTGCGTGCTTGGGAGTCAAGAAAACCTCCGGGCCTATCCCACATGGGTGTGTAAATATGTGCGGGAGCAACAACATTGGACCGAATTCCTTTCGGCCCGAATTCCCGGGACAAGAGCTTGGACAAGGACAAAATTGCCGCCTTTGAAACGCTGTAGTCCGGAGCATCTACCAGCGGAGTTCGTCCTGCTTCCGAGCCCACATGGATGATTGATCCTGAACCGGTTTCAAGCATGTGAGGAAGAACCTCCCGGCACATTCTGACGTAGCCCATGAAGTTGAGCTCCATTGTGGATTCCCACATTTCATCGGTGACATCAAGGAAGCCCTGCCGGACGGCTACGGCCCCTGCATTGTTGACCAGGACGTCGATCCCGCCAAAGCGTTGCAGGGCCTGGCGGACTGCGACCCCAGGGGTCCCGGGAAGAGACAGGTCCGCGGAGATATGGAGGAAATGGTCGGCATTCGTGCTGGTGGTGATTTCCGTTTCCGCTGGTTCTCGGCTGATTCCAACAACGTTCGCTCCTTCCTTGAGGAAATGTTCGGCGGCGGCGAGCCCGATTCCTTGGCTGGCACCTGTAATGAGGACAGTCTTGCCACTGAAGATTCTGTTCATGATCCGTATGCCTTCCTCTGTTCATGCAAATCAGATATTCGCAGAGGACACCGAGCCTAGCTGCCTAGTGGCTGCGGGTCTCGGGTTCGAGGGTCAGGAATTGGCGGAGTGATTTTGCGCTGGTGGGTGGTGGTGAATCCTGAGGCCTCGACGGGGCTTGCCTCAATGGTTCCACGAAGCCAGGCGGGGCGTCCAAGACCAGAATGCAATGCCTGACCAAAGCGCTGCTTATGGCTCTTGTTGGCCGGTTTTCGGCGCTTGACCCGGGCGGGTCAGGACCACATCAGGGCGTAAGAGCCTTCGCGGAGTTCGTCCTGTAGGCCGGGCCCCTTGGGCAGCCATCCAAGCTCGATTCTCGCCTTGGTGGCATCAATCCGGCAGTTGCTGGCCAGGACGCCATCGACGAATTTCACGCCGTAAGCCTCATAGGCAGCGTCCATGGTGCACGACTCTGCACCCGGGTACCCCAAGATTGCGGCGATGTCCTGAGCAATATCGGCAACGGAGGATTCGCCGGCAGCAATGTTGTACAGGCTTCCGGATGGCGCTTTCTCCACCGCCAAGACAAACGACTCCGCGAGGTCCGCGAGGTACACATGAGATTGCCTGTTGGCGCCTGGGCCAACGTAGAGGCTTCGCCCCGCATTGATTGCGCGCCTAATCAGCCCACCGATCACCGGTCCACTGGCTTCTCCGTAGGGAATTGCGGGCCGCAAGACAGCGGTGTGAATGCCTCTTTCCGCAGCCTGCTGGACCTGGGCATCCGTTTCGAGAATTTCAGCCAGCCCGCGAATGGGAGATACGGCCTTTCGCTCCTTGTGCACAATCTTGCCTAGCGAACCGAGTGAGGCGTCGACGTAGACTCTCGAGGTGCTGTTTCGGATGTACCGCTTGCCCGTGCCCTCCAAGGTGGCAAGGAATAGCTTGGCCGCTGGCAGGTGACCGGACACATCCACCACCGCACTAACCAGCTGGGTCACATTTCGGATAGTTTCGCCGTCTTCGAGAGTGGCCAGGATGGGAGTTATTCCCCTGGACTCCAGGACTTTTGTGCCTGTGACGGTGTCGGTGAGCCCGAACGTCTCGTGGCCCGCCGCTTTGAGTCGCAACGCAACGGCCAGTCCGACGTACCCGGTTGATCCGGTGACGAGTACAGACATTCTAGTTCCCTTCGGCTGAACGTCTAGCAGACGCTGCGGATCCTGCACAGTACGTTCGCCAACATCGTTTCATGGTAAGTGCCGGGCCTCTAATAGAACTCCGTTTTGGCACCCATGAGCGTTGGTTATGGCTGTGAGTGGTTCTGTTTGCGGTGGTGACTTTCGGGCGGCTCAAGAACGGCGGGAAGTTTCTGCAGAAGTTCCACGTATCTCTTGGCCGTGGGCGACAGCTTAGTGCGGCTGTACACAGCAAGATCGCGGGTAAGAGCTGGAAAAGGCTCCACAGCCACGCCAGGTCCGTCCAGGGGCAGGGCGTTTGCCGGGAGCAGGGCAACGCCCGCACCCGCGCCGGCAAGCTTCACAGCGCTGTCTATTTGACCTGTGTGGAACACGAAGTTTGGAGTCACGTTGGCCGATTGCATGTATTCACGGATGAATTCGCCCAATCCGTGGTTTCCCTCGAAAGTGATCCACGAGTGGGTATGGAGGGCGCTCACCGGGAGGACTCCCCGTGACTGTGGCGCACCCTGGGGCACTTTGCCTTCGTATGGCTGGACCTCCTTCAGGATGGGGTCATCCGGAGCCAGGTACAGCACAAAGATTTCATGTCCGAGGTCGACCACGGGGCCACTCCACTGCTTTGGTGTGGGCCCGACGGCAAGATCGCCGGCACCGGAGGCCACCGACTCTTCCAGTGTTCTCCTGTGGGCGTATTCCAATAGGGTGACCGGGATCTTGGGGTTGTCCGTGTGCCAACGGAGCAGGGACGGCGGGAGGATTCCGGCGGCGATCGAAAGTACCGTGGCGATGACCAGTTCTCCCGCTTCTCCACTTAGGACCTCGCGGGCGGCCTTCCTGGCGTCCTCGGCCGCCTTCAATGCAATTCGTGCATGCTCTGCATAGGCCCTGCCAGCGGGCGTCAGCCGCACAGTTCCGGTGGTCCGCTCGATAAGTTCTCCACCAGCCGCGCGCTCAAGTGCACGGATCTGTTGACTGAGGCCCGGCTGTGAAACGCGAAGGAGTTCAGCGGCGCGCGTAAAGGATCCCTCTTCGGCTACTACCAGTAGGTACTCCATCTGTCTCAACGTCACCTTATAAGCATAGGTTATGCGATCGGCTGGAAATAGCTCTTGGACTTTCCTGTGCGCCGCGCCACAAGCTGGAGGCATCAGATCACGAGCGGCTTGGCGTCCGCAGTTCAAACGCCCGAATGCCGAGTGTCGCCTTCGCTGCAGCTCTGCATTAATCCTTGGAGGGAAAACGATGAAAAACGGTATGTTCGTCTTCGACTGCGTGGTTCACACCCAGGACTTCACCGACCGGCAGGTGCGGCCCGGCGGGGACGGCCGCCAGGTCCGAGCCCACCGCAGTAATCAGGGGCAGTTCAACAAGCTCATGGCAACCAAGGGCCCGGCCGACAAGCCCGACTTCTACGATCCAGTGGACGTTGACTGGGCGAACAAGACGCTTTTTGAGGAGTCGGACACAGATATTGCCATGGTGTGCACTGTTCCGCTCTTCGGGCAGTGGCAGAACTCTTTGGGACCAGCGGAATTGAACTATCAGCTGGCCGCTTCCAACCCTTCCCGGTTTTACTTCACAGGTGGCGTTGACCCTGTGTGGCAGGGGCTGGATTTCGCTTTGGAAGAGATGGAGCGACAGGTCAAGGAATGGGGAGCTGTCAGCTTCAAGTTCTACCAGTATCACGACGAGAACCATCACTGGCGAGCAGATGACAAGGAGATCGCCTACCCACTATGGGAGAAGGCCATTGAGCTCGGAATTAAGATGGTTCAGTTTCACAAGGGATACCCCTTGGGTATGCAGCCAGTGGAAGCATTCCGACCTAACGACATACAAATGGCGGCCTATGATTTCCCGGAATTGAACTTTGGTATCCACCACCTTGGCGATCCGTACGTTGATGAACTTGTCAGCATCGCGTCGCGCTTTCCCAACATCTACCTGATGCTTCCGCTGTGGCATAACCAGTACTACCTCCAGCCCTACCCCATGCTGCACCGCCTCGGCCAGACGTTGCTCTTCGTCGGCGCGGACAAGCTTTGCTATGGATCAGAGGGGTTTCTGTGGCCTCACATGCAAACGTACATCGACACTTGGGCCACCCTCGAGATGCCTGAAGAACTCCAGGACAAATACGGATACCCGGAGCTGACCCCTGAGATCAAAGAGCAGGTCTTTGGCCTGAATTTCGCCCGGGGACTTGGGATTGATCTTGAACTCAAGAAGAAGGAGCTGGGGTTGCTGTGACCATGACCGAGAACATTGGCCCCTTTGACGAGGATCTTCAGGAGGCGCTCTCCTATATTCGTCCCTTGCTTAAGGGCCACTCAGGCGACCTGACAATCGAGGGTGTTGAGGACGGTGTGGTCACGGTTGCTTTCCACAACGCCTGCCACTCATGCCCGGCAATCTCGGTGACGTTTGCCGGTCTGGTCCGCTCCCGCCTGATGCAGGTGGACGGCGTCAAGGACGTCAAGTCTTCGCAAGTCCATGCATCGCGGCGTGCCCTGGATCGCATCGCCGCCACACTCGGAGGCCCGGCGCACTACAGACCGGCCCAGCCGGCCTCAAGGCAGTCCATTTCCCTAGGCAGCAAGCAGCCCGCTGACTGCCGGCCGGAGGCAGTCGCCGAGGCGGGAGGACATTGATATGAGCCATGGCAAGCTCTCGTTCAGGCTCGACAACGGCGTCGCGATGGTGACGGGTGGGGCGTCCGGCATAGGTAGTGCCATCGCCATCGCCCTGGCGGAGATGGGCAGTCATGTGGCCTTGGTTGACCTGCCTTCCAGCGATCCTTCGGCAACATTGGAGGCAATCGAAGCTGAGGGAAGAAACGCTGAGTTTATCGCTGCCGACGTAACCAGTGCTGAGCAGATGGAGGCTGCCGTGCGACGGACCGAGGGCTCATTGGGGCCCCTGACCACGGCAGTGAATTCCGCTGGAATAGCCGGTGCGGTCCCAGCGGAGGATATGACCACGGAGCAGTTCGAGCGCGTCTTTCGTGTGAATGTCACCGGGGTCTTCCTCAGCTGCCAGGCGCAAGCTCGGGCCATGAGGCAGAACGGAGGGGGTGCAATCGTGAATCTGGCCTCCATCTCCGGGATCGTTTCCCACCGGGAGATGTTGCAGTCTCACTACAACAGTTCCAAGGCCGCTGTTGCGCACTTGTCGAAATCGCTGGCCACCGAATGGGCGCCGTACCGCATACGCGTCAACTCCATCTCTCCGGGTTTCACGCGAACGCCTATGAACGATCGCGCCGAAGTGGCGAGCATTTTGGACGAAGCCGTAACTCGGAACACGCCGCTGGGCCGCCCTGCGGATCCTTTTGAGATGGCAGGGCCAGCACTGTTTCTCCTGTCTCCTGCCGCCAGTTTTTGCACGGGCGCGGACCTCGTCGTGGATGGCGGCTTCACCGCTTGGTGAGCACTGTAACGCCGAAGGATCGATAACCCACGGTTATCGGCACCCAAGCATCTTTGACTTGGACTTATCGTGACGGTCCTCACAGACTGGAAATATCTTCGCAGGTTCCCGGCCTAATCGCCGGCACCGCGGTACAACCCGCTACACACCCACCCTGCGAAGAGCCACACCCCAACACTCATCACCGTTCGAGATTTTCTTACAGAGAGGTAAGGCCCATCGTGATGAACGAATCAAGCCGCTCAGCGCAAACAGAACCAGCCCAGGTTGGACAGCAGAGGAAGCCGCGTTCCCGCCGCCCACTGGGCGTCGCCCTGGCCATGCTCGCCACAGCCGCCTTGGCGCTGACTGGTTGCAGTGCGGACAACGCCGCCAACGCAGGCGGGTCGGGCAAGAAGACAATCGGTGTTTCCATGCCTGAATTTCATTCCCTCTTTTATGTTGCAGCCGTTGACGGCATGAAGAAGGCTGCTGCCGATGAAGGCTACGAGCTTGTGGTCCTCAACGCGAATGGCAATTCGTCGCAGCAGGTCAACCAGGTCCAGAACCTGGTGACGCAGCAAGTCGGCGCAGTTATCTTCGCCATGCAGGATGCAACAGCCGGCGCAGCGGGAGTGGCTGAGGCAAAGGGCGCCAACATCCCCGTCATTGCCATCGACCAGCGCCCTCAAGGCGATGTCACCACATTCATCGGCAGCGATAGCGTCAAGGCATCCACTGAGCTGTGTGACTACCTGGCCAAGCAGATGGGCGGCAAGGGCAACCTCGCCATCATCAAGGGTGTCCTCGGTTCCTCCACTGAAATTGAGCGTTCCAAGGGATGCGCAAGCATTCTTGAGAAGAATCCAGACATCAAAGTGGTCTCCACCACCAACGCTGACTGGGACGAAAACAAGGCCTACAACGTGGCACAAGACGTGCTGACTGCCAATCCTGAGCTGCAGGCAATCTTCGCCCAGAACGATGGAATGGCCCTCGGTGCGGCTAAGGCGGCAGCCCAAGCCGGCCGCTCCAACCTCAAGATCGTCAGCGTGGACGGCTTCCCGCAGGTTTACGACGCCATCGAGTCCGGTCAGGTTTTGGCCACGATGTCGCAGGAGCCGTATCAAATGGGTGAGCTTGCTGTCCGCACGGCCATTAAAGCCATGAACGGTGAGGCCGGGTCCATTGAGAAAGAACAGCTGCAGCCCACGGTCCTGGTTACCAAGGAAAACCTTGAAGAGGCTCGTTCCGCCGGATACTACGGCCCCGCGAAATAGCAGAAGTCCGGCCTGCCCGCAGCGCGGGCGGGCCGGAGCTACCCAAACTAAGAAGGAAAACATGTCAATCCTCAGCACGGGACCGGTACCTCTCAATGGAGGATCGCTGACCGAGGAGCCCAAGGCACTCCGGGGCACAGGCCTCACGAAACAGTACGGCGGCAACACTGTGCTGCATGGAGTGGACATCACCCTGAGAGCAGGCACGGTTCTTGGATTCATCGGGGAAAACGGCGCAGGTAAATCCACCCTCAGCTCCATACTGGCGGGCATCAAGTCACCGGATGCTGGAGAGATGTTCCTGAATGGACTTCCCTACGCCCCGACGGGTCCGGCTTCTGCGCTGAACAGCGGCGTGGCCATTATTCATCAGGAAATCAAGATGGTCCCGCGGCTCAGCGTTGCCGAAAACATGTTCCTGGGGCGATGGCCGAAGAAGCGGGGCCGCGTGGACACTGCCTCCATGGCTGAGCAGGCCGAGGCGGCCCTGGCCGTTTTAGGAGCCAAGATCAATCCGCGGCGGCCCGTAGCTGGACTCTCGATGGCCGCGCAGCAGGAAATAGAGATCGCAAAAGCCATCCTGCGGGACCCGTCATACGTGATCTTTGACGAACCGTCAGCTTCTTTGGGGCAGGAGGAAACCGAGAAGGTTCTCGACCAAATCAGGGTCCTTCGTGACCGGGGTGCGGGCGTCATTTACATCAGCCATCGCTTGGACGAAATCTCGGCTATAGCTGACGAAATTCTTTGCCTCCGCGACGGGCACAGGGCGATGGCCTGGGACACAGGCGATGTCAGCAAGGACCAGATGATCCGCGCCATGGTGGGCCGCGAGTTCGTGTACGCACACGAGGCCCCTCAACCCGCTGAGCCGGATGTCGTGCTGGAGGTCAAGAACTTGGCTCGCCACGGAGCGTTCAGCGATATCTCCTTCTCTGTGCGCAAGGGGGAGATTCTTGGGATGTCTGGTCTTGTAGGAGCAGGCCGCACCGAAGTTGTCCGGACCCTTGCCGGTGCCGATCGTGCGGACGCCGGCACGATCGCCGTCGACGGCAAAGAGGTGAAGATCAGCAACGTTGCCAGTGCCATTCGACAAGGCATTTTCATGGTTCCCGAGGACCGCAAAGGCCAGGGGTTGAACCTGGGCAGAAGCGGAGGCGAGAACATGGTCCTGCCGTGGGAAAAGACGCTGACCACCAGTGGTTTCGTGTCCAGTAGGACCGTGAAGCGCGTCGAGCGCGCACAGGCACAGGAGTTGGACATCCGCGGGAACCTGGACATTCCTGTCCTTTTCCTCTCCGGAGGAAACCAGCAGAAAGTCCTCCTGGCGAAGTGGCTAGTGCGGAAACCAAAGGTCCTCATCCTTGACGAGCCCACACGTGGCGTGGATGTGGGCGCAAAGGCCGCAATCTATGAAATTGTTCGCAAACTGGCCGCCGACGGGGTAGCCATCATCGTCGTCTCCTCAGAGCTCGAAGAGGTCCTCGGACTCTCTCATCGTGTGCTCGTCATGGCAGGGGGGCAGCAGCGCGGCATTCTCAGCCGTGACGAGGCCCTCCCTGACCGTGTCATGGAACTCTCAGTGCCGTAGTGCACCCATACCCTTCAAAAAAGAAAGATAAGACTGTGCCTTCTACAAACACCGTCGGCCCTAAAGTCGAGCCAGGCGCCAGGGCGAATACCCGCTCAGGTATTGGCCAGGAGCCGTGGCAAACGAGAATCAAGCAGCTCGCCAAGAACATTCCGGGCCCGGTGATAGGGCTCGTGGTCATCTGCATCGCAATGTCCCTGCTCTCGCCCTACTTCCTGACGCCGAACAACCTCATCAACGTCCTCAGCCAGGTTTCCTACATCGGAATGATGGCCGTAGGCGCGGCCCTGGTCATTATCCTGGGAGGCATTGACCTGTCCGTGGGCTCCACGATGGCATTATCGTTCATGGCCACCGCTTTCCTTTACAAGGAAATAGGTTTGCCCTTTTGGCTCGCCATGGTCTGCGGGCTCATTCTTGGGGCTTTCATCGGACTGGTAAACGGACTCTTAGTGACTTTCGGGCACGTCCAGCCATTCATCGCCACGTTAGCAACCATGTTTGCCGGGGCGGGACTCGCTTTGTACATCACCAACGGGAACCCGGTTATCGGCTTCCCTGAGTGGTTCCTCGGCCTGTCCCGGACGAGACTGCTGGGCATACCTTTGCAGGTGTATCTGATGCTTCTGGTCTTCGTCCTCGCAGCACTCTGGCTGCGGTACCGGCCCTCCGGTAGGCAGCTCTACGCCATTGGCGGCAATGAAGAGGTCGCCCGCCTCTCCGGCATCAGTGTGAGGCTGGCCCAGGCACGCGTTTATGTCATTGCCGGATTCCTGGCCGCGTTGGCCGGCCTGGCTGTGGGAGCTAGGCTGGATTCAGCCCAGCCAACCGCTGGCAGTGCTTCTGATCTCTTGAGTGTGATTGCGGCAGTAGTCATCGGTGGTGCCAGCCTGTCAGGCGGTGTTGGCTCGATGTTCAGTACGTTTATAGGTCTTCTCATCATCGGAGTTCTCAACAACGGGCTTACCCTGTTGAACGTGTCGCCGAATCTCCAGCCCGTGGTCATCGGAGTGGTTATTGTGCTGGCAGTCATCAGCGATCGTGGCAATCTCCCTCTCAAACGGACTTGATGGACGCATTGACCCAGCGAAGCTCCCTGCGCGAATTGCGCAGGGAGCTTTTCGTTCCGGCGCCCGGACCGGGCGTCGGGTCCCTAGCCAGCAGTGAGGTGGAAAGAGGTGCCACCCCCGGAACCGTCTCGGAGTAACCGATGCGATTCCGGGAGACGCGGTCCTGTCTAAAGGTCGTTGGGATTGGGCTGGCCGTTCCAGGCCGTCACACCACCATCTGCGGTGAGGATGTGCCCGTTGACATAGGAGGCATCGGACGAGGCCAAGAAGGTAAAGACCGGTGCTATTTCTTCGGATGCCGCTATGCGGCCCAGGGGGATGGAGCGTCCGAATGCCTCCTTCAGCCCCTCCATGGAGTCGAGGTTCTTCTGCAGCAAGGGCGTGAGGACTGGCCCGGGTGCCACGGCGTTGCAGCGCACACCCCGTTGGGCGTAATCGACCGCTACGCTGCGCGTGAAGTTAATGACAGCACCCTTCGAGGCGTCGTAGGCGGCATAGTTGTAGTCCGCGCCAATGCCCGAGACGCTTGCGGTATTGACAATGTTGCCTTGGGACCGGATCAGGTGCGGGAGCGCCGCCCGTGTTGCGTAAAACAAACCATCCACGTTTACCTTCATGACGGACCGCCAAAGTTCGTTCGATGTAGCCGCTGCGGGCCCGGTCGGAGCTATTCCAGCGTTGTTGACCAAGACATCCAACGCGCCTAGTTCTTCCACGCTTTCATTGATGATTGCTTCGATGGCATCGGAGTCACCAACGTCGGCAACTTTGAGCGTCATTTGACCGGACAGGACGGAGTTCCGCTCACGGAACCGCTCCATTGATTCTGCGCTGAGGTCCACGCCGATTACGTTTGCTCCTTCAAGGAGGAACCTCTTGAAGACAGCAGCGCCCAAACCGGACCCAGCGCCCGTGACCATGACTGTTTTTCCCAGGAATCGATTCTGATCCATTTCCTACTCCACTTTCATCAAGCCCTGCGCCTGAACGCCAAAGAAATCAGCGACGCATCTATCGCAATGCGGACATTTTGTCCGTAGCATAGAAAACAGAGTACTTCACTCGACAGTCGTTTCGAAGGGATTCCATTCACCATGAAGATAGATCTCACCGGTAAGACAGCCTTGGTTACAGGCTCTTCCCAAGGTATTGGCTTGGCCATCGCCAAGGAGCTGACCAAGGCCGGAGCGACGGTGGTGCTCAGCGGTCGCAGCCAGGATTCGCTGGACAGCGCCGCTGCCGACATCTCGGCTGTCGCTGGTGTCCGCAAGCCCAGGACCGTAGCTGGGGACCTCGGCACCAAGCAGGGGGTTGCGGCGCTCGCCAGCGAGGTAGAAGGAGTGGACATCCTGGTGAACAACCTCGGTATCTACGAGTCGAAGGATGCCTTGGATATTACGGACGAGGACTGGCAAGAGTACCTGGACGTCAACCTCCTTTCCGCTGTTCGGCTGACGCGGGCCCTCCTGCCAGCCATGATGCGCCAAAAATGGGGGAGGGTTCTCTACCTCGCCAGCGATGCAGCCATCTCCGTGCCGCATGACATGCTGCACTATGGCGTTTCCAAAACTGCCCTGGTGGCCGCAGCTAGGGGCTACGCCAAGGTTGCCGCGGGCTCCGGCGTGACGGTGAATTCGGTGATCGCAGGGCCCACAAAGACCGATGGCGCCGTCCGCTTCATCGGAGAGAAGTTTGGCACGGATATGCCCTGGGATGAAGCCGAGGAGAAATTCATGTCCACCGAGCGCTCGGCCTCCCTGATCAAACGGCTCATCGACCCGCTGGAGATTGCCAATATGGTGGTCTACCTCAGCTCGCCTCAGGCCTCGGCCACCACGGGAGGCGCCTTGAGGGTAGACGGTGGATATGTCGACTCGATCTTCCCCTAGGAAAAAGCCGGCAGGACGTGCTTCGCAACTTCCTCCAGCGCGTCTTCGACGGGGCGCTGGCTGGGTCTGAAATTCAGCGCCACATGCCCGACGCCGGATGCCTCCAGCTCCTCGAGGTACCGGGCAAGGGAGTTGCGACCCAGGCGGGCGCCAAACCGGATCGGTTCGGCGGGCGCCCGGGAATCCTCCACCAAGTCAAGCAGCATGGTTGTCAGCAAGGGCTTGTGCTGGCCGTCCGGGACTGCGTGGTTCCACCGGTTCACGACTGGTTGCATCAGGGGCCCGGGACGGTGGTAGGTCATGTAGCCGTCCATGGTGGAGGCGATCCAGTCAGTGGTTTGTTGTGCGCGTCCCACTGCTACCAATGGAATGGCGTCCTGGGCGGGCGGGGGCAGGACCTTCACGGTGTCCTCCGGTCCCAAACTCTCCCGCCAGGCCGTCCGGATGGCGTTTACTGACGAACGGAACAGCTCCCCGCGGGAGTCGAAATCGGCGTCGAACGCTGGATATTCGTTGGGCCGGTCGCCTGAGGCAACTCCGAGTATGAGGCGGCCTCGGGACAGCTGATCAATGGAGGCGGCCATCTTGGCCACGTGCAGCGGATTGCGCAGAGGCAAGACCACCGCGGCTGTTCCCAGCAGGATCGAATCCGTGACCCCCGCCAGGTACCCCAGATCCGGGAACGGGTCAAACACCTGACCGGCGTCCCCAAAGGCCGGAACCCACAGGGGAACATCGCGCAGCCATAGGGCCTTAAAGCCCAGCCGGTCCGCCAGTTCGGCCCTGCGGCGCTGGTGGGTCAGGTCCGGAATGCCGAACTGTCCGGTGGACCCTGGCCGACCATGCCGGGCAAAGTCGTTGTCCAGAGGGAACTCGACGCCGATACTCAAGCCGGCGCCGTTCCGGCAGAGGGCATCAAGGGCGGGCAAAGGAGCAGTGAGGGGGGCTGTTTCCAAGGTCATGATCATCTCTCGATACGGGGGAGGGCTAGAGCTGGGATCCCGCGAGGTGCTGCTTGGTTGTTTGCTGTTCTGCGGGGGATTGTGCCACTCGCCGGGCGGCGCGTCGGGCGGCTGTCGCAGCGAACACCATGACGATGAGCCCAAGTAGCGTGATCCCCGCGCCTGCCCAAATAGGGGAGGTATAGCCGAGGCCCGCGGTGATGGTGACGCCGCCCAGCCAGGCTCCCAAAGCGTTGCCCACGTTGAATGCGCCAATGTTTGCCCCGGATGCCAGGGTGGGGGCACTCTTGGCATAGGCCATGACGCGCATTTGCAGACCTGGGACGGTAGCAAAGCCGAATCCGCCCATGAGTACCAAGGACACGATGGCAAGAGGCTGGTTGTCCGCGGTCAGGGCAAACGCCACCAGGACCACAAGCAGCACGGAAAGTATCACCAGCAAAGTCCGGTCCACGTTTCGGTCAGCAGCCTTTCCTCCAAGGGCGTTTCCCACGAAGAGTCCCACACCGAAGAGGATTAACAACCAGGGGACGGTGGCGGCCGGGAAGTGCGAGACCTCGGTCAGCGTGAAGGCAATGTAGGTAAAGGCTCCAAACATTCCGCCGTATCCCAGGACGGTGACGGCAATGGACAGCCAAACCTGCCCCGACTTGAACGCCATGAGCTCGCTGCGAAGGCTCGTGGACTCAGTGGAGTCGGCGTCCTTGGGACGGGGGACCAAGGTAAGGATTCCCACGAGAGCCAAGATGCCGATCACGCTGATGGCCCAGAAAGTGGAGCGCCAGCCTGCTGCTTGTCCCAGCATGGTGCCGAACGGCACTCCAAGGACGTTGGCGGCGGTGAGGCCGGTAAACATTATGGCAATAGCAGCGGCCTTCTTGGTGCGGTCCACCATGCCGGCCGCGACGACGGAACCGATGCCAAAGAACGCTCCGTGTGCCAACGCGGCAATGATCCGGCCCGCCATCATGGTCCTATAGTCCGGAGCGAACGCCGATAAGACGTTTCCTACGATGAAGACACCCAGGAGTATGGCAAGGGCCGTTTTCCTGTCCATGCGCGACATCGCCAGGGTCAGAAGTAATGCGCCCACCACCACGGCGAGGGCGTAACCCGAGATCAGCCAGCCGGCGGTCGCCTCGCTCACGCTGAAATCAGAGGAAACTTCGGGTAGAAGCCCCATGATGACGAACTCTGTAAGCCCGATGCCAAAGCCTCCCAAGGCCAAAGCGATTAGTCCGATAGGCATAACAATCTCCCAAAAATACTGTACTGAAGAGGATAGTGCGCGTAAGCTGTTAGTTGCAGGCGCTGGATAAATCATTGCACACGAAAATATAGCGCGCAAGCAACTATCTCTATTTGGGCGTCACCGCCGTCTCGAAAGGAACAACCATGAGCATCAAAGACGACGCCGTAGAGGTGCGCGCCCAAGGCTGGAGAACGTTGACTGCCCTCCATGGGCTGATTGAAGGAGCGCTTGAACAAGCCCTCCAAACTACGGCGGACCTGTCCGTGGTTGAGTACACCGTCCTGGACGCTTTGGGCCGGCAAGACGGATGGCACATGCGCATGCAGCAGCTGGCGCGGGCCACGGCTCTCTCTCCCAGCGCAACGACGCGCCTGGTGAACAGGCTTGAGCAGCGCGGACTATTGCGGCGGATCCTCTGCGCCGATGACAGGCGCGGCATCTACACCGAGCTCACAAGCGAAGGGAGCGAATTGCTCGCTTCAGCCCGGCCCGTGCATGACGGCGCCCTGGAACAGGCCCTGACGGAGGCCGAAGGAATTGCTGAACTGGCACCCCTGGTGCGCACTTTGCCGCAAGTATCCTTCGTGTGACCAGTGACTCTCGTGGGACCAGGTTTAGTGTGCCCCTGTATCAAGCGCGGTTAGAACATCCTCCAGCTCCAAAGCGGTGGCGAGATGGGTTAAGGTTGCCACATTCGTCAGCTCCCCACCCAGGAGTTTCTCGACCAACCGTCGGTCCCTCGCGATCGCATCCATGTCCAGTGATAGCTGTGCGGCTGTCACGCCTTCGTCCATGTTGTTCCGTATCAAGGTCCTGAGCGTCTGAAGCAGTGTTGTCCGTCGGGACGAGTCATGCCGGCGTAAGGGCCCCAGGACTTCCTCGCAAAAGGATCGAACGTTGGAGGAGTCCGGCACCTGAAGCAATAGCCCCGCCGTCCCCAAATCGGACACGAGCAGGGTTCGCCCGCCGATTCCCCTGAGCCGGGCCAATTGGTCCGCACCGCGGGCCACGGAGAACGCCTCGAGGTAACCTTGCAGGCCGGATATCGGCCCCGTAAGTACCGAAAGAGAGCTCTCGATTCCCTCACCGCCGTCCCTCAGGACGAGGCGCAAACCTTCTGCGACGGGGCGGACGGACTCCACTGGGCTATCCCCTAAAGGCCACAGCGTGACAAGAAAATCCTGGTGAAAGCCCAGCAGCGGTTGGGGACCGGTGTACTCCACCCGGTGGTGAACCGAGGCAGCGACCCGCTCCTGCAGGCCAGTGGTGTTCTTCGGGATTCCAGACGAAAGGATGAGGGCATGCGGTTGGGATAGATCG
Source organism: Paenarthrobacter sp. NPDC091711 (assembly GCF_044756605.1). Taxonomy (NCBI): domain Bacteria; kingdom Bacillati; phylum Actinomycetota; class Actinomycetes; order Micrococcales; family Micrococcaceae; genus Paenarthrobacter; species Paenarthrobacter sp. NPDC091711. Next base: position 203,958 of record NZ_JBIVTF010000007.1, read on the forward strand.
TGCCCCATCCGCGCAGCCTGTGTGATGAGTGAGGCTGTCAGCGGACCCCGGGTGGTAAGGATCTCCCTGAGGATTTCCCCCGCCTCGTGCCAAGCCGCTTCGGCGGCGCTTCGGGCGCTGAGGAGTTCCAAGGCAAGAACTGTGGCTGCGTGCTCGATCGCTCTCAGGTTCACCGGGGTGAATTCTTCTACGCTGCCGATAGTCCACATCCAGGCTACGACTTCTTCCTTGACCACCACTGCAGCACGAACGGCAGAGGCTCGTGACCCATCACCGAGGGACAGCATTACGTTGGAAAGGCCTGTGCCGGCTTTTACGCGATGTTTAACGCCTTGGGTTGCCTCATGCATCAGCGCTTCCAACTGCATGTCCGACCCAAAAGAGGAGCCACACTTCACCGTTTTGTGGCCGCTTCGAATCACCACAGCGCGTGAAAGCAGCGCCGAGAGCGCTGTTCCTATGTCATCCAAGCCACCTCCGTTGAGAGCCAATGACGTAAGCCGGTGGTGAACGTCGGCAACTTGTCGTTGGAGCTCATATTGTTCCTCCAACGTCTGATTCAGCGCATTCAGTTTAGTAATGGTGCTGGCTTGTTCGGCGCGAAGCCGGGCGGTGTTGATGGCGATTGCAGCTTGGTCTGCCAGGACCGCAAGCAGCGAAACTTCGTCGGCGTCGAAGTAATGGGCCCGCCGTGTGAAGCAATTGAGGATCCCCAAGGTGCCGCCCGGGGCGTTGAGCGGGATAGCGATCATCGACGTGTAGCCTTGCTCCAGCGCTGCCGGGGCCCATGGGCCAATGGACGGATCGGTGCCGGCATCCTGGATTTGGATGGGGATGCCCATAGCAAAGGCCTGGCTGGACGGGGAGCGCAAGGACGTGCCTCGCAAGCGGATCGGGTGGAGTGAGTTGACGTCCCGGATGTACTCATCGGAGAGGCCGTAGGAACCTCGGATCTGCAGGACCGTACCTGTGGCATCGGGGACTGTCACCGAGGAAAAATCGTAACTCATCAATTCGCTGGCGGTTCTGGCCACCATGGACAGAAGCTCGTCAACGGATACTCCCTGGTTCACTGCAGAACCTATGGATCCGAGCGCCTTCAGCCAGTTCCGGAGGCGTTCGGACGCTCGATCTGACCGCTCTTTCACAGTCTTAGTATTGCCATTGTTGGATAGGGAGGATAGAGCTAAACGACGGCGACGCCTCCGCGCCGCGGTTAACACCGGTCCGGACGGGTCGCCGTCGTTGGCGGTTCTTAGCGGCTGAGTTTACTCGGTGAGTGCGGAGACGACGGCGGCCGCCACAGCCTCGCTGGACTGCGGGTTCTGACCGCTAATGAGGTTGCCGTCGCGGACCACGTAGCTGCTCCATGCAGGGCCCGCCTTCACGATCGCGCCCCGCTCGGCGAGCGTGGTGGCGACCAGCCAGGGGGTTTTCTCGCCGGTGCCGCCGGCGAGCTCTTCCTCGTCTGTGAATACCGTCAGCTCACGGCCAGCGAAAGCGAAGCTGCCGTCCGGGGCAATAGCACTGAGCAAGCCCGCGGGGCCGTGGCAGAAGGGAGCGATGATTTTTCCGCTTTGGTCCGCCGCTACGAGCAAGGCACCGAGCTGGGCGTCCGTGGCAAGATCGGCCATGGGACCGTGCCCGCCCGGCAGGACGACGGCGTCGAACTCGGCCACATTGACGGAGCCGAGGGAGTTGGGGGTTTCGAGTTCGTCTGCTATTTCCCCGATGTACTGCTTGAACTCCTCAACCTTTTCCTCGTCGCCGACGATGTCCGGGTTCAACGAGCCAGGGTCCACTGTTGATTTCTTTCCGCCCGGGCTGGCGATGGTGATGGCTGCGCCGGAGGCTTTGAGGGCTTTATGGGCCACTACGAGTTCCTCGGCCCATACGCCCGTGGGGTGGAGGGTGCCGTCAGCGAGTTCTAGAGAATCGGCTGCTGAAACAACCATAAGAATGCGGGACATGAGGTTCCTTTCGGGAGAAGGTAAAGCGGTTCGCTATTCGATGGTGCTCCTCGCGACTGTGGTATTGGCATAGATAATACTGTGGCCCCCATAGGAATTCTTTGGGCGTGCCCATGCGAGGATTGCACCGATGGCCACTCACAACATGGAACACTTACGGACCTTCCTCACGGTTTACCGTGTGGGGTCGCTGACCGAAGCCGCAAGAATGCTGGGTATTTCGCAGCCAACAGCCTCCACACATGTCCACTCCCTGGAACTGAATCTTGGCTTGCGGCTCTTTGAGCGGAGCCCCGTGGGCGTCACCCCGACTCCTAAAGCCGACGAATTGGCGCGTGACATTGGCCCGCACATCGACGCCTTGGACGATCTCGCCTTTATGTCCAACGTTTCAGGAGCAGATGAGTCTCTTCACTTAGGCGGTCCGGCAGAGTTCCTCACGGCCATGCTTTTGCCGGGAACCCCGGAGCTCACCCAAACCATTGGAGTCAGGCTAAGGATTCGCTTTGGCCTGGTTGATGACTTGCTTGAGCAGTTGCGCGCCGGCCACCTGGATCTGGTGGTCAGCGCAGTCCGTCCCCGGGTCCAGGGTGTTACGGCATCGCCCCTCTTCGACGAAGAATTTGTACTGGTGGCAGCGCCGTCCTGGCAAACCAGCCTCCCGGGTGACGAGCCTGTGGAGGCAGAACTGGCACGTATTCCTGTGGTTGCCTACGCCGAGAACCTGCCGATCGTTCGCCGTTACTGGCGGACCGTCTTCCACCGACGTCCTGATGATCTCAGGAGCAACTGCATCGTTCCCGATCTTCGCGGGGTGCGCGCAGCCGTTCTGGCTGGAGCCGGAATGTCCGTGTTGCCCAGCTATTTGGTGCAAGAAGACCTCGTCGCAGGGAAACTCGTGACCTTGCACACCCCCGAGTTTGCGCCGCTGAACACTGTGTATCTGGCGACCCGAACCGGCGACCTCAATCGCAACCATCCGTTGCGCTCCCTCGCATCCGCTATCGAGCGCCTAAGTCAGACCTCTGGTAACAGTCCAACAACGCCGTGACAGTCAGGCCACCATCTTGGTTGGGTGCAATAGGAAGTTGCCCGCCATGCGCCTTGGATATCCGAAGAATCCGGCAGCATTCACAGGTGGTCGAGTCTTGTCAAAAAGAAAACAAGAACCCCCGGAAATCCTTGATTTCCAGGGGTTCTTGACCGAGCTTCCTATCAGAATCGAACTGATGACCTTTTCATTACGAGTGAAACGCTCTACCGACTGAGCTAAGGAAGCACCGCGTTCATCACCGGTTTCCCGGGCGATCACGCAAGACATAACTGTAATAGAGGCACCGCACCCGGGTCAAAACGAGGCCGACGGCGGCCGTTGCGGGGATGTTCACCCACGCGTCGGGCCGGGTTCAGGCGGTGGTTTCCCGGTGGCCGGAAGCTGGGGAATCACCTGTGGCGGGGCACACCCGCCACGGCTATGAGCCTAAGGAGCCGCTTTATGACGGGACACGAGCCAACCAAGCAAAGCCACGCACCCAACCGGCTGAGACTCGCCGTGGTGGACATGGTGGGCACCACCATTACGGACGACGGCCGGACTGAACGGGCCATGTCCCGGGCGCTTGTTGACCACGGGATTGAACCGGGAAGCACCCGGTTTGAGAGCATGCTCGGCTATGCACGGGACACCATGGGCCTCTCGAAGATGACTGTCTTCAACCACCTCTTCGATGACCCTGACGTGGCCGAAAGCGCGAACAAAGTTTTCGAGAACAGCTATGACGAGTTCATTGAAGACGGCGGTGTCCGCCCCATTGCCGGAGCGGAGGAAGCCATTTTGTGGATGCGTGAGTCAGGCATGCAGATTTGCCTGGCCACGGGATTCGGCCGCCATACCCAGAACATGGTGCTTGAATCCCTCGGGTGGATGGGATTGGCGGACCTCAGCCTGTGCCCCTCCGATGCCGGACGCGGGCGGCCTTACCCGGACATGATCCTGACGGCCGTGCTCGCGCTGGACCTCGACGACGTACGGGAGGTGGCGGTGGTGGGCGATACCAGCTCGGACATGCTCTCGGGAGTTCGTTCGGGAGCATCCCTCGTGGCGGGTGTCCTGACCGGATCCCATTCCGAGGCGACGCTACGGGCGGCCGGAGCCACCGTCGTCGTGGATTCCATCAAGCAGCTCCCGCTCCTGGTGGAGAAGCGCGAAGCCCGGCATCTTTAGCACTTGAGGCCGTCCTGGGGCAGTTTGCCATCAACAAAGTAGTCGTCGACGGCGGTGCTGACGCAGGAGTTCGCGCGGCCGTAGGCTGTGTGCCCCTCACCTTCCCACGTGACGAGGGAGGCATTCTCCAGCTGCTTACGCAGCGACTGGGACCACTCCAACGGAGTTGCGGGGTCGCCGGTGGTGCCTACCACCACGATGGGTGCGGATCCGTTGTATTCCACGGGCGCCGGGGTGCGGGTGCTGGGGTAGGGCCAGTCCTTGCAGGTGACGCCACCGTAGGCAAAGAACGCGCCGAACGTGGGGGATTCCTGCATGAGGCGGACTTCCTCGGCCCGCATGGCGGCGGTGTCTGTCACCATCGGGTAGTCCAGGCAGTTGATGGCTTGGAACGCGAAGGCGGAGTTGGAGCTGTACGTGCCGTTGGGTTCGCGGTCCGCGCCAAGATCTGCCAGCCGCATCATCTGGGAGACGTCACCGGCAAAGGCACTGTCCAGCGCCTGAGTCAGGGCCGGCCAGCTTTGGTCGTTGTACAGGGGCAGGATGAGGCCGTTGACGAAGTCGTTGGCGGTCACCAGCCGGCCGTCCTTGGCGGTCTGCGGGTTCTGGTCCACAGCCGTGATGAGGTCCCGGATTTCCTGGACACCGTTGTCAACGGATCCGCTCAGGGGGCATTGTTGCTGTCGCTGGCAGCTGGCCACGTAGGTGCTCAGGGCTTTTTCGAAGGCACGCGCCTGTCCGGCCGTCAGCTCCTCGTTGGTGATCGCCGGGTCCACGGCACCATCAAGAACCACACGGCCCACGTTGTCCGGGAAGAGCGAAGCGTAGGTGGAGCCCAGGAAGGTGCCGTATGAGAAGCCGAGGTAGTTGAGCTTGGCATCGTTTGACACCGCGCGCAGTACATCCAGGTCCTTGGCAGCGCTGACGGTATCTATGTGTCCCAGAACATCGCCGGTCTGCTGGGCGCACTGTTCAGCGAATGACTTGTTGAAGGCAAGCGCAGCGGCCAAACCTTCATCAGTGTTCTTGCGGAACACTTTTTCGCGGGCGGCGTCACGCTCGGCATCGGTCATGCAGGTCACTGGAGCGGAGCGACCCACACCCCGGGGGTCAAAACCGACAACATCGTAGTTGGCCCGCAACTTCTCGGTGAAGTGGGTGTTGCCTGCGTCCTTGACGAAATCCACGCCCGAGCCGCCGGGTCCGCCGGGATTTACCAGGATGGAACCTTGCTTGTTGCCGGTGCTGGGCAACTTAATGACAGAAAGCGTGATGTCCCCGGAGGCCGGATTGGCGTAGTCCTTCGGCACTTGGACCTTGCCGCAGTGGAAGCCATCCTCGCATGAGCTCCACTCCACCGACTGCGAGTAGTACTTCTCCAGGCCCTCAGGAGCTGAGGCTGCGATGGACGGATCCACCGTGCTGGTGGACGGCTGGGCCGTTGGAGCCGGCAAGAACGGAACGGTGCACGCGCTCAATACCAGCATGGACGCAAGCGCAACGCACAGTGCCGCAAACCCGCGGCGGGAGCTACGCCCCGCAGCACCCCCGCCCGCCAAACCACCACCCGATTCAAGCTGGGCAGACCGGTCCCGTGAAGGGGTACCGGCGGACCGGCGGGGTGCGGACTTCATGCATTCTCCTATTGCTGGATGAGGCTCGTGGCCATGGACTCGACCGCCAACAGCGGCGCCACGTTGGTGGTGGTGATTCGGACACGGGCTTTGTTGATGGCGTCCATTCGGGCCAGGGTGGTTTCCGGCGTTGAATGGCCCGCGTATTCTTCCAGTTCGCTCTTGAGTTCAACGTTGACCAGTTCCACAGCGTTCCCCAACTGGATGATCAGGACGTCCCGGTAGAAGGACAGCAGATCTGTGAGCGTCCGGTCCAACGAGTCAGTGATGGAGCGTTTGGCGCGCCGTTTCTGGTCGTCCTCCAGCTGCTTGACCTGGCTGCGCATGGAGGGTGGGAGCGTCCCGGATTCGGGAGCGCCCAGGCTCGCCAGCAGTGCGATCTTCTCCGCGGCGTCGCGTTCGTCGTTGGAGCTGTTGGCTTCCTCGGTAGCAATTTTGACCAACTTTTCGGCCATCATCACGGCAGCGGTAACGCCGCGAAGACCAAGCGGTATTCGAACCGTATCCAGCCGGCGCTGCCGCGCATCGGCGTCGCGGGCCAACCGGCGGGCGATCCCTATATGGCTTTGTGCGGCACGCGCCGCACGGTCTGCGAGTTGGCGTTCGACGCCGTCGCGCCTCACCAACAGCTCGGCGACGTCAGCGGCCGGCGGTAGCCGCAGGCTCACAGGGCGGCATCGGGAACGGATGGTGACCAGGACATCGGCAGGGGAGGGGGCGCACAGCATCCAGATGGTCCTGGGAGTGGGTTCCTCAATGGCCTTCAGCAGAACATTGGTGGTGCGCTCGGCCATGCGGTCCGCATCTTCCACCACAATGATCCGCCACCGTCCCGTAGCTGGCCGGTCGCCCGCTTTGGAGACGAGTTCACGGGCTTCATCAATGGTGATGGTGACCTTTTCCGTCCGCACGAACGTCACATCCGAGTGGGTCTCACCGAGGATCGTGTGGCACGCCGCGCACTGGCCACAGCCGCGCATGGTGACGTCGTCCTGCTCGCAGTTCAAGGCAGCGGCGAAGGCCTTGGCTGCGTTTGAGCGGCCCGATCCCGGCGGCCCGGTGAAGAGCCATGCATGGGTGAGCCCGGTATCGCCCTGCGCGGCCTGCTTGAGCTGGGCAACCACGGGCGCCTGGCCTTGAAGGTCGTCCCAGACGCTCACGGACGATCGCCCGGAACAGTTTCGCTCTGCAATGATTCAGCCGTCACGGGCTCACCCTTGGCAAGCAGCAGCGATTCCACCCGCTCCAGGATCCGGGATGCCAAGGTTTCGATATCTGCATTGGCGGGCAGCACCAGATAACTGGAGGGTGCGGCCGCTGCGAGGTCCAGGAATGCGTGCCGGATCGCGGAATGGAAATCGTCAGGCTCGGACTCCAACCTGTCCTCGGTGGCGTCCCCGGCGGTCCGGCGCCGGCGGCCATCGGAGGGGTCGACGTCGAGCAGTACCGTCAGGTCCGGGTGGAGGCCTTCAGTGGCCCACTCGTTGAGCGACAAAACGCCCTCGGCGCCGAGTCCGCGCCCGGCACCTTGATAGGCGACGGAGGAATCGATGTAGCGGTCCGTGATGACGACTGTTCCCTCAGCAAGCGCAGGCCTAATTACCTGGCTGGCATGGGCAGCGCGGGCGGCCGCGAACATGAGGGCTTCCGTGCGGGGATCGATGGTGCCGTGTCCGTGGTCCAGGACCAGGGACCGCAATTTCTCGCCGATGGGGGTGCCACCCGGTTCGCGGGTGCGCAGCACAGAGAGTCCCCGCGACTCAAGGGCGTCAGAGAGCCGGGCGGCCTGGGTGGACTTGCCCGCTCCGTCCCCGCCTTCGAAGGCGATGAAAAGGCCTGGGCTCTTAATACTCACTGGACTAGCCTACCGATCACCGGCATACGAGACGGCTTTTATCCACAGCATTGCCCGCGACTACGCTGAAACCATGAGCCTTTCCGATCAGCATGCCGCCGATTTGTCTCCGGAAACCGTTGTAGTTGCGGCCGGTCGCCCCGACCGCGCCCACGACGAGCCCGTCAACCCGCCCATCGTCCTGTCCTCCACATACTTCGGAACAGGTTCATTGGGCGACGGAGATCGCGGCTACGGGCGCTACGCCAACCCCACCTGGGATCCCTTCGAGGACGCGCTGGCCAAACTGGAAGGCGCCACCCTGCCCGGGCTGCTCTACGCCTCCGGCCTGGCGGCAGTCAGCTCAGCGTTGTCCCTTGTTTCCGCGGGCGGTGTGGTGGTGATGCCCTCGCACAGTTATGCAGGTTCCCTGGTCATGGCCACTGAACTGGCAGAGAAGGGCTTCCTGGAACTTCGCACCGTGGACATCACGGACACGGACGCCGTCAAGGCACTCATCAACCCCGCGACCGGCAAGAAGGCAGACCTGCTCTGGCTGGAAAGCCCCACCAATCCCATGCTCGGCATCGCCGACGTGCGGGCCCTGACTGACGCCGCGCACGCAGTGGGCGCAATCGTGGTCACGGACAATACTTTCTCCACGCCTTTGGTGCAGCAGCCCCTCAGCCTGGGGTCCGACGTCGTGCTTCACTCGGTGACCAAGTACCTGGCCGGGCATTCGGACGTCGTCCTCGGCGCCCTCGTCACGTCCAATCCGGAACTGCGCGCCACACTGCTCCATCACCGCATCATCCATGGCGGCATCGCCGGGCCGTTCGAGGCCTGGCTGGCCCTGCGCGGACTCCGCACTTTGGCGCTGCGGATTGAGCGCTCGCAGGCCTCAGCGGCAACCCTTGCCGAACGCCTCAGCAGCCACCCCCGGGTGGAAACGATCCGTTACCCGGGCCTCCCGAGCGATCCCGGACACGAGCGCGCCAAGATACAGATGAAGGGCTTCGGGTCCATCCTCTGCATCCAGATCGTTGGAGACGAACAGCGCAGTGGTGCCGACGCCGCCGACGAACTGGTCCGCGCGCTGCAGCTTTGGCTGCCTGCAACATCCCTGGGCGGGGTGGAGTCACTGATTGAACGCCGACGCCGGCACACGGCCGAGCCGCTGAGCGTCCCGGAAAACCTGGTGCGCTTGAGCGTCGGTATTGAGAACGTGGAAGACCTCTGGTCCGACCTTGAGCAAGCGCTGAAGTCGCTGGACGGCTAGGCTAAAGGGCGTGGACGGAAAAATTTTGATCGCTTACGTTACCACCGGGGTTTACTGGATCCTTGGCTTGGTGGCCCTTGCCCTGGAACTGTGGGCCTTCGCGGACTGTCTGCGCCATAAGCCGACGCTCTTCGTGGCCGCTTCAAAGCGCACCAAGTTGTTCTGGTTGGCGCTCACGGGCGTAGCGCTTGCGATCGGCGCCCTGACCTTCTTGGCTGGCGGCAGCAGCCTTGGATTGTTCGGCATCGCCGCCGTCACCGCGGCTTGCGTCTATCTTGCCGATGTCCGTCCCGCCCTGCGCGAAGCCGGCAGCGGCGGCAACCGCAACGTGGGTCCTTACGGTCCCTGGTAAAGCATTAAAGGGGCTAAAGCACTACAGGGGCGCCACAGCGTCCCACGCCACCGTCACTTCACCCAAGCGCCACCTCGCCGGACCATCCTGAAGCGGCCACCCGGCGTCGCGTAGCGAACGGCACATTCCCGTCCAGCGTTGCCGATTTCCAAACGAGGCCAGCGGCGCCGCCTCCAGCCACGCCTTATCCATGGCCTGCAAGAACGCATGGATGGGTTCACCGGGCACGTTCCGGTGGATCAGGGCTTTGGGCAACCGCTCCGCCACCTCGGATGGCAACTCAAAACTGCCGAACCGCACGGAAAAACTGAGGCTCAAAGGGCGCTCGGCGTCCAAAGCCACCCACGTGACGCGCCGGCCGATTTCGTCGCACGTGCCATCAATGAACAGGCCGCCGGGCGCCAACCGCGATTGCACCAGCCGCCAGATCCCGCCGACGTCGGCTTCCTCATATTGGCGCAGCACGTTGAAGGCCCGCACCAACACCGGGTTACCGGGGACGGGGACTTCGAAACCGCCCACGTGAAAGCTGAGCCCGGGCCTTTCGAGGGCTTTGGCAGTCCGAACGCGCTCCGGTTCAATCTCTATCCCGCAGACCCTGACGTCCGGCCGCACGGCCTGCAACCGTTCGAACAGCTCGACGGCGGTGGTCGGCGAGGCGCCGTAGCCCAGGTCCACCACAAGGGGGTCGACGGCGGCGCGTAGCCGCCACGCCTGCGGCCCGGCCAGCCAGCGGTCCAGGCGGCGCATCCGGTTGGGGTTGGTGGTTCCGCGGGTGATGTTGCCAACGGGCTTCCCGCCCCTGCTGCGGGGAGAGCCCACCCGTTCCGCTTTTTGCACCACGGCCTCCACTTTATCGCTGCGCGTAACGCCGGGCAGGGCACGTAGCTGCTCAGCTAGGATGAAAACCATGACTTACAAGCTGATTCTGCTGCGCCATGGCCACAGCGAATGGAACGCCAAGAACCTGTTCACCGGTTGGGTGGACGTTGACCTGAACGATCAAGGCCGCCAAGAAGCAGTGCGCGGTGGAGAGCTCCTGGTTGAGAACGACATCCTCCCGGACGTCCTTTACACCTCGCTCCTGAAGCGTGCCATCAACACTGCCAACATGGCCCTGGACAAGGCCGACCGCGGCTGGATCCCGGTCAAGCGCGATTGGCGCCTCAACGAACGCCACTATGGCGCGTTGCAGGGCAAGGACAAGGCCCAGACCCTGGCCGAGTTCGGCGAAGAGCAGTTCATGGAATGGCGCCGCAGCTACGACACCCCGCCGCCGGCCCTGTCCGACGACAGCGAGTTCTCCCAGGCCCACGATGTCCGCTACAAGGACCTTGGCGACGCCCTTCCGCGCACCGAGTGCCTTAAGGACGTCCTTGTCCGCCTGCTCCCTTACTGGGAATCGGACATCAAGGAAGACCTCAAAGCCGGCAAGACCGTCCTGGTCACGGCCCACGGCAACTCCCTGCGTGCGCTCGTGAAGCACCTGGACGGCATCAGCGACGACGCCATTGCCGGGCTCAACATCCCCACGGGCATCCCGCTGGTGTACGAACTGGACGAGGACTTCCAGCCGATCAACGCCGGCGGAACCTACTTGGATCCCGACGCCGCAGCCCAGGCCATCCTCGCGGTGGCCAACCAGGGTAAGAAGTGACGTTTTAGTCGACGACGGCGGCCGGTCACCTTTTCAGGAAAGGTGACCGGCCGCCGTCGTTAACGCTGTAAGGCTAGAAGCCTTCCGGCTGCCATTCGCCTGTCACCAGGTAGGTGACCTTGCGGGCTACCGAGACGCCGTGATCAGCGAAGCGCTCGAAGTAGCGGCTGGCAAGGGCCACGTCCACCGTGGTGGAGGGGCTTTCGCTCCACTCGGGGGAGGCGATCGCCTTGAAGACGCTGAGGTGGAGGTCGTCCACGGCGATGTTGATCTTGAGGATGTCGCGGGCAACCTCAAGGTCGCGGGTCTCGAGGAGTTCAATGACCTTGGCGGTGATCTCGATGTCGTGCTGGGCCATGGCCTTGAAGGTCTGGGTCAGCGATGCCGGAATAACGGTGGCCGGGTAGCGCAGGCGCGCCAGCTGGGCAACGTGGCGGGCGAGGTCGCCCATGCGTTCCAGCGAAGCACTCATGCGCAACGAACCCACAATCATGCGGAGATCGCTCGCCACGGGGCCCTGCAAGGCAAGGATGTCGATGGCCCGCTCGTCGAGGCTGTTCTGCAGGAAGTCGATTCGGGCGTCTGCCGCGATGACGTCCTGGGCAAGATCCACGTCGGCGCCTTCGAAGGAAGTAGTAGCCTTCGTTATTGCTTCGTGAACCAGCTTGGAGATCTCGATGAGGTCGTCACCTACCTGGGTGAGCTCCTCCTGAAAAACCTTGCGCACTAAGGCGTCCTTTCCTTGGAAATCCTCGTCCCCTGCCGGGCATCGGATTTCAAAACCATTGACAGTCCAACCAGTAACTGTGTCAGGAGCCAGTGAACGGTTCGGCACCTTTAGATGAACGTTAGTTGAACCGTCCGCGTTTGGGGCCGGATCACTGCTTGGCCGTGTTTGCACAGCATAAGCTGGACACGTGGATCCATTGCTCATAGGTGTCGTCGCTGGCCTCGTAGGCCTGTCGTTGGGCGTCTTCGGCATGCTCGCGTTCAGAATCAGCGAGCGGCAACGCAGCATCGTGGACTTGGACGTGAGTGAACCCCTGCTTCCTGAGGGGGCCGCGGAAGTGCTGTCCGTCGTCGGGCGTGCCTTCGTGGTGGTGGACGCGATCGATGGCGTCGTCCGTGCAAGTCCTGCCGCCTATGCGTACGGCCTGGTGCGCGGGCACACTGTGGTTCACAAACAGCTCCTGGATATGACAGCCAAGGTCCGCCGCGACGGCGTGATTCTCGAAGAGCAATACGAACTCCCGCGTGGACCGCTGGGCAAAGGCACCATTGTTGTCCAGGTCAGGGCAGCAATGCTCGGGTGGGAATACATTGTGCTCTTGGCCGACGACCGCACCGAGATCACCCGCACCGAGGAGATCCGGAACGACTTCGTGGCCAACGTCTCCCACGAGCTCAAGACCCCGGTGGGTGCCATCTCCCTCCTGGCTGAAGCCCTCGAAGCCTCGCCCGATGACGAAGAAGCAGTCCGCCGTTTCGCCAAGCGCATGCACAAGGAATCCGGGCGACTGGCAGCTTTGGTCCAGGACATTATTGAACTTTCCCGGTTGCAGGGCGCCAACGTGGCCCAGCAGGGTCTCCCGGTGAACATCAACACCGTCATCACTGAAGCCGTGGATCGCTCGCAGTTACCGGCAGAGAGCAAGAACATCCAGATTGTGGTGGGCGGACACTCGGAGTCGCTGGTGTTCGGAGACCACGACCTCCTGGTGACGGCCCTCCGTAACCTGATCGACAACGCCATCCGCTACTCGCCGGAAAACACGCGGGTGGGTGTCGGCGTCCGGACGCGGGAGGGCGTGGTCGCTATCTCCGTCACGGACCAAGGCGAAGGCCTCACGCCGGAAGACCAGGAACGGGTGTTCGAACGCTTCTACCGTGTGGACGCGGCGCGGTCCCGGCATACCGGCGGTACAGGCCTCGGCCTCAGCATCGTCAAGCACGTGGTGTCCAACCATGGCGGCGAGGTGACCGTGTGGTCCCAGCCCGGCCAAGGCTCAACGTTCACCGTCCGGCTGCCGGAGATGGAAGGCCAGGACGACGACGCCGGCCTGCCGCCTTCCGCTGCAAGTGCGTCTTCCGAGCTGCAGGCGACTGCCGTCGTCGAGCCCCGACCCGTCAGTCAACAACCCCAACACGTCAGCCAACACGTGAATGAAAAAACGGGCGCCAACGGCGCCCAAGAGCAAGGAGCCAGCGCTTGAGCCGGATTTTGATAGTGGAGGACGAAGAGTCCTTCAGCGACCCCCTGTCCTATCTCCTGGGCAAAGAGGGTTTTGACGTCGAGGTAGTGGATAACGGCAGCGACGCCCTGGTGGAATTCGATCGGAACGGTGCTGACCTCGTCCTTTTGGACCTGCAGTTGCCGGGAACGCCGGGGACCGAAGTGTGCCGTCAACTGCGCCAGCGCTCCAGCGTCCCGGTCATCATGTTGACGGCCAAGGACTCTGAGATCGACAAGGTTGTTGGCCTGGAGCTCGGCGCCGATGACTACGTCACCAAGCCCTATTCATCCCGTGAACTCGTAGCCCGTGTCCGTGCGGTTCTGCGCCGGCAAGGTGAGCCGGAGGAGCTCATCACCTCCACCGTGCAGGCGGGACCTGTCCGCATGGACATCGAACGCCACGTGGTGAGCGTCAACGGTCAGCAGGTGTCGCTGCCGCTCAAGGAGTTCGAGTTGCTCGAAATGCTGCTCCGCAACTCTGGCCGGGTTTTGACGCGTGGCCAGTTGATCGACCGCGTGTGGGGTTCGGATTATGTGGGGGACACCAAGACGCTCGATGTCCATGTGAAGCGGCTCCGCAGCAAGATCGAACCGGATCCCTCTGCTCCCCGATACCTGGTGACAGTGCGCGGCCTCGGCTACAAGTTCGAGCCGTAAGCGCTCCGGCTAATTTTTCATACAACAAAGGAAGGGTCCCGCCGCGGCGGGACCCTTCCTTATGTGTGTCGCTTGTGGCTTGCTGCCTGCTTGTGGCTTGCTGCCTGCTAGTGGCCGGCGGCCGGAGCCTCGGAGGACGTCGCAGTGGAGGTTGACGTCGGCGTTGCCGTGGGGCTCGGCGTGGTGGGAAGGTACTTGGCGTACTCGGGGAGTGTGCCGTCAACCACGGGGACGTTGACCGTGGCGGAGTCGGAACCGCTGCGGATGGTGATCGGGGTGAGGCCGCCGGGGATGACGCCCGCGCTGCTGAGGATCGCTGCATCCGCGGTGTCGTTCAGGAAGGTCTCGCCGTTGGCCTTGACCGGGATTTCGGTCTGGGCGCCGTTGGCACCGCTCATGGTGAGGGTGGCGTCGGAGGATGAGGTGTTGAAGACGGCGCCGATGACACGGCCCGGCTCTTTCTCGCCCGAGGCAACGATCAGGATGTTACGCAGCTGAAGGGGACCGAGATCAGCTTTGATCCCGTCCGAGGCCGAGTACTGGTGGGTAGTCTGCTGGGCGTTGACGAATCCACAGCCGGTGACGGACAGAAGACCGACGCCGATTGCAGCCGCCGCAATTGCCAGCTTGCCGCGCTGGACAGGGTTCATCGCAGTATTGCGCACGACACCTACTCCTCAAGAGTCATTGGAACACTTTTCAGCCATAGCCTATCGGCAAACCGGCCGAAATAAGGATTCGGGAAGGCTATGTGGCGCCATCGGTGAAAGAGATCTTGCTCGCACATTGCCTCCCCGATGCATCTTTACCGGAATACGTCAAGACCTTGGAGGAAGTCGTTTAAGGCCTTATTCCCTTTATTGGCGCGGTAGAAGAGCCTGCCGGGTGCCAGTCGTATGCCTTAATCGTGATAGACTAATCTGCGGGAAAGGGGAAAGTCCACATGGTTTTTGAGGTCGGCGAGACAGTAGTTTACCCTCACCATGGTGCAGCAAAAATTGAGGAAATCAAGATGCGCACCATCAAGGGCGAAGAGAAGATGTATCTCAAGCTCAAGGTGGCTCAGGGTGATCTGACCATTGAAGTTCCAGCAGAGAACGTTGACCTTGTTGGGGTCCGGGACGTAGTGGGCAAAGAAGGCTTGGAGCACGTATTTGACGTTCTCCGCGCCGAGTTCACTGAAGAGCCTACCAACTGGTCACGTCGTTACAAGGCGAACCTGGAGAAGCTTGCTTCAGGCGATGTCATCAAGGTGGCAGAGGTCGTTCGCGATCTTTGGCGTCGTGATCACGATCGCGGCCTTTCCGCAGGTGAGAAGCGGATGCTGGCCAAGGCGCGGCAGATTCTGATTTCAGAACTGGCCCTGGCTGAGAAGACGGATGAAGAGAAGGCTGCAAGCGTTCTTGACGAGGTCTTGGCTTCCTAAGAATTGAGCCCGGTGGTGCGAATGCGCCGCCGGGTTTCTTTTTGCCCGGAAGTAGCCGCAGAAGCGCGGAATTACCCGGTAGGTGGGTATTCCACGCACATTCCGCATAATCTTGGGCGCATGAGTACTCCTTCCAAGCGCGCCGTTACGGCTGTGATCGTGGTTGCTGCCGGTTCCGGTGAACGCCTCGGCTACGGTATGCCCAAAGCCCAGGTCCCGCTGGGCGGCGAGACCATCCTGATGCATGCCCTCCGGGGTGTGGTTGCCTCCGATGTTGCGCGCCAGATCTGTATCGCCGTGCCCAAGGGGGACACAGCCCTGCGGGAGTTGATCTCCGATTTCACCGTTGACCTGGTGGACGGCGGCCCCGAAGTATCGGTGGTCGACGGCGGATCCTCCCGCGCTGATTCGGTGCGCGCCGCTATGGCTGCGTTGGAGGACGGAACAGAATTCGTGCTTGTCCACGATGCCGCCCGTGCACTGACTCCCGAGCGTGTTTTCCAGCGCGTAGCCGACGCCTTGGCCTCCGGCGCGAAAGCAGTCATCCCCACGTTGCCGGTGGTGGACACCATCAAGACGGTGACTGAGACCAGCGGCGATGATGCGGCCATAGCCCCTGAACTCGTCACGGGCACAGCCCCCCGTGAACAGCTCCGCGCCGTCCAAACTCCGCAGGGGTTTGAGTTGGCCACCCTGCGCCGAGCCCACGAGGCTGCGGGCCTCTTCGACGACAAGCAGTCCGCGGCCGTCACTGACGACGCCATGCTGGTGGAACTCCTGAACGTTCCGGTTCACGCCGTGCGCGGGGCCAGCCAATCGCTCAAGATCACTACTCCGTTGGACCTGATCATCGCCGAAGGCCTGTTGGAAGGCCCGCTGGGGATTCGATGGGTGGAAGGCTGATGACGCTGAACCAGAACATGGTGCTTCCCCGTACCGGCGTTGGCATCGACGTGCACGCATTCGCCCCTGAAGAGGACCCGCAGCCGCTGTGGCTGGGCGGGCTCTTCTGGGAAGGCGAGCAAGGGCTTTCAGGGCATTCCGACGGCGACTGTGTAGCCCATGCTGCTGCCGACGCACTCTTCTCCGCCTGCGGAATCGGTGACCTTGGTACGCACTTCGGCACGGACCGCCCCGAGTTCGCGGGCGCCTCAGGTGTGACGCTGCTCAGCGAGGCGGCCCGCATTGTGCGTGCTGCCGGATTCGAGATTGGCAACGTCGCAGTGCAGTTCGTGGCTAACCGCCCCAAGTTCGGGCCACGCCGGGAAGAATCCCAGCAGGTGTTGAGTGAGGCCGCGAGGGCGCCGGTCAGTGTCACGGCAACCACCAGCGACGGACTGGGTTTCACGGGGCGCGGCGAAGGGATCTCCGCTGTTGCTACGGCCCTCGTGTACCCGGTCTCCGGACACGGGTTGGCGGCATCCGAGCCGGGTCCCGCGAAAGGTGCCCCGCATGCTTAAGTCACATGCCGGCGTCGTGCGTTCCGCTGTGGTGTCTGCAGGCTTGGCCGCTGCGCTCCTGCTGAGTGGTTGCGGAGGTGCCCAAACCATGGACGTCAAAGCCAGCTGCGAGTTCCTGAACAACGACACCTTCAAGCCCGACGGCAACCAGCAACAGCAGTCGAAACAGATCGCCGAGCACTATCACCAGATCGCCGGGAAACTGGCGCCGGAGATCGGGAACCCCATCAAGGAGATGGCTTCGATCATGGACGAAGCAGCGGGATCGTCCCTCGGGGCAGCCACTCAGGACCAGCAGGAGAAGCTCAAAGTCCAGTTCAACAAGATCGGCGAATACTGCAAGTAGGCAGGTCACGCCGCGTCATCGGCTAATCTGGAGCGGTGACCCTGCGCTTCTATGACACCGCCTCCGCCGAAGTCCGCGACTTCGTTCCCCTCGAAGACGGCAAGGCCAGCGTGTACTACTGCGGGGCCACCGTCCAAGGAATGCCGCACGTGGGCCATGTCAGGTCGGCCATCGCCTTTGACCAGCTGACGCGCTGGCTCGAGTTCCGGGGCCTCCGGGTCACGGTGGTACGCAACGTCACGGACATCGACGACAAGATCCTGGCCAAGTCCGCGCAGTCGTTCGGGCCGGACTGGGACGCCGAGCCATCCGCGCGCCAAGCCGAAGAATGGTGGGCGCTTGCATACCGCTACGAGCAGGAATTCGAGAATGCGTACGAATCCCTCGGCGTGCAGCGGCCCACCTACGAGCCCCGCGCCACCGGCCACATCCCGGAAATGCATGCGCTCATCCAGCGCCTCATCGACCGTGGCCACGCATACCCTGCACTGGACGATTCCGGCGATGTTTACTTCGACGTCCGATCCTGGAGCAAGTACGGCTCGCTGACCCGTCAGAACATCGATGACATGCAGGGAGCGCCCGACGCCGACCCTCGGGGCAAGCGCGATCCCCGCGACTTCGCGCTGTGGAAGGGTTTCAAAGACGGCGAGCCCGTCACCGCCAAATGGGAATCCCCTTGGGGCGCAGGCCGTCCCGGATGGCACCTCGAGTGCTCAGCCATGGTCACCAAGTACCTTGGCCCGCGGTTCGATATCCACGGTGGAGGACTGGACCTTCGCTTCCCGCACCACGAAAACGAGATGGCCCAGTCCCAGGCTGCCGGCGACGAGTTCGCCAACTTCTGGATGCACAACGGCATGGTCACGTACGAGGGCGAAAAGATGTCCAAGTCCATCGGCAACACGGTGAGCCCGGCCGAAATGCTCCAGCTCGCATCGCCTCGCGTGGTCCGCTACTACCTGGGGCAGGCCCACTACCGTTCCATCCTGGACTACCGGCCCACGTCCCTGCAGGAGGCCGCTGCCGCTGTCGAGCGCATTGACGGTTTCATCCACAAGGCATCCGCCAAGGTCGGCACGGATTCCTTGGACGTGTCCCCGCAGGCCAACATGCCTGCCGCCTTCAGCGCTGCCATGGACGACGACCTCAATGTTCCGCAGGCACTCGGCGTTCTCCACGAGACCGTCCGCGCCGGCAACACGGCGCTGGCGTCCGGAGACTTGGACGCCGCGAAGGCCGCCCTCTACAGCGTGCTCTCCATGACCGAAGTACTGGGTCTGGATTCGGTCAAACGTCCGGAAGCTGTCCAAGGACGCGAGCACGATGCTTTGGCAGTGCTGATCGAAGCTCAGCTCGAAGCCCGTGCTGCCGCCAGGGCCGCCAAGGACTGGGCTGCTTCCGACGCTATCCGGGACACGCTCGCTGCT
This sequence comes from Paenarthrobacter sp. NPDC091711, assembly GCF_044756605.1. Classification (NCBI taxonomy): domain Bacteria; kingdom Bacillati; phylum Actinomycetota; class Actinomycetes; order Micrococcales; family Micrococcaceae; genus Paenarthrobacter; species Paenarthrobacter sp. NPDC091711. The sequence continues at coordinate 222,460 of NZ_JBIVTF010000007.1, forward strand.
GCCGGCGTCGTCGTCGAAGATGGTGCGGACGGCGCCACTTGGAGCCTCAAACGCGACTGACATACCGGCGCGGCGGCCGAATTGCATCGGGTCAGTAGACTTGATTCCAGACTTACTCACAAAATCAAGGATGGAATCTCATGGCCAATAATGGTCGCCGGTCGGTCAAGCAGAAGAAGGGCCCCACCACCGGAACCGGTGGCCACGGCCGCAAGGCCTTGGAGGGCAAGGGTCCCACGCCCAAAGCGGAGGAACGCACCTACCACAAGGCATACAAGAATAAGCAGTTGGCTGAGCGCTCCGCCGCCAAGCGCGGATCGGGCACCCGTCAGGGTGGCGCCGGCGCCCGCTCCGGCCCCAAGGGCCGTGCAACTGAAGAGCTGGTGACGGGCCGCAACTCGGTGGTCGAGGCTCTCCGCGCCGGCATTCCCGCCAAGGCACTGCACGTCGCCATCCGCATCGAGATGGACGACCGCGTCAAGGAGTCCCTCAAGCTCGCTGCCGAGCGCGGTATCCCGCTGCTCGAAACCGGCAAGGTTGAGCTTGACCGTATGACCGAGGACGCTGTCCACCAAGGCCTCGTACTGCAGATCCCGCCGTACGAATACGAGGACGCTTACGACCTCGCCGAGACGACTCTCGCCAAGTGGAAGAAGGGGCACATCTCCAACGCCCCCATCTTCGTTGCGCTGGACGGCATCACCGACCCCCGCAACCTCGGCGCGATCATCCGCTCCGTCTCCGCGTTCAGCGGCCACGGCGTCATCGTCCCCGAGCGTCGCTCCGTCGGCGTCACCGCGTCCGCTTGGAAGACCAGCGCCGGTGCCGCCGTCCGCGTCCCTGTCGCCCGCGCGTCGAACCTCAACAACGCCCTCAAGCAGTTCAAGAACATGGGCATCTACGTGCTCGGCCTGGACGGAGACGGCGACGTCTCGCTGCCGGACCTTACCGTGGCAACCGAGCCCGTGTGCATCGTAGTGGGCTCCGAAGGCAAGGGCCTCAGCAGGCTCGTGCGCGAAAACTGCGATCAAATCGTCTCGATCCCGATCGACTCCGCCATGGAGTCGCTCAACGCATCCATGGCCGTTGGCATCTCGCTGTACGAAGTGTCGAGGCAGCGCGCCGCTAAGTAATCCTCAAGAAGGCGCCGCAAGCGCCATTCCTCCGCGTGCTCGCTCGTTCCTCGCTTAGACGCACGCTTCCGGATGCCCTTGTGGCGCCTTTCTTATGCCCAACGCTCTCTCACTTCCCTCGGGTTTGAGGCCAGCGCTCTCTCACTTCCCTCGGGTTTGAGGCAGGCGCTCTCTCACTTCCCTCGGGTTTGAGGCAGGCGCTCTCTCACTTCCCTCGGGTTGGGTTTGCCGAGCAAAATGGGGAAATCCACCGGGACGGGTAGCGCCGTCCAACCCCGATGTTCGGTCTCCGGCCGCTGTGTGAGAGAGGGATGGCCTGAAGGGCTTGGGATGTGAGAGAGCGTCGGGGCGTTAGAAGTCGCGGCGGTTGGCCAGCACGGGGAGTTTGGCGCGGGCGTCTTCCACAGTGGCGGGGTCGAGGTCGTAGAAAATGAGGCCCGGCTCGCCTTCGAGGGCTTCCAGTACCTGTCCGAACGGGGATACGACGGCGGAGTACCCCACACCCGTGGGTGCGGCACCTTTGGCCTCTACACCTTGGGTGGCAGGATCGCCTTGGCCGCAGGCGAGCACGAACGTGGTGGTGTCCACGGCGCGGGCGCGGGCCAGGAGCTGCCACTGATCGGCCTTGCCCGGGCCGGAACCCCATGACGCGGACACAATGTTCACTACGGCTCCGCGCTGGGCATTGGCCGTGAACAAGGCGGGGAAACGGATGTCGTAGCAGGTAGCCAAACCAAAGGTGAGGCCACCGGCGTCGAACGTTACCGGATCCGTACCCGTCTCAACGGTGTCCGATTCCGCGAAGCCAAATGCATCAAAGAGGTGGATTTTGTCGTAGCTCGTTTCCACGCCAGGTCCCGTGGCCAGAAGCGTGTTCCGCACCCGCGGGGACCCTGACTCGGAGGGGCTGCCCGGGGTGAACATGCCGGCCACGATTACCAGCTGAAGTTCCTCGGCGAGGGATCGCACCCGGCTGGCCCACGGCCCGTCCAAGGGCTCAGCGATGTCCAGCAGCGAATTTCCGAACGCGCGCATCATCGCCTCGGGGAAAACCACCAATTCGGCGCCCCCGTCCTTGGCCCGGCGGGCGTTCTCCTCCAGGAGCCGCAGGTTGTCGGCCAGATCCCGGCCGGTGATGACTTGGGCAAGTGCTACTCGCACGATAAAACCTCCAGTTGTCTCCGTCCCAGTATGCCAAGCGGGTGGCCCGGAGGCGGCGGGCCGCGACACAATCGGGGCCTGAGATCTCAATCGCGCACGCCCCGAGGCAGCGTTCCAGCACGTGAGCGGCTGATCAAATCCCGCCATATTAGGGCAAGTAATGAAATCGAGATGCTGAACGTCGTCACATGGCGGGCCCGCGCGGTACATACTTTGCGTGGAACTAAACTTGCAAGCAATGGTTATGCCGATTTTTGACACAGCAGCTGCCCTGGATGCGTCGCAGCCCAGGCCCCTCGGACTGAGCGTGCCCCAGCCCGGAGTTTTCGACGCCCAAACCACACCCAACGATTCGGTGAACGTGGCCGTCTTCGCACCGGATCTGGACCGTGTGGAGGTGGTGTTCCAAGCACCCGGCGAACCGTGGCAGTCCCACATCCTGTCCAACGTTGAGAACGGCGTCCACTTCAGCCTCGTCAACGGCATGCCGCCGGGCACCCGCTATGGCTTCCGTGAGGCCCCCGGTGAGGGCGGGCTTCCGCTGTCCATCCCGGCTGTGGACCTGGACGACGACGGCGGCCAGCCACTGCTGCTCGATCCTTACGGCCGCGCCGTGGACCAGCGGGGCGAGTTCCTCACCAGTGTCCACGTGGATGCAGGCTTTGATTGGGGCGACGACCGCCCGCCGCGAACGCCCATGCGCACCTCGGTGATCTATGAGGCGCACGTTCGTGGACAAACCATGCTGCACCCGGACATCCCGGAGCACCTCCGCGGGACCTACGCGGGCATGGCGCATCCTGTGATGATCCAGCACCTCACTGAACTGGGCATCACGGCCGTCCAGCTTCTGCCCATTCATTTCCACTTGGATGAGTCCCACCTTCAGGACTTGGGCATGACCAATTACTGGGGCTACAACACGGCCGCCTTCTTTGCTCCCCACGCTGACTACGCCACGGAGGCTGCTCGCAATGCGGGGCCCCACGCGGTGCAGGATGAGCTCAAGGGCATGATCAAACTGCTCCATGCGGCGGGGATCGAAGTCATTCTCGACGTCGTGTACAACCACACCGCCGAAGCGGGGCCCGACGGACCGCCGCTGAGCTTCCGGGGTTTGGCAGAGAAACGTTACTACCGGCACGACGCCCATGGGCGCTACCTGGACACCACCGGATGCGGCAACACGTTGGATTTCAGCGATCCTGTAGTGGTTGATCTCGCCCTGGATTCCTTGCGTTACTGGGTGAACGATTTCCATGTGGACGGGTTCCGCTTCGACCTCGCGGTGACACTGTGCCGGGACGCCAGTAACACCTTCGATCCCCAGCACCCTTTCCTGCAGGCGATTGCCGAGGACCCCGTACTCTCAGCGGTCAAGCTGATCGCCGAGCCTTGGGATGTCGGCTATGGAGGGTGGCAGACGGGGCGGTTCCCGCACGGATGGTCGGACTGGAATGACCACTTCCGCGACGGCGTCCGCAGCTTCTGGCTCTCGGACAGGGCTGCCATGGAGTCTGGTGGCCAGGGTGGCTCTGTTGCGTCACTGGCTGAGCTCATGGCCGGCTCCGCCAACCTCTTCGCATCATCGGGGCGCGGACGGTTGGCCAGCGTCAACTTCATCACCGCCCACGACGGTTTCACCCTCAAGGACCTGGTCAGCTACGACCGCAAGCACAACGAGGCCAACGGGGAGCAGAACCGCGACGGCCACGGAGACAACCGGAGCTACAACCACGGCGTGGAGGGCAGGAGCGAGAACGAGGCAATCGTCGCAGCCCGAGCCCTGTCTGTCCGCAACCTGATGGCCACCTTGCTCCTGTCTTTCGGCGTTCCCATGATCACTGCCGGCGACGAGATCGGGCGCACCCAACAGGGCAACAACAACGCGTACTGCCAGGACAATCCCACGGCCTGGCTTGACTGGAGCCGGACCCAGGAAGCCAACGCCATGTTCAGGACCACGCGTGAACTGGTCAGGCTGCGCCGGTGGTTCTTGAGGCACCAGCCGGAAAGTTTCCCCGGCAACGCGAACGATTCCAGCCTGCAATGGTTTGACGACAAGGGAAAGCGGATGACTCCGGCGCGGTGGAACGATCCCAGTGTCCGCTCCGTCCAGCTCCTGATGGGTCACGAGGACAGTGAGATCCGCGGGTTGATCTCAGTGAACGGCAGCAACCAGGACGTGAAGATGGTCCTGCCGGAGATCTTGAGCGAGTCAGGCATCGGAAAGCGCATGTTTGAACTCCGCTTCACCACCTCGGTGCTGCACGAGCGAAGGAAGGGCGCGTTGGTGGCGTCGGGCGAGCGGGATATCCTGCAAGCCAACACCATCAACATCTACCGCACATAGCCGCTGCCTAGAAGCGCCAACTAACAGGAGTCTCTCAGCATGAACCGCAGCCGCAGCAAACTGGTGGCATTCGCGGGTTTGGTGATCGCCGTCGTCGTGCTGGTGGTTGCCATGGTGGGTGGAGGCTCACTGACCGCGCAAACCACGACGCCGGAATCTGGCTCCACATCGACGTCACCAACGGCGGCAGCCACCGCAGGTGCCACCCCCGCCGTCGCCAACCCTTCATCGCTGCCCGCAATCAACGCCTCACAGCTACCCAAGGAAGCGCGTCAAACCCTTGTGCTGATTGCCAAGGGCGGCCCATACCCCTACGACCGTGACGGTGTGAACTTCGGCAACTTCGAGGGATTGCTGCCGAAGAAGTCCGGTGGTTTCTACAAGGAGTACACGGTGCCCACGCCAGGGGAGTCTGACCGCGGCGCGCGCCGAATCATTGTGGGCAAGGACTCAGCCAAGTACTACACCCCGGACCATTACGACTCGTTCAAATTCATTGTCGAGGACAAGTAGGAGCCCATGAAGATCTATTCCGCAGACACCTGGACGCTCGAAGAACTGCAAGAGCAGATCTCGGACGCCGGCCGCCGGACCCTCTTGGTCCCACCAGCGGCCACCAAGCAGGCAGTCCTTGAGGTCTTCGGCCAGGTCCTCGATTTCCCCGAGTACTACGGCGTGAACCTGGACGCCCTCAACGACTCCTTGCATGACTACGCCGATGCCCTCTCGGAGGACGATGGCAGCCCGGTCACCATGATCTGGCAGGTCCCGCCGGCCTACCGCACGGACCGTTCCTTCGGAGTAGTCTGCGAAATCCTCCAAGACGCAGAGAGCTACGCCGGCCGCGACCTGGCAATCATCGCCGTCTTCGAGAATTAGTCGCGCCAACGGGTCCTATGGATCCCAACCGTAGCGGGCCGTGAGACGCAATTGGCGACCGCGACCCGGCAGCGTGCGTCAAAGCGACGAAGGAGCAGCACGCAGAGGGTTACGGTCGCCAATTGGGCTACGGCGGACTAGGCGTTCGCGATCAATCCAAGTTCAGCTTTGGATGCCAACGCTGAGTGCTTCGGGAACACGCGGACCGTGTAGCCGAAGGAGCCGGACCGGTTGATCACTACGGAGCCGCTGAACAGGTGGCGTCCGCCGCCGAGGTCTTCGAGGGAGTCCAATTCGGCTACCACGATGTCCTCGAGCTCGTCGGATTCTTCGGCTCGTCCGAAGGCCACCTCCACGGAGACGTCGTCGGGTGTCAGGTTGTTGAGGGCCACGTAGGCGTTGACTTGGAGCGTGTCACCTACTTGGGGTTCTTCGGAGACGCCGACGGAGTCCACGTGTTCCACCACAACTTCGGGCCACGCGTTCCGTACCTTGGTGGTCCAGGCCGCGAGTTCCTTGGCTTCCTTGAAGGACTCAGCAACAGCGCGTCGGCCGGACACAGCGGCCGGGCAGTAGAGGTTGTTGACGTAGTCGTGGAGCATGCGTTCTGCCGAGACTGCGGGGCCGAGGTTGGCCAGAGTGTGCTTGATCATGGACACCCAGTGGGTGGGCACGGTCTCGACGCTGGATTCGGACGGTCCTGCTGCGCCCGCGGCTTGTGCCACCGTTGTGCCGTAGAAGCGCGGCGCCACCTGGGTTTCCAGGAGTTCGTAGAGCGCGGATGCCTCAATGTCGTCGCGTTCCTCGGAGGATGCGTTGTTGTTGGCGGTGGGGATCGCCCAGCCGTTTTCGCCGTCGTACATTTCGTCCCACCAGCCGTCCAGGACGGAGAGGTTGAGCGAGCCGTTGATGGCGGCCTTCATGCCGGAGGTGCCGCAGGCTTCGAGCGGGCGCAGCGGGTTGTTGAGCCAGACGTCGCAGCCGGGGAACAGGGTCCGGGCCATGGCGATGTCGTAGTTGGGCAGGAAGACGATCCGGTGCCGGACCTGGGGGTCGTCGGTGAACTTGACTAAGTCTTGGATCATCTTCTTGCCGGCGTCGTCTGCGGGGTGAGACTTGCCTGCGATGACCAGCTGGATGGGGTGTTTTGGATCCAGCAGGAGGGCCTTCAAGCGTGCCGGGTCGCGCAGCATGAGCGTGAGCCGCTTGTAGGTGGGCACGCGGCGTGCGAATCCGATGGTGAGGACGTCGGGGTCCAGTACGGAGTCGGTCCAGGCGAGTTCGGCGTCGGCGGCGCCGCGCTTTTTCCAGGAGGCCCGGAGCCGGCGTCGAACGTCTTCGATGAGTTGCGCGCGAAGTTCCCGGCGGAGCGCCCAGACGTCTTCGTCGCTGACGTTGTAGGCCAGATCCCAGCGTCCCATTGCTTCGGCTTCCGCGCCGAACTGGTTCCGTGCCAGGGACGAGATGCGGGGATCAACCCAGGTGGGTACGTGGACTCCGTTGGTGACGGAGGCGATGGGGATTTCTGAGTGGTCGAATCCTGGCCAGAGTCCGGCGAACATTTCGCGGGACACCACGCCGTGCAGCTTTGCCACGCCGTTGGCGCGTTGCGCGAGGCGCAGGCCCATCACCGCCATGTTGAAGACCGAGGGGTTGCCGCCGTCGTAGTTTTCGCGGCCGAGTTCCAGGATGCGTTCGGTGGGCACGGAGGGTGCCAGCCCGGCGTCGAAGAAGTGCTTGATTTGCACGGTTTCGAAGCGGTCGATGCCTGCGGGTACAGGGGTGTGCGTTGTGAAGACGGTGGAGGCACGGCCGGCCGCGAGGGCTTCGTCCCAGCTGAGGGGGTGCTCGGGATTGGACATGGCTTCCTGGATGCGTTCGATCCCCAGGAAACCGGCGTGGCCTTCGTTGGTGTGGAAGACCTCGGGCGCGGGTGTACCGGTGAGTTCCTGGTAGACGCGCAGGGCTTTGACGCCGCCCATGCCCAGGAGGAGCTCCTGCTGGAGCCGGTGATCTCCGCCGCCGCCGTACAGGCGATCGGTGATGCCACGTGCGGCTTCGTCGTTGGAGGGGACGTTGGAGTCCAGCAGCAGCAGCGGAACACGTCCGACGTCGGCACGCCACACATGGGCGTGGAGCTCGCGTCCGTTGGGCAGCGGCAGGGAGATGTGAACGGGTTTGCCGGGGGCACCGTCCTTGGCCGGGTGGCGGAGCAGCGTCAGGGGGAGCCCGTCGGGGTCCAGTACGGGGTAGGTCTCCTGTTGCCAGGCGTCCCGGGAGAGCGATTGTTTGAAGTAGCCGGCCTGGTACAGAAGGCCCACGCCGATCAGCGGCACACCCAGGTCCGAGGCCGCCTTGAGGTGGTCACCGGCGAGGATTCCGAGGCCGCCGGAGTACTGCGGGAGTACCTCGGTGATGCCAAATTCGGGGGAGAAGTACGCGATGCAGGCCGGAGCGTCCTCATTGAGGCCCTGGTACCAGCGCGGTTCGCTGAGGTAGCGGTCCAGATCGGCCGCGGCGTGCTGAACACGTTCCACAACCTCCCCGTCATTGGCCAGATCCTGCAGTTGCTCGCGGCTGATGGACCCCAGCAAGGCAATGGGGTCGTGCTGCGAGGCCTGCCAGAGAGCCGGATTCAGGCTCGCAAAAAGCTCCCGTGTGGGCCTGTGCCACGACCAGCGCAAATTGGTCGCCAGACGGGCCAGGGGCCTGATGGGCTCGGGGAGGACGGTACGGACTGTAAACCTTCGAATTGCCTTCACGAGCGCCACACTAACGGACTCACATGGCAGCCGGAACTGCATTGGGTTTCTTTTAGGTAAAAGTCACCTTGCGTCGAGGAGAAAGGTCGTGTGCTTAGCATTCTGTGATTTTTGTCGCTAACGTCGTGGTTGTGACGAAAACCGCGCGAACCATCACAGCTCTGAAATCCAAGACGACTACGGACATCACCGAGGGACTTCGCTTCGGCCGGTTCCCCATCACGGCCGTACAGCCGGTGGTTGAGGGTGGCCGTTTCCCGGCGAAGGCCTTGCCTGGCGAGGACCTCGTTGTAGGCGCCACGGTCTTCCGTGAAGGCCATGACCAGCTCGGCGTGTCCGCTGTGCTGCTCGATCCCAAGGGGAAGGAGCGTCAGCGCGTCCGCCTGACCCCGGCCCAGGGGGAGCAATGGAAGGGCCTGGACCGCTGGGAGGGCCTGATCACGCCTGCCGGCACCGGCGCCTGGTCCTTCGTCATTGAGGCCTGGCACGACCGCTACGGCACCTGGCACCACAACGCCGAGGTCAAGGTCGGGGCCGGCATTGACGTCGAGTTGATGCTTGCCGAGGGCGCTGCCCTCCTGGCTGAAGCTACCGACGACGCCGGGCGCAGCGCCGTGGAGAAGCGCGCCTTGCGCGCCGCTTCAGTGGTGCTGGCCGATACCACCAAGACTGCCGAGGAGCGCCTGGGTGCAGGGTTCAGCCCGGAGGTGCTGGCCGCCGTCGGACGCGTTCCCATCCGTGAACTGGTGACCGTTTCTGAACGTTTCCCGCTGCAGGTGGAACGCGACCTCGCGGGACGCGGTTCCTGGTACGAGTTCTTCCCCCGTTCAGAGGGCGCCGTGCTGGATCACTCCACCGGCGTTTGGACGTCCGGCAATTTCCGCACGGCAGCCAACAGGCTCGACGCCGTGGCGGACATGGGCTTCGACATCATCTACCTGCCGCCCATCCACCCCATCGGGTTCCAGCACCGCAAGGGCCGCAACAACACGTTGACCCCGGGCCCGCAGGATCCCGGATCGCCGTGGGCCATCGGTTCCAAGGACGGTGGCCATGACGCCATCCACCCGGAACTGGGGACCTTTGAGGACTTTGACGCGTTCGTGGCCCGTGCCAACGAGCTGGGGCTCGAAGTTGCTTTGGACCTCGCCCTGCAGGCAGCTCCGGACCACCCGTGGGTGACCACCAACCCGGAGTGGTTCACCACGCGTGTGGACGGGTCCATCGCTTACGCGGAGAATCCGCCGAAGAAGTACCAGGACATTTATCCCCTGAACTTTGACAATGATCCTGCGGGCTTGTCCAAGGAAATCCTGCGGATCGTGCAGCTGTGGATCAGCCACGGCGTCAAGGTTTTCCGGGTGGACAATCCCCATACCAAGCCCGTCTGGTTCTGGGAATGGCTGATCGGCAAGATCAACAAGAAGAACCCCGAGGTCGTGTTCCTGGCGGAGGCCTTCACGCGTCCGCCCATGATGCACGCTTTGGGCCGCGCAGGATTCCAGCAGTCGTACTCCTACTTCACCTGGCGGAACACCAAGACCGAGTTGGAAGAGTACTTCCACGAGATCAGCCACGTCAGCCCGGCGTACTTCCGTCCCAACTTCTTCGTCAACACCCCGGACATCCTCACCGAGTACCTGCAGTACGGTGGTCCGGCGGCGTTCAAGATCCGTGCAGTCCTTGCTGCTACGGCGAGCCCGCTCTGGGGCGTCTACGCAGGCTACGAGCTGTATGAGCACGTGGCCCGTCCGGGCGCGGAGGAGTACATCGATAACGAGAAGTACGAGTACAAGGCACGGGATTGGGAAGGCGCGGCCGAGTCCGGGCGGACCTTGGCGCCGTACATCACCAGGCTCAACACCATCCGCAAGGACCATGTGGCCTTGGGTGACCTGCAGAACCTGACACTGCACAGCAGCACCGACGACGCCACGATTGTGTACTCCAAGCACAAAACGCTGCCGGACGGCACCAAGGACACCTTAATCATTGTGGTCAACGTGGATCCGCACAGCACCCGCGAAAGCACAGTGTCCCTAAACCTCGCGGCCCTGGAGCTGGATCCTTCGGACTTCAACGAGGACGGCCGGTTCCGGGTGGATGACCTCATCAGCGGCCAGAGCTGGGAATGGGGCGAGCACAACTACGTGCGGCTTGACGCCCACGTGGAACCGGCGCACATTCTGAGCATCCGGAGGCAGCTTTAGTGAGTTTTTCTCCGCAGAACCCCAGCCAGTACTTCACTCCGAAGAACACCTTCGAGTTGAACGCCCCAGGTCTCCAGCACGATCCGCACTGGTACCGCAAGGCAGTCTTCTATGAGGTACTGGTGCGGGCCTTTGCGGATGCCAACGGGGATGGTTCCGGCGACTTCCACGGCCTGATCGAAAAACTGGATTACCTCCAGTGGTTGGGCGTCGACTGCCTGTGGTTGCCGCCGTTCTTCCATTCCCCGTTGCGCGACGGCGGCTACGATATCGCCGACTACACGTCCGTGCTGGACGAGTTCGGCACCATCAGCGACTTCAAGAGATTGGTTGCCGAGGCCCACGCACGTGGCGTCCGGGTGATTATCGACCTGCCGTTGAACCACACCTCGGACCAGCATCCGTGGTTCCAGGAATCGCGGAAGGACCCCACCGGTCCTTACGGAGATTTCTATGTGTGGAGCGATACGGACGAGAAGTACCAGGACGCACGCATCATCTTTGTTGACACCGAAGAGTCCAACTGGACGTTCGACCCCATTCGCCGGCAATTTTTCTGGCACCGCTTCTTCAGCCACCAGCCGGACCTGAACTTCGAGAACCCCGCAGTCATCGAGGCGCTCTACGACGTCGTCAGATTCTGGCTGGACCAGGGCATCGATGGCTTCCGGGCCGATGCCATTCCCTACCTGTTCGAAGAAGACGGCACCAACTGCGAGAACCTGCCGGCCACCCACACCTTCCTGCAGGACCTTCGCCGGATGGTGGACTCGAACTACCCCGGGCGGGTGATCATTGCCGAGGCGAACCAGCCGCCGCATGAAGTGGTGGAGTACTTCGGCACCGAGGAAGCCCCCGAATGCCACATGGCTTTCCATTTCCCCATCATGCCGAGGCTTTACTACGCCTTGCGGGACCAGAAGGCGGCTCCCATCATTGAGGCCCTGCGGAACACCCCGGAGATTCCCAAGGGGGCGCAGTGGGGCACTTTCCTGAGGAACCACGACGAACTGACGTTGGAGATGGTGCCCGCCGAGGAACGCGCCGCCATGCTGGGCTGGTACGCCCCGGATCCGCGGATGCGGGCCAACATTGGTATTCGACGCCGGTTGGCGCCGCTGCTGGATAATTCCCGTTCGGAGATCGAGCTGATCAACGCGTTGCTGCTGTCCCTGCCGGGCAGCCCCTTCCTGTACTACGGCGATGAGATCGGCATGGGAGACAACATCTGGCTCGATGACCGTGATGCCGTCCGAACGCCCATGCAGTGGAACCCCGACCGCAACGCTGGTTTTTCCGGGGCTGACCCGGGCCAGCTTTACCTGCCGGTCATCCAGTCGCTGGTTTACAACTACAGCATGACCAACGTTGAGGCCGAGGCCGCACATTCGGGCTCCCTGCTGCGCTGGACACGCCAGATCCTCAGCGTCCGGAAGAACCACCCGGTGTTTGGCCTGGGCGGCTTCCGGCACGTCGAAGCGGACCATGAGGTGGTGCTCGCGTACGTTCGGGAATTGCCGGCGGGAAACCCCGAGGGGGAGGATGCCGAAACCATACTGTGCGTCTTCAACCTCTCCCAGCACCCCGTGGCGGCAACGCTGGATATTCCCGAGTATGCGGGCCGGGGCTTGCGCGATATTTTCGGTGGCCAGCCTTTCCCGGCGGTCGGCGACAACGGTCATTTGACCGTGATGCTGGGTAGCCACAGCTTCTACTGGCTGCGGGTCCGCTCAGCATTTTCCAATCCCACGTCGCCTTATACCCAGGCGATTCCCGTGGTGACCTCCAAAGGATGAGATGAACAAGGAAAACTTGAACCCCTCCATTGAAGGACTTCTCAGGACCTGGCTGCCGGGCAAGCGCTGGTTCCCGGTTAAGAGCCCCGACTTTGCGCTGGAGCAGGTGGGCGGTTTCAGCCTCCCTCCTGCCGGCGGCCCACATACGGGCGGCGACGCGCAGTTCGAAGTGGTGCTGTTGGCCGTAACCCACCGAACGGCCGACGGCGGTTCTCGGACTGACGTTGTCCAGGTTCCGTTGAGCTACAGGAGCCAGCCGCTGCCGGAGGCCACATCAGCTTTGTTGGGGGAATTCACGGATCCCCAACAGGGCCTCCGCCTCGTGTACGACGCCGTCTTCGATGCCGACTTCGTCACTGCCTGGCTGGAACTGATGCGCAGTGAAGGAACGGCTGCCGGCGCCCAGGGGCACCTGACCCGCGGGCGTGTCGCGCTCCCCGGGCATCCCAGGTCCGTGAAGGTCCTCTCCGGCGAGCAGTCCAACACCTCAGTCATCATCGACGACGGCGGTTCGGCAGCGATCGTCAAAATCTTCCGCGTGCTTGCCGCCGGTAAAAATCCCGAGGTGGAACTTGGCGCCGCCCTGACGGCGGCCGGGACCACCGAGGTTCCCGCGACGCTCGGATGGATCAGCGGCTCGTGGGATGGCCCGGCGTCGAACGGTTCCACACGGGCCACCGGCGAGCTGGCTGTCGCCCACGAGTTCCTCCTGGGCGGCTTGGATGCCTGGCGCCTGGCAGTCGAAGCAGCCGCCGCCGGCAAGGATTTCACGGCGGAAGCCCGCGGGCTCGGCGCTGCTACTGCCACGGTTCACGCCAGGCTTGCGGAAACGTTCGGTACCCAGGACGGTCAGGATCAGGGACCGGACATCATCGCCACAGTAGCCCGGCGTGTCCGTGGCTCGTGGGCGGAAGCCTCGTCCGCCGTCGGGCCCCATGACCAACAACTCGATGAGTTGCTGGCGGCTCTGGATCCCCGGGACGTGGGCCAGTTGCAGCGCGTCCACGGCGACCTCCACCTGGGCCAGATTCTTTTGGTTCCCGGCGCTGAGGGTCAGCCGGGACGGTGGGCCATCCTCGACTTCGAGGGCGAGCCACTACGGACCATTGATGAGCGCAATTCTCCCGATCTTCCCTTGCGGGACGTCACGGGGATGCTGCGCTCGTTCGACTACGCTGCCGGTGCCGCCACGCGCGAAAACACCAATGCCAGGGTGCCCGAAACCTGGGTGGATGACTGCGCTGCCGCGTTCCTCGAGGGGTACAGCGAGGTCACCCCGGGAACCATTGACCGCCGCTCGCCGCTCTTTGTGGCATTGTGGCTGGACAAGGCCTTATACGAGGTTGTTTACGAGTTGCGGAACCGGCCCGACTGGTTGTCGATCCCCGTGAATGCATCCCGACGAATCCTCGACAATACAAGCCGCGGCAAGCATGCGGCAGCTACAGCGGAAGGTAATGACATGACTGGCTCTGCACGCACCGAACGGCCCCGAATTCCCCTGCATGTGGATTCCGAGACCTTGGAACGCGTGGCGGCCGGCGCCTACCATGCGCCGCACTCAGTGCTTGGCGCCCACCTGGATGATCACGGCCACGTCACCATCCGTACTGTGAAGCACCTCGCGAAGTCCGTGGTTGTTGTGACCGAAGCCGGCCGCACCGACATGACCCACGAGTCGCATGGCGTCTGGACCGCGGTCCTGGAACCGCTGCAGGCCGGCCACGTGCCGGACTATCGTTTGGAAGTGGTGTACGACGTCGAACCCGTCACCATTGATGACCCGTACCACTACCTGCCTACCGTGGGTGAGGTGGACCTGCACCTGATCGGTGAAGGCCGCCACGAACGTCTTTGGGATGTCCTCGGTGCGCACGTTCAGCACTACCGCTCCGCGTTGGGCGAGGTGGACGGAGTCTCCTTCGCCGTCTGGGCCCCGAATGCCCAGGCCGTCCGGGTGAAGGGTGACTTCAACGGCTGGGATGGCCGCTCTCACGGAATGCGTTCTTTGGGTTCCTCCGGGGTGTGGGAATTGTTCATCCCGGGCGTTGTAGCAGGGGCGTGCTACAAATACGAGATCCTCACCAAGGCGGGTCACTGGATTGAGAAAGCCGATCCGCTGGCCTTCGGCACCGAGGTCCCGCCGCTCACTGCTTCACGTGTAGTGGACGCCAGCTACCGGTTCAAGGACGCGGAATGGATGAGCGCCCGTGCCGCGAAGGACCCGCACAATTCGCCCATGAGCGTTTACGAAGTCCACTTGGGCTCCTGGCGACTGGGCCTTGGCTATAAGGAGCTTGCCAAGGAACTCGTGGACTACGTGAAGTGGCTTGGGTTCTCCCACGTCGAGTTCATGCCGGTGGCGGAGCACCCCTTCGGTGGTTCGTGGGGTTACCAAGTGACGTCCTACTTCGCTCCCACCTCACGGTTCGGACACCCGGACGAGTTCCGGTTCCTGGTGGATTCGCTTCACCAGGCCGGCATCGGTGTCCTGCTCGACTGGGTCCCTGCTCACTTCCCCAAGGACTCCTGGGCGCTGGCACAGTTCGACGGTCAGCCCCTGTACGAGCACTCGGACCCCGCCTTGGGCGAACACCCGGACTGGGGAACCCTGATCTTTGATTTCGGGCGCAGCGAGGTCCGGAACTTCCTGGTGGCCAACGCCCTGTACTGGCTGGAGGAATTCCACATCGATGGCCTGCGGGTGGACGCCGTGGCCTCGATGATCTACCTGGACTACTCCCGTGAAGAAGGGCAGTGGAGGCCCAACAAGTTCGGCGGCCGTGAGAACCTCGAAGCCATTTCCTTCATGCAGGAAGTCAACGCCACCGTCTATAAGTCCCACCCCGGCGCCATCATCATTGCCGAGGAATCCACCGCTTTCCCTGGCGTTACGGCTCCCACCAACCACGGCGGGCTCGGCTTCGGCCTGAAGTGGAACATGGGCTGGATGCACGACTCGCTGAAGTACATCTCCGAGGATCCGATCAACCGCAAGTGGCACCACGGCACCATCACGTTCTCACTGGTCTACGCCTTCACTGAGAACTTCCTGCTGCCCATCAGCCACGACGAAGTAGTTCACGGCAAGGGCTCCATGCTGCGGAAGATGCCCGGTGACCGGTGGCAGCAGCTGGCCAACCTGCGTGCCTTCTTCGCCTACCAGTGGGCGCATCCCGGCAAGCAGCTCATCTTCATGGGCACTGAGTTCGGCCAGGAAGCGGAATGGTCCGAACAGTACGGACTGGACTGGTTCCTTGCCGATATCCCCGCGCACCGAGGACTGCAGCTCCTCATCAAGGATCTCAACGAGCTCTACACCTCAACGCCGGCCCTTTACCAGCGGGACAACGAGGCCGGCGGTTTCCAGTGGATCAATGGCGGGGATGCCGATCACAACGTCCTCACGTTTATCCGCTGGGATCACGAAGGCAAGCCGTTGGTGTGCGCAGTGAACTTCTCCGGCGGTCCCCATAAGGACTACATCCTGGGTGTTCCGGCGGCGGGGGACTGGGTGGAAGTCCTCAACACCGACGCTGAGACGTATGGCGGCTCAGGGGTTGTCAACGCAGGATCGCTGAAGGCTTCGACGCCGGGCACCGATGGGCAGCCTGCGGCGCTGACCGTCACGCTGCCTCCGCTGGGCGCCTCCTGGTTCGCTCCGGTTGAGTAGCCTGAGCGTTCGTAGCAGCGACTAGGGGCAGTTGCTCCTGGTGTGAGGAGGGCCCGGAGCCGTGGCTCCGGGCCCTCTTCCCTTTGTTTCCGGGGTTTTTGCTCGGCCTAGAGGGTGTGTCGTTCACGGGTTTTGCCATCCAGGGGAAGTAGGGGTATAGTTAGTACCCGCGCTGCTCCACGAGTAGAGATCGCAAGCTGACAAGATACCGCAAGGAAGAATCAAGTCAAGCATGCCGATTTGACTCGCAGGAAGCTAGCCGGTAAGTTTGAAAAGTTGCTCCGGAGCGATTCCGGGACCTGTGAGGGTTCTGGTTGGTACTGCTTTGGAATAGTGACCTGTTGTTTGAGAACTCAATAGTGTGCCAAGTTTGTTGATGCCGATTGTTTTATTGATTGGTTGAAATTTATGCCAGTACTGTCATGCACCCCCGTGTGTGGTGGTCTGGTTTTCAGCTGGTTTCGAATTTTGTGCAGCCGCGTTCTACCGTTATTTCCGGTGGGTGTGGTTGTGTCTGTTTGATTTGTTTTACTTCAACGGAGAGTTTGATCCTGGCTCAGGATGAACGCTGGCGGCGTGCT
>NZ_JBIVTF010000008.1:0-182397 GCF_044756605.1 Paenarthrobacter sp. NPDC091711
TGACCGCGGGGAAAGCGAAACCGCCAGCCTTCGCACGGTCGATCATCTCGGAATAAATCTCTGGGGTTGCAATGGGCATGGTGACTCCTATGCTGAATTCGTCTGTGGGTTGGTAACCCTGGAGTAGACCGCTTACGGCTAGCACCCATCCTAGCGATATCCGCCGGGACGCCGTGTTTCCGGTCACTGGGGCCCTTAACACTTCTGCCGGGTTTCCACTCCACCGACTACCTCCAATTCATCAAAACGGTGGATATACTGCCGGAATGGAGATCCTCCCGAGTGCAAACAATCAGCCCAGCCTGACACCACCCCTGCCGCACCAGGGCGGTACTTTTCCCGAAGGGAAACCCGGGCGGAAGCGGAACATGATCATTGCCATCGCAGCGGGCGCAGCGGTAGTCCTCACCGCAGCAATCCTTGCTCTGGTTCTCCTGGTTTTACCGCTGTTCTCACCGGACCGGGACATGGGCACCACAGCTAAGACATACTTCCAGGCCTTGATCGACGGGGACGGCGAGAAAGCCCTGAGCGTATCTGACCCCGGCGTCCCCGAGAATGAAAAAGCACTCCTGCAGAACAACGTGTACAAAAGCGCAGGACAGCGAATTGACGGTTACCGGATCCTTGAGGCGAGGTCGGATTTTGTCACTGCCGAAGTCACCCAGAACGGCCGCAAGCAGGAAATCATTTTGAGGATGACCAAGTCACGTGAGGGCGAGTGGAAGGTTGGGCCTAAGAACTTCCAGAAGATCCGGCTCAGTTCCAGCCGTCCAGTGGAGTCGTTCACCGTGAACGGCGTCGACGTTGCCGCCCCTGACACCGGAACCGGAGCGAGGGATTCCCAACTGCTGATGCCGGCCTTCCCCGGCGAGTACACCCTGGGCATATCCGGCGACAAGTACGCAACGGCAGAAGAGCAGAAGGCCTTGATCAGCATTGACCGGGTGATTTCCAAGAGCACCGAAAGTTTGAAAGTGATACCCAGCCAGCTGCTCCTGGACGAGACCCGGGCGCTTCTTGCGAACAAACGAAGCGAATGTACTGCCTCCACCCCGGGCACAGCCTCCGAAGCGACCCGTCGTGGTTGTTCCGGGTTCGCGCTCTACGAATACCGCCCTACCCGCAATGTGAAATGGACCATCGAGAAGGAGCCCACCTTCACTCTCCTTCGTGGCGAGGACAGTTGGATCATTCAGTCGGATGAATCAGGCAAGGCGTCAGTGAGCTATGAAGTGAACAGCGGCCGTGACGACGCCCCGCAATGGGAGCCCAAGGTTGAGCTTGTAGTACCCAGGGCCTCAGGTGAGATCCACATCGTGGACGGAAAAGCCACGCTGAAAGATCGGTAGGAGCATCAGCTTGCTAGCCGACAGGCTGCTGGAAGACGTGCCGGCGAACCCAGGCGTGCATGGCAATAGCCGCGGCTGAGGCGGCGTTCATGGACCGGGTGGAACCGAACTGCTCAATGGAGAGCGTGGCGACGGCGGCTTCGTGAACCTCGGGCGTCAAACCGGGCCCTTCCTGCCCGAACACCAACACGCAGTTCTTCGGGAGGTCGTAGGTCTCCAGGGGCACGGAATCGGGGAAGATGTCGATGCCGATCACCGCCAGCCCCTCCCCCTCAGCCCACTGGACGAACTCCTCAACGGTGGGGTGATGGCGGACGTGCTGGTAGCGGTCGGTGACCATGGCCCCGCGACGATTCCACCGCCGTCGTCCAATGATGTGGACTTCCTTGGCGAGGAACGCGTTGGCTGTGCGCACCACGGTGCCGATGTTGAGATCGTGTTGCCAGTTCTCAATGGCGATGTGAAAGTCGTGGCGCTTGGAATCAAGGTCCGCCACAATCGCCTCGTGTTTCCAGTACCGGTACTGGTCCACCACGTTGCGGCGGTCACCGTCCCTCAACAGGTCCGGATCCCAGTGATCGCCTTCCGGCCACTCGCCTTCCCAAGGCCCGACGCCGACCTCGGGTTTCGCTTCAGCCTCGCCGTCCGCGGTGGTCTCTGCTGCGGTTTCGGCAGGCGTGGGCAGGGCTGTATTGGGGGGAAGGTCAGTCACCCCTCAACTTTAGCCCCGCCCGGTTACCTGCCTGAGCGCGCTGAGCGGGTGAGGCTCTAGACCATTTTCCACTTGTTGATGCGGTAGGAGTTGCCCAACTGCTCAAAGAGCCCCGGGTGGGCGTCCCAGTATTCTTTGTGTCCGCTGACGCCCAGCATCTGCGGGGTGCCCCAGGGAGTCACCGAGAACAGGTTCACGGCCTGAATCGCTTCGCCACGGGCGTTGGTGCAGGTGAACCCGATGACCACGGCCGCGCCGCGGCGGAACTCCCTGATTTCCGGCATGCTGGTTTTGAAGTCCGCCGCGCACTTGTGGCCCACCAGGTTTTGGGGAAGTTCGCTGGCGGTCATCCCCTTGAAACGGGCTTCGATGTCCTGGATGGCTTTCTTGACCTCCGCGGGATCCTTGCCGAACTTGCCTTCCTCAGACTCGGCGAAGAAGGCATAGGCGAGCGCGATCCCGTCGCCGTCCGTCTCCACCGTTCCCTGGGCCCTCTTCTGGATCTCTTCGCCCGTGCTGGGGTCTTTAGTGATGCCGAATGACTCGTCATGCGTCCACTCGGCCAGGTACTGGAAGGACGATTCGCCCGTGACCCACTTGCTGAACAGGGGGTCTCCGTCCGCCGGAACGTTGCTGGGTCCAGCCAGGTCGTTCCAAACCGCCGGCAGGGGGATGGCGTCAGCAGGCATTTCGGAGGACGCCGAGGCCTCACCGGAGGGTTCATTTGAGGGCTCAGCCGACGGCTCCGCGGCTGCCTCGGACGCCTCTTGCGAGGACGTCACGGACGGCGATTCGACGGCCACCGGCTTGGTCATGGACGGAATCAGCCACGTGAACGTCACCACCAGCGCAATGATCACGACGACGGCGATGCCACCGAGGATGAGGAACAGGGACTTCTTGTTGTGGTCGCCCGGGTTCTGGCCGGGTTGGCCTGGCAAACTCTGCTGCGCCTGAGGGTAGCGGTGCACGGTTTCGGCGTATTCGCCGTCGGGGTGTTGCTGCGGCTGGTACTGGCTGTACTGGTCTTTGCCGGTCTCGTAGCGCGGCTGCGGCACGCCGTTCGGGTCATAGGGAGGCTGCGGCGCTCCGTTGTTGTTGCTCATGACAGGCCCTTTCACATGCGGTAAGTGGGGACCTGCTGGAGCGCGGCGGCGTCAAGAATCCACCGCGTCGATCCCCCGACCCACGGTGGTGGCACGCCAGCGCCGCAACCAGCGTAGTCCAGCTCAACGCGCACGACGCAAGTCACGTCGTCGAGCAGCTGCGGTTCTTGCTTCATTCGAACCGGGTGGCGGTGATGGCCGTACTATCCCGAAGGAGACCAAAAGTTGTCACCACGGCGCAGCAGGCCATCAGGAGGCTAAGGCCCAAGGCGGCGAAGTATCCGGGATCCGGCCATGCCACGTGATAGTTGTCATTGATGGCTGTCACCAGGAGCCAGGCCGTGAGGAATCCGAGGCCGATGGAGAGCGCCAGCACACTAAGGAGCGGGACAGCGGCCTCCTTGGTTATGATCCGGCGAAGAACGGTGGGAGGCATTCCCATGAGCCGCATCAATCCCAGAACCCGTTGCCGGTCCAGCACGGCCGATGCCGTACCCACTGCCAGTGATAGTCCGGCAATGGCCACCGCCACGAACATGCCGAGGTACGCCAGCACGGACAGGCCGTGGATGAGGCGGCGGGATGATTGCAGCTGGAAGTCCGTGCTTGCCTGGGCCGGGGTGGCTGTGACATCCGAGCTGTCCAAGGCTGTCCGGGCGCGGTCCATGGCTTCGGCTGTGCCATCGGTACCCAGCACCAGGACCACGGGCACCAATCCGTTCCTGCTCCCAGTTGCTACGGGTGTCAGTTCCAATGGCTGTGCTGTCCAAAAGTAGAGGAACTCACTTTGTACGGAAACCATTTCCGATGCGGGTATGTCAATGAACCCCAGGGCGCGGGCGTCTGCAGAGCTGAAGAACAACTCAGATCCGGCACCTCTTTCGGACAGCACCGCCGGGCCATAGCCAACCACTGCGCTCCGGATACCCGCCTTGTCTTTGGCAGCAGTGGCGGTCTCGAGTACGGTGGCCGGACCCTGCCCTGGCGCAATGGTGGCGTGCACGCTGGTAGGTTGCATGAGTCCAGGCCTGGCCATTGGTGCGTCCGTTGATTCGATGACACTTGATGCTCCGGCGAAAACCGAGACGACGAATACTGCGATGACCAATCCGGAGACTGAACGGAACGTCGCAACAGCGGTCCGTTGGATACGGCTGGCTGCAATAACTGCTGCGGCGCTCCTGGCTTGGCGCGCTCCCACACGGCTCACCGTCTGGGTCAACCACGGGCCAATCACCACGATGCCTGCGAGAACCATGAGGAAGCCAACCATCACCAAAGGAGATTCAAGCCATGGCAGCCGGAATTCCAGGACACGGATGAGGACCACTGCCAGGACCATGCACGCGAGCCCAACCATCAGCGGAATCGTACGCCAGGCTGTTGGCGTCTTCTCGTGCACCGCCCTGTTCACGCCCAGCGGCCCGACGTCGGCCCGGGCTGTTCGGAATCCCGCCACCAGCGCGGAGGCCGCCACCACCAACACCACCACTGTGGCCGAAGAGGGCCAGCCGGGTTGAAGGTCTTCGGCGAACATCCGGGTGCCGTTAATCGGTATCTGCGCGGTGGCGGGGCTTGTCAAGGCGGCGCCCACCACACCGGCAACCGCACCGATCAAACTGGGGATGGCGGTTTCGACGGCGGCAATATACGAGACCGTGCGTGGTGAGGCGCCAATGAGCCGCAAGGTAGCAAAGCGTTCCCGCCGTCGCGCAGCGCCCAAGTCCGTGACAATGCTGATCAACAGCAGAACCGGGAAGAACACCGCTATTGCGCCGATGACCAGGATCGTCACGTAACTGGCCGCGCTTCCGCCGTACGGGTTGCTGGTGAAATCCGAGACTATGGAGGCATTCCCTCCGCTGCGGAGATCCTCTTCTGCGGCACCGGTGATCACTACCAGTGAGTCCTGTCCGGGAAGGGCAGAGTCATCAATCGTGCCGGCAAATTGGCCGAAACGGTCTCCCAGCTGATCGCCCGGCGTGGATTCAATCAAGCGCTGCAGTTCCGGCGATGCGTAGTATTTTCCAGGCTCCGGGGGTGTGCCGATGCCGGGGATCTTCAGGGTGGCCGAAGGAAGAGCGGCAAAGTCCCGCCGTTCTATGAGCTTGTCACGGAAGATTTCCGCGCCTCTGGTTTTCATGAGCGCTGTGCCCGGGGTCAACGCAACGGGCTTGGCGAGGCCTGAGCCATCCTGAGAGTCCGAGAAGGCGGGCATGCCGTTTTCCCGCAGCCAGGCGCCACGGTCGTCGCGCCCCTGCAGCCCGTTCGCCCCTCCCCACAGCAACAGCAACAGGCAAACCCCGACGCCGACGCCGCCAGCGATTCCGGCAAGCCTGCCGTAGGCGGAGCGGCTGCCCACAACTGCCAAGCGGAACAGTCCGGCATTCACGCCGACACCCGGTAGCCTGCGCCCATCGCGCCGTCACGGACCATTACTTCCCTATCCGCGTATGCGGCGGTTCGGGCATCATGGGTGATCATTACCACCGTTGTCCCGGAGTCACGGACGAGGTCCAGCATCACGGTCAGTACGTTCTCCGAAGCAAGGGAATCGAGGGCGCCCGTTGGTTCATCTGCGAACAGCACTGAAGGCGAAGTGACCAGCGACCTGGCAACTGCGACGCGTTGCGCCTGGCCACCGGAAAGCTCCCCGGGCAACTTGGAGCCAAGTCCGTCCAAGCCGAGCCGTTCCAGGAGTTCCGTGGACCTGCGCAGTGCCTCGGGGCGCTTGATTCCGTTCAGGAGGAGGGGAATGCTGACGTTGTCCTCGGCCGAGAGCTCGGGCAGTAACTGGCCGAATTGAAAAACGAACCCAAAGTCAGTCAGCCGCAGCCGGGTGCGCTTGGATTCCGGCAGGGCACTGACTTCCAAAGGAGTTCGTCCGGCCGGACTGTAGGCGACCGAACCGCCGTCGGGTTTCATGACCCCGGCCAGGCAATGCAGCAGCGTGGACTTTCCCGAGCCGGACGGGCCCATAATGGCCAGCACTTCGCCCGCATGGACATCAAGATCGATGCCACGCAGCGCCTGGGTGGAGCCGAAGGAGTGCTGCAGTCCCCGGGCACTGATGATGGTCGGTGCAGCATCATTGATGGTCATGTGCTCTGCAGCTCCTTCTTGAGTTGGGTGAGGCGTGCGCTGGTGAGGTCAATCCAGCGCAGGTCCGCTTCGATGTGGAACAGCCCGTGGTCGCACATCAGCACGTGCAGCAGGCCGGCGTCCTTCTTCATCCGGGTCAGTTCCCGCATGCGGGTCATATGTTCGCTGCGCTGCACGTCCAGCAGTCGCTCGGCGTCGTCGTCGAGGAGCAGTGCAATGACTGTCTTGGCGAAGAGGTTGCTTTGCAGGGATTCCGAGGGAATATCCGGGGTGAACAGCCACTCGCGGACCTTGGCCTCGCCGGCAACGGTGATCTCGTATTTCTTGCGGTCCGGACCGCCGCCCGTTTCCTCCCCCAGCGCGCGGATCAGCTCGTCACGGACCATTCGGGCCAACGTGGAATACACCTGCCCAAAGGCCAACACCTTGCCTGCGCCGAAGTAGCGGTCGTAGGAGTGCTTGAGGTCGTAGCCATAGCTGGCTTCGAGGTTCAGAAGACCCAAAAGGGTGAGTGAGTTATTCACCCTCACATCTATACACTGAGTTTATAGTGCAAAGCCAGCAGGCGAACAGCGTGTCCAGCCAACAGATTGATGGAAGACTAGGTTGCAGTGCACGAACAATCCCAGCCGGAGGCAAATATGGCAGAAGAAACCACGTCCACGTCGGTGTATCGCAATGGCCACGAAATCGAATGCTGGCTCACGGACATGGACGGCGTCCTGGTTCACGAAAACCAGGCAATCCCCGGTGCGGCAGAGCTCATTCAGCGCTGGGTGGACACGTCCAAGCGCTTCCTGGTCCTGACCAACAACTCCATCTTCACGCCCCGCGACCTCGCTGCCCGCCTGCGCGCCTCCGGCTTGGAAGTCCCGGAAGAGAACATCTGGACCTCCGCGCTGGCCACCGCACAGTTCCTGAAGGACCAAGTCCAGTCCTCGGACTCGGGCAACCGCGCCTACACCATCGGCGAAGCCGGTCTTACAACTGCCCTGCACGAGGCCGGGTTCATCCTCACTGACACCGATCCCGATTTCGTGGTGCTCGGCGAGACCCGCACTTACTCCTTCGAAGCGATCACTATGGCCGTCCGCCACATCCTGGCCGGCGCTCGTTTCATCGCCACCAACCCGGACGCCACCGGCCCCTCCAAGGACGGCCCCATGCCGGCCACCGGTGCCATCGCGGCCATGATCACCAAGGCCACGGGCCGCGAGCCCTACATTGTGGGCAAACCGAACCCCATGATGTTCCGCTCCGCCATGAACCAGATCGACGCCCACTCCGAGACCACCGCCATGATCGGCGACCGCATGGACACGGACATTGTGGCCGGCATGGAAGCGGGCCTGCACACGGTCCTGGTACTCAGCGGCATCACGCAGCGCGAAGAAATAGTGTCCTTCCCGTTCCGGCCCAACCAGATCCTGAACTCGGTGGCCGACCTGAAGAGCCAAATCTAAGAGGACAAAACCATGGCTGTGCTCAATCTGCGTCCCCTGGCCGGCGGCCGGATACTCAGGGGGAGCCAGCCGTTCGGTTTGGATGCCGCTGCAACATCAGGTTTCCTGGCGGAGCACGGCATCCAGGCCATTGTGGACCTGCGCAGCGAGCTTGAGCGCTCGTTGGTTCCGTGGCTGGTGCAAAACCACCACGACGCCGGAGGCGAGCCTGCCGCCGTCGCCCCGCCCGCCGTCGAACTCATCCATAACCCGCTGGACCCGAACGCCATAGCGGGCTCGCTCCAGTCCGTGGAAACGGCCGAAGACCTCGGCGACCTGTATCTGGGCTGGGTCCGGCTGCGGCCCGAATGGGTGGGCGATGCCCTGCGACCTGTGGCCCGTGGCAAACGCACGCTGGTTCACTGTTCGTTGGGAAAGGACAGGACCGGTGTGGTCTCAGCGATAGCTCTTCTGGCGTCCGGTGGAACCGAGGACCAGGTGGTAGCGGATTATGCGGCCACCACAGCCAACTTGCCGGACGTCCTGGAAGTCATGGCAGAGACGTGGCGGCTCAGCGTCCCCGCAACCCCGGCCGAGTACTTTAGCCCCGAGCTCATGATCCTGCAGAGCCCGGAAGCCGCCATGCAGCACTTCCTGGCCGGCTTTGCGCAGGAGTTCGGCGACGCGCGGAGCTTCCTGCGTGAGGCGGGACTTACCGCCGTCGAGGTTGAATCGCTGCGGAACGGCCGCTGAGAACGGGTTCTAAACCGGGCGGATGACCTTGCCATTCGGCTCTTGGTATGACGGCTCCCGGGGCTCGGGCGGGAGCGGCTGCAATTCGTCCTGGACCCGTTCCAGCAACGGCCGGTAGATGCTGCCGTTCCACTGCGGGCTGGCGTGGGCGGGCCGGGCGCCTTCTGTGCTGAGCGTGGGCATGACCATGTTGGCACCGAAGACCTTGCTCCACCCCGCGCGCGCCGACTCGTAGTCCACGGTGCCGTCCTTGGCGTTGCCGATGAACGCCATCTTGGCTCCCCCGATTTTTCCGGCCAGCCGGAGGCCGTCAAAGTGGTAGATGTACGCCGACTCCGTCTGGATCAGCACGCTGGAAGGGGCGATCGGTGAGAGTTGCTCCAGGCTTTGATCGAGGATCTGCCGCCAGGTGCGCTCGTCCTTGTGCGCCACACGCTCCCCCAGCTCGTAGCCGCCGCGCAGGACTGATGGGATGCGAAAGCCGTTCTCGTAAAGGAACACCACGCCGTCGAACCAGCTTTGGTCAAGCACGTCAGCGCGGTTGAAGGGGCTCGAATCCAGGACGATTAACTGCGTCTCGACGCCGTGCAGCTCCAGCAGGCGGGCAGCGACTTGGGTGGCGAGCATTCCGCCGAAGCTATGGCCGTAAAAGTACAGCTTCTCCAATCCCAACTCACGGACGTGGAGGATGATTTCGCGGACCACCTCGTCCACGTCCAGTCCCAGGTTGGAATACCCGACGGCGGCAAGGCGGCCCCGCTGATGCAGCGCCGGACGTAGCGAGTTGAGGATCCATTGGGCCTCTTCCCAACTGGTTTTGTAGCCGGGAAAAAGGATCCAACTGGCTTTGGGGAAGTACAGGTCCGAGTACGGATCAGGGACACGGAGGATCTTGGTGGACCGCCGCTCGGCCTGGACGCGCCGGGTGAAGAGCATGTCCGCGGCGAGCGCCCCGGAAGCTCCGGCGGTGATGAGGAAGTTACGGCGGGACGTCTTCTTCAGCCGGGCAGCGTAGGGCAGGATCCGGGCCCATGAGCCCGGATCCTCTGATTGCTCCGGTTCCGTACTCACCGGCGCGGGGAGGTTTTCGTTCACCTCCGGCGGCGCCGGGAGCTTGCCTACCTGAACGTCCACGCAGCAAGCATAGGCTTAGTCGAGGCCCAGTTCATCCTTGCCGAATGCGAAGAGGTACGGCACACCCGTTTCGGCTTCGATCTTCTCTTTGGCGCCGGTGTTGCGGTCCACAATGACGGCCACGGCCACTACGTTGCCGCCCGCCTTACGGACACCTTCGACGGCGGTCAGCGCGGAGCCGCCGGTGGTGGACGTGTCCTCGAGGACCACTACGTTGCGGCCTTCAACCGAGGGGCCCTCTACCTGACGGCCCATGCCGTAGGACTTCTGGGCCTTGCGGACAACGAAGGCGTCCACGGCACGGCCAGCGTCGGCAGCAGCGTGCATCACAGCGGTACCCACAGGGTCCGCACCCATGGTGAGCCCGCCGGCGCACTCAACTGACACACCGGCGTCGTCGATCATTGCCAACATGACCTGACCCACCAGCTTGGAGGCCTCGTGGTGCAAAGTGATGCGGCGGAGGTCAATGTAGTAGTCCGCTTCCTTGCCGCTGGAGAGGATCACCTTGCCGCGGACCACCGCCAGTTCTTTGATGAGTTCAAGAAGGCGGGCGCGGGCAGCAGCAGTATCAACGGTGGAAGTCATGGCTCCTAGTTTAGTGGGGCCGCGGTGGTGGCGCGGATCACCAGCCGGGGGGTGACAATCTGATCGCCTGTTCCGCCGTCCCCGTCCAGTTGCTGCAGGACCGCTTCCATGCAGCGGCGGCCGAGTTCCTCAAAGTCCTGTTTGATGGTGGTCAGCGGGGGCATGAAAAATTCAGCCTCGGGTTGGTCGTCGTAGCCCACCACGCTGATGTCACCGGGGATGCGCAGGCCGGCTTCCTGCACGGCTCGGAGGACACCCACCGCCATTTGGTCGTTCGCGACGAACACGGCCGTGACCGTGTGCTGCTGGATGAGTTGGAGTCCGGCACGGTAGCCGGAGGCCGCGTCCCAGCCACCTTGGAGCAGGACGTCGGCCCCTAAACCGGCCTTTGCCAGGGACTCCTGCCATCCCTTGATGCGCTCGGCCGCGTCAATCCAGTGCGGCGGCCCGGAAATATGGGCGATGCGGCGGTGGCCCAAGCCAATCAGATGATCGACGGCGAGGCGGGCCCCCAGTCGCTGGTCTAGAGACGCGCCAGTTAACTGGTTGCCCGCGCCGGCCCCGACGGCCACGATCGGCACGGAAAAGGAAACATCTCGCAGGGCCGCGAGGACGTCCGGGTGCGGGACCAGGATGACGATCCCGTCCACGGACTGGTTCCGGAAGTGCGCGATGGCGTCGTTGACGCTCTCGTCGGTCACTTCCCGGAGGTTCGCAATGCTGACGAAGTAGCCCGCTTCCCGCCCGGCTTGTTCCACACCCAGGAGCGTGTTCGCGGGTCCGAACTGGCCTGTCTCGCAGGCAAGCACCCCGATGGTCCGGGAGCGCCGGGTCACCAGGCTGCGGGCTGCGGTGTTCCGGCGGTACCCAAGCTGCGCGATGGCCGATTCCACGCGCTGCTTGGTCCGGACACTGACGTTGGGGTGGTTGTTCAGGACTCGGGAAACGGTTTGGTGCGAGACTCCCGCCATCTTGGCAACATCTCCCATGACGGGAGGTCGCACCGCTCCCCCTGTGGACATGTGCGGCTATTTCGCGTCGACCGCGACGGGCTCAGCCTTTGCGGGCGTGGAGGTTTCGGTTGCCGGGGGCGTGGTCTTCCACTTGAAGCGACGGCCCATGGAGGAACCTCCGCCGGAACCGGTGCGGTTCTTGTTGAAGATGTCGAAGCCGACGGCGAGCAGCAGCACCAAGCCCTTGATGAGCTGCTGGTAATCCGTGCCCAGGCCAAGGATGGACATGCCGTTATTGAGGACGCCCATGATCAGGCCGCCGATCATGGCGCCGGCCACGGTTCCGATACCACCCTGAACTGCGGCGCCGCCGATGAAGGCGGCAGCGATGGAGTCGAGCTCGAAGCCGGTACCGCCGGCGGGCTGTGCCGAGTTCAGGCGGGCCGTGAAGACCAGACCTGCCAGGGCAGCCAAAACACCCATGTTGACGAAGAGGCGGAAGGTGACCTTCTTGGTCTTGATGCCGGAGAGTTCAGCGGCGTGGAGGTTTCCACCGATCGCGTAGGTGTGACGGCCGAAGATGCTGTTGTTCATCAGTGCCGAGTACACGATCACCAGGACAGCAAGGACGATCAGGACAATCGGGGTGCCGCGGTAGCTGGCCAGGAGGAAGGTGATGATGAGCATCAGTACTGCGATGAACCCGTTCTTGACGGCAAACCATGCCATCGGTTCATTTTCCAGGTTGAACTTACGGCGAACCCGGCGTTCCTTCAGTGCCTGGAAAAGAATGGCTGCGGTGCCGCCGACGCCCAGAATCACTGTCAGCCATTCCAGGACGGAGGTGCCGCCGGAAATGTCAGGCAGGAAGCCGCCACCGAGGGCGCGCAACTCGTTGGGGAACGGGGTGATCTGCTGGTTCTTGAGGGTAATGAGGGTCAGGCCGCGGAAGATCAGCATGCCCGCAAGAGTGACGATGAAGGCGGGGATGCCCACATAGGCAATCCAGTAGCCTTGCCACGCACCCACCAGCGCGCCCACGAGGAGGCAGGCCGGGATGGCGAGCCACCACGCCCAGCCCCAATGGACGATCATCACGCCTGCGACGGCGCCGATGAAGCCTGCGATGGATCCGACGGAGAGGTCGATGTGACCGGCAATGATGACCATCACCATACCTATGGCCAGGATCAGGATGTAGCTGTTCTGGACCACCAGGTTGGTGACGTTCTGCGGCTGGAGCAGGATGCCGTCGGTGAGCACCTGGAAGAGGATGACGATCAGGATCAGGGCGACGAAGATGCCAACCTGGCGGAGGCGGCTTGTGAGGAAGCCAAGGGATTCTCGTAGGGCGGACATGTTCGCTATTCCTTCTCTTTGGTCATGAAGTGCATGAGGGTTTCCTGGGTGGCTTCGGCGATGGGGACTTCGCCGGTGATGTGGCCTGCGGACAGCGTGTAGATCCTGTCGCAGATGCCCAGGAGCTCCGGAAGCTCGGAGGAGATCACAATGACGGCCTTTCCAGCCGCTGCGAGCTCCGCGATGATGGTGTAAATCTCAAATTTGGCGCCGACGTCGATTCCACGGGTTGGCTCGTCCAGGATGAGGACGTCGGGGTCCGAGAACATCCATTTGCTCAGCACCACTTTTTGCTGGTTTCCGCCCGAGAGCTTGCCGGTGATGGCAGCAACGGAGGGAGCCTTGATGTTCATGCTCTTCCGGTAATGGTTAGCGACGGTGGTCTCTTTGTTGCCGTCCACCCAACCCCGTTTGGCCAGCTTGTTCAGTGCGGCCATGGAGATGTTCCGCTTGATGTCCTCAATGAGGTTCAGGCCGTAGTGCTTGCGGTCTTCGGTGGCGTAAGCGATCCCGTGGTCGATTGCGTCGGAGACGGTGGACGTGTTGATTTCCTGGCCGTACTTGTAGACCTTTCCGGACACGGCCCGACCGTAGGTCCGGCCGAAGACGCTCATGGCCAGCTCGGTCCGGCCGGCACCCATGAGCCCGGCCAGGCCTACCACTTCACCCTTGCGGACGTTGAGGCTGGCGTTGTTCACCACCGTGCGGGAATGGTCTTGGGGGTGCTGGACGGTCCAGTCCTCGATGCGAAGGACTTCCTCGCCGATGTTGGGTGTCCGGTCCGGGTAGAGGCTCTCGAGGTCGCGGCCCACCATGCCCCGGATGATACGTTCCTGGGTGATTTGGCCTTGGTCCAGGCGCAGGGTCTCAATGGACTTGCCGTCGCGGATGATGGTGACGGCGTCAGCCACTTTGCGGATCTCATTGAGCTTATGGCTGATGATGATGCTGGTGACGCCCTGGCCTTTGAGGTGCAGGATGAGGTCCAGCAAGTGGTCCGAGTCTTCATCGTTCAGCGCCGCAGTGGGCTCATCCAGGATGAGGAGCTTCACCTCTTTGGACAGCGCCTTGGCGATTTCCACCAGCTGCTGCTTACCAACGCTGATGTGCTGGATGGGGGTGACCGGGTTTTCGCTGAGGCCTACCCGTGCCAGCAGCTTTGCGGCTTCCAGGTTGGTTTTGCGCCAGTCCACCCAGCCATTCTTGGCAAGCTCGTTCCCGAGGTAGATGTTCTCGGCAATCGAGAGATACGGGCTCAGGGCCAGCTCCTGGTGGATGATCACGATGCCGCGCTTCTCGCTGTCCGTGATGCTGGAAAATTCGCAGGGCTCGTTCTCAAAGAGGATGTCGCCGTCGAAAGTGTTGTGGGCGTAGACGCCGGACAACACTTTCATGAGGGTGGACTTCCCTGCCCCGTTCTCGCCACAAATGGCATGAACCTCGCCGCGGTTGACGTCCAGGGTGACGTCCTGAAGGGCTTTAACGCCGGGGAAGGTCTTGGTGATTCCTCGCATTTGAAGAATGGGTACGTTCATCGTCAATTCCCGCTGACTGGTTGGAACTTGGCCGGGCCGAGGACTCGGGCAGGCTCTAAGGGAGGCTGTGGCCCCTCCTGCTGCAGGAGGGGCCACAGACGTGATTACTTGACGTCGGCTTCCGTGTAGTAGCCCGAGTCGATCAGTTCCTTCTGGAAGTTGTCCTTGGTGATGATGACGGACTTCAGGAGGAAGGCCGGAACGACCTTGACCTTGTTGTTGTAGGTCTTGGTGTCGTTGGTTTCCGGCTCAGTGCCCTTGAGGACGGCGTCAACCATCTTGACGGCCTGGGCGCCCAGCTGGCGGGTGTCCTTGAAGATGGTGGAGTACTGCTCGCCGGCGATGATGGACTTCACGGAGCCCTTCTCTGCATCCTGACCGGTGACTACCGGCAGGTTGCCAGTGGAGTAGCCGCCGGTGCTGGACAGCGCGGAAATGATGCCGATGGAGAGTCCGTCATACGGGGACAGCACGCCGTCCAGTTTGGTTCCGGAGCTGTAGGCCGAGGTGAGGATGTCTTCCATGCGCTTCTGGGCAACTGGTGCCTGCCAGCGCAGGATGGCTGCCTGCTCAAACTTGGTCTGGCCGCTGGGAACCTTCAATGTGCCTGCATCCAGGTACGGCTTCAGGGTGTCCATGGCGCCGGTCCAGAAGAAGTTGGCGTTGTTATCGTCCGGGCTGCCCGCAAACAGTTCAACGTTGAACGGGCCCTTGCCCTCAACTTTCTTGCCGCTCGCGTCCACGAGGCCCAGGCCGGTCAGCAAGGAGGTGGCCTGCTGGACGCCCACGGTGTAGTTGTCGAACGTGGTGTAGTAGTCCACGTTGGGGGTTCCGTTGATGAGGCGGTCGTAGGCGATGACCTTGACGTTCTGCTCCTTGGCCTTGGCCAGGACGTCGGTCAGGGTGGTGCCATCGATGGCTGCGATGATGAGCGCCTTGGCACCCTTGGTCAGCATGTTCTCAATCTGGGAAACCTGCGTGGGAATGTCATCGTTGGCGAACTGGAGGTCCGTCTTGTAGCCAAGGTCCTTCAAGGACTTCTCCACGTTGGCGCCGTCAGCGATCCAACGCTCGGACGTCTGGGTCGGCATCGAAATGCCAACCAGTGAATCGCTGGGATTCGCACTGCTGCTGGACTCGGCAGTGCCACCACGACTACCGCAGCCTGTGGCTCCGACGGTCAAGGTGAGGACAACCGCTACGGCGCCCAGGAGTTTCTTCAATCTCACGATGCTCTCCTTCCGCGGCAGCACTGCCGCGAACTCTGATGCAGCCGGAGCATCTGCGCGTCCGGCACGGTGAAGCGTTATGTGGTCTGCGGCCAGCTGGATGCCGCATGCCACGAAAGGTGGTGCGACTGCCATTGTGAACGCTAACAATACCGTCGGTCAAGTGCCGTGGATCACGAAATGATTGCAGCCTCCTACTGGGCGTCAGGGTCTTGACTTGAATCGTTGTTAGCGTTCACAATTGGCCGCCCCGCAGACAACTGAATCCATGCGCAAAAAGAAAAAGCCCGGCACCGCCTCGTGGGCGGGGCCGGGCTGACGCCTCAGCTCAGAGGCGGGTGTCGAACGAATCGCAGAAAACGTTCTGGTTGAACGTTCCCTGGAATTCGGACGTGCCTTGGATCTTTTGGATGGTTGCGCGAATGGCCTCGCGCGCTGCCGCGTGTGCGTGAATGACGGTCTTGACCATGGGTACGTCGATCAAGTGGTTTGGTTGGTTCAGTGAGACAAACACCGTGGGAACTTCCGTGGCGTACCAAGGAATCTCGGCCGCCATCGGCGAGGACCACTTGATCCGAATGGAAGCCTCCTGCGCGAAACCCTTCACATTTGCGAAGACGAAGGCGGCGTCGTAACGCTCCGCGTAATCGCCCGTGGCTTCTTCGGACAGGACCCGCATGAAGTTCATACCGGCTTCTCCTGCTGCTTCGCGCTGCTCGGCAGTCTTGAACACACTGACCTCAAAACCTGCAGCTTCCAGCTCTTCCCGGACGGTGTCCAGGTACGCGAGCGGGTCAGCCCGCGTGAAGTCGGCGCCACCGGAGATGCCGTAGAGACGGATCCGCGGATGCGTATGAGGTGAGATGGGCAAGTTACCAGCGGTGTCCTTCACCAGGGTGACGGTCTTGTCCGCCACCTCGGCGGCGATTGCACGGTGGGCTTCGCTGCCGATGACCGCCAAGGCCTCGGCCGCCGGAACCAACGACTCCCGGGAGGCGAGGTGCAGCCCGAGGCTCGCCTTCAAGCCAAGAATCCGCCGCAAGGCATCCTGCAATCGCCCTTCGGTGATCACGCCGGACTTATAGCCGTCCAGCATGTACCCGAAGTCCTCCTCGGGGTTCCGGAAGAACAGGAACATGTCACAGCCGGCTGCGATGGTGGCGGGCACCAGATCCCGACGCTTCATGGCCTGCGTCAGGCCCACCATCAAGGAAGCGTCCGTGAGGATCAGCCCGTTGAAACCAAGCTCGCCCCGCAGCAGGTCCTGCAGCAGCTCCGGAGCCAGCGTTGCCGGCAACACCTCGGAATCCGCCAGGCCGGGACGGAAATGCCGGGACACTTCCGGCGCACCGATGTGACCCACCATGATGGACTGCACGCCGTGCCCGATCATCTCGCGGTACACGTGCCCGTAGCTCTTGTTCCACTCGTCGTATCCAAGCGTGTTGTACGAGGTGACCACGTGCTGATCGCGCTCATCAATACCGTCGCCGGGGAAGTGCTTCATGGCGCAGACAGTAGGTGATTCGCTGATGCCGTCGAAGTACTCTTTGGCCCGTTCCACCACAATGTCCGGGGTGTTTCCGAAAGCCCGCGTGGAGATGACCGTGTTCCGCCAGTTGTAGTGGATGTCCACGATCGGCGCGAAGGCCCAGTTACAGCCCAGCGCAGCAGTTTCCACACCGGCCACTTGGCCCATCTGCCGGGCAATGTTCTTATCGGGATGCGAACCGGCCTGCAAGTGGGTGGACACGAACGTGCCGTCGTCGCAGCTGCCTGCGCCGCCCATTTCCGGGTTGGACGCAATCAGCAACGGGATCCGGGTCTTGGACTGGGCGTAACGGATGTGTTCCTGCACCGCCGACGACGGACCGGGGCGGTAGCGCATGCCGCCCACATGGAAGTTCTCCAGCACGCCATCGAGGTACGCCGGGGAGTAATCGTTGTTGTGGTTGATGAACAGCTGGCCGATCTTCTCTTCCAGCGTCATGGAGCCGATGGTCGCCTCCACCCACTCCACCGCGGCGTCGTCGAGGTTGAACGGGGCGGCTTTGAGGTCCACAAGGAACGGACCCTTGCCGCTCAGGGACGAGGTCACGTCATCCACGATGTCCTCCACGGATTGGGCGATGTTCACAACCACCCCGCCTTCGTCGGACTGCAACGGCTCCAGTGTTGCCAGTTGCGAGTCCAGGAGAGAGGCCGGCATGAAATGACCGGGCCGGGAGTTCATGCGTGCGTTCAGGAGTTCGCGGGTGCCGTGTAGGTGCACGAACACCACGGACGGATCAGCGCTGCGGATGATGTCCCGGTAGCTGCGTTTGAGCGCGCTGCACGCGATGACAAGTGAAGAGTCCGACGCCGGGAATCGCCTGCCGATTTCGGCCAACCACGGTGCGCGGTCGTCGTCGTTCAGCGGAGTACCGGAGGCCATCTTGTCGATATTGGCCTGAGGGTGCAGCGAATCGCCGTCGAGAAATTCAGCACCAAGCCGCTCGGCGAGCGCGGCACCTATGGTGCTTTTGCCGCAGCCGGCCACCCCCATGACCACGATGTGGTGGAAGGAATTCAGGTCACCAGTCATGACCTCTTTACCAGTCATGAACAGTGCCGTCCACGAGGCGGTTGTAGGGCAGGTAGGCCTGCTGGTACGGGAAAGCAGCGGCGGCTTCTTCGTTGAATTCGACGCCGATGCCGGGTTCGTCGCCGGGGTGCAGGTAGCCGTCCTTGAAGGTCATGGACTGCTGGAAGACCTCGTTGGTCTTGTCCGAGTGCTGCATGTATTCCTGGATGCCGTAGTTGTGGATGGCCAGGCCCACGTGGAGCTGGGCGGCGAAACCTACGGGCGAAATATCGGTGGGGCCGTGGAAGCCTGACTTGATCTGGTACTGGGCCGCGAAGTCCATGACCTTTTTTAGCGGTGAAATGCCGCCGAAGTGGGTGGATGCAGCACGAACGTAGTCGATCAGCTGTTCTTTGATGAGGGTCTGGAAGTCGAACACGGTGTTGAAGATTTCACCGATGGCCAGCGGGGTGGTGGTGTGCTGGCGGACCAGGCGCAGGCCTTCCTGGTTCTCGGCCGGGGTGCAGTCTTCCAGCCAGAAGAGGTCGTACGGCTCCAGGGCTTTGCCGAGTTTGGCGGCTTGGATGGGCGTCATGCGGTGGTGTCCATCGTGCAGCAGCGGGATTTCCGGGCCGAACTCGTTCCGGACGGCTTCAAACACGGTGGGCAGGTGGCGCAGGTAGGCGCGGGTGTCCCAGTCCTCTTCCTGCGGGAACGCGCCACGGCCGGCGGGCTCGTAGTCGTATCGTTCACCCGAGGCCTGTGCCTGCGCGGCCACACCGTACACGGCTTTGATGCCGGGGATGGCGGTCTGGATGCGGATGGACTTGTAGCCCAGTTCCAGGTGCTCACGAACGGAGTCGAACAGCGAGGGGATGTCCGCGCCGGACGCGTGGCCGTAGGCCCGCAAACCGTTGCGGGAAGCGCCACCCAGCAGCTGGTACACCGGCATCCCGGCGATCTTGCCCTTGATGTCCCACAGCGCCATGTCGACGGCGGCAATCGCCGCCATGGTCACGGGGCCGCGGCGCCAGTATGAGCTGCGGTAGAGGAACTGCCAAGTGTCCTCGATCCGGTGCGGATCCTTGCCGATGAGCAGCTGCGCCACGTGCTCCTTGAGGTACGCGGCGACGGCCAGTTCACGGCCATTGAGCGTGGCGTCACCAATGCCAGTGACACCGTCCTCCGTGGTGATACGCAAAGTAACAAAGTTACGGGACGGGCTGGTCACAAAGACTTCAGCGGCAATGATTTTCACAGCTTTTCCTTTCGGGAGGTGGCTGGTTGCGATTAAGTACGATTTTAGGTTGGATCGCATCCAGTGGCAACCGGTTGCCTAACTTTTTTGGCTAACTTTCAAGGCCTCCTCGGAACGGCGAGCGCGGATCTCCCCCACAATCTGCGCATGCACTGCGTCCGTGAGCTGGTACCTGGCCATCACCGCTATCGCCAGGATGGTCATGATGGCCGGCAGCGCCCCGGCGGCGAATTGGATTCCCTGCATGGCTTCCGCGCTCTGAGCCGCGCCCGACTTGTACCCGCCCACGGCCAGGCAATAGGCGGCCAGGGCGCCGCCCACGGCTTGGCCGGTCTTGCGGGTGAAGGAAAACAGCGCGTAGGTGATTCCCTCGGTGCGGACGCCGGTTTTCCACTCGCCATACTCCACAGTGTCGGCCTCCAAAGCCCACACCACGATGTTTACAGCCATGACGCCCATCAGGCTGACCACCAGCCCGGTGAATCCAACCCAGACCATGGAGGGAGGAGAGAAGAAGACGATAGCTCCGCCCACCATGGAGAGCGCTCCGGCAGCCATATACACATTCTTTTTGCCCAGCTTGCGGACCAACCGCGGCATCAAAGGTGCAAGGGCCAAGGTCATCACCAGCTGGACTATGGCCAACACTGGAAACAGATCCAAGCGACCCAGCACATCGCGGAGGTAGTAGAGCTGAACGGAGGACAACGCCATGTAGCCGGTCAGGAAGAGGAACGAGCTCAGGCACAGCATGAGCAGCGGGCGGTTGGTCCTCAAGGTGTCCATGCTCTGTTTGAACGAAACGTTGGGAACAGTGCGGTGAACGCGTTCCTTGGCCGTGAGGACAGTGAAGAGGTACAGCGCCGCACCGATCACCACGAAGGCCAGCGTGATGGTGGTGAAGGTTGCTTGGAGGTCAGCACCCGGCTTGATCAGTGGAGCAACGAAGATGCCCAGGGCGGAACCCACCAACAGTGCACCCACCGTGCGGGCGGAGCCCAGCTTGGCACGCTCCCCCGGGTCCTGCGTCATGGCCCCGGCCAGCGAGCCATACGGGATGTTGACCAGGGAATACGCCAACCCCAGGGCCGCGTAGCTCACATAGGCGTAGAGCAAGGTGCCCGTCTCACCCAATTGCGGCACGGAGAACGTGGCCACACTGAGGAGCAGGAGCGGAATGGAGCCGAACATAATGAACGGCCTGAATTTCCCAAAGCGTTTGCTGTAGGAGCGGTCAACCATACGTCCGGCAAAGACATCGGCGAACGCGTCAAAGATCCTCACCACCAGGAGCAACGTGCCGGCTGCGGCCGCCGAAATTCCTGCGACGTCCGTGTAGTACACCAGCAGGAACATCGTGGCGGTGGTGAAGGCAAGATTGTTGGCGGCATCGCCGGCACCATAGCCGGCGATGCTGAGTTTGCTGAGCTTTTTCAATGCGGGCTCCTTTACCCTTCGCGTCATTGCGGTCCGAGCCGACTCGACAGTGGACTTCGCGGGAGGATTGAATCCCCGAGGGCGATCACTGGAAGGGGACCGGCTTGTGCAGCTGATGTAACTCTAGTCACCTTGGCAAGCATTTGGCAATCGGTTGCCTAAATATTTCATTGAAAGTTACACCAAATCTCTCCCGTTGCGAGGCCCGCTCTGCGCCCTAAATTCACGCCAAGGCACGCATAGCGGGCCCCACAACGCATGGGTTTGCGGTGCTGGACGACGGCGTTAAACGACGACGGCCCGGGCACCTGAAAGCTCAGGGCCCGGACCACCTCGCATATCGATTCCTACGCCGCAGTACCAGCGTTAGCTGAAACTTCCGGTGCCAAGCTACTGCTGAGCTGATGGATGAGCTCAACTACCGCGGAGTCCCGGGCGAACTCAGCATCCAGCAACGCTACGAGGGCAGCGATGCGCTCAGAGCCCACCTCTTTGTTGGCCACGGCTACTGCCTCCGATTGCGGGTCCTGCAATCCGGGGTTTGAGTCCACGAACGCGGCCCACGCCGCAATCATCCGGGCTGCGCCCTCGCCACTCCGGCCCGCAGCACGCTCAGCCCGGAGCACGGGGATGGCCCGCATCCGGAGTTTGGTGCTGGCATCCATGGCGATTTGGGCCAAGTGGTGGGCGATCCGCGAGTTACCAAAGCGGTCCAGCAAGGCGGCCCTGTAGTCAGGAATGCGCAGATCGTCGCCGGCAAGGTGGCGGGATGCTTCATCCCAGAACTCCTCCACAGCTTGCAAGCACACGGAATCAGCCAGGGCTTCGGCAACAGTTGTGTGTCCGCGGAGCTGTCCGGCGTAAGCCAGGATGGAGTGTGCGCCGTTGAGGAGCCAGAGCTTCCGGTTCTCGTAGGGTTCTATGTGGTCCACGAAGAGCGCGCCGGCGTCCTCCCAACGGGGGCGCCCGGCAGGAAAGTCTCCGCTGAGCACCCAGTTGCGGAAGGGCTCGGCCACAACCGGTGCTTCATCCCGGTAGCCGCACTTGCGGGCCACCAGCTGAATGTCGTCGGCGGTGGTGCGCGGGGTGATCCTGTCCACTGAGGTGCTCACGAAACTGACGTTGGCCTCAATCCAGTCCGCCAGTCCGGCGTCCACCTCCCGGGCAAGGTTCGCTACCGCGTGGCGCGCTACGTTGCCGTTGTCCGAGAGGTTGTCGCAGGAGACCACGGCGAGGGGGCCGGCGTCGGCGTCCCTGCGGGCGGCGAGGCCGCGGACCAGACGCCCCAACGGCGTCGTGGGCTTTTCGTGGGCACGCAACAGCGTCACGTCGTCCGCGCCAAACCCGTAGGCGGCTTCGGTGATGGTCAGCGTGACCACAGCGGTTTGGGGTGCCGCCACCAGGTCAACCAAGCGCTGCACATCGGCGCCATCCACGGCTTCCACGATGCTGCCCACAACCTCGAACGAATCCCCGGCATCGGAGCGCTCCACAATGGTGAACAGTCCGTCCTGCGCGGCCAGAACCTCGGCGGCGTCCGGGCGGCGGCCAGTGAAGGAGGCAATGCCCCACTCCCCCGCGTCGCCGGCGTGCTGCGTGTACCAGGCCTGGTGCGAACGGTGGAAGGCTCCCAGGCCCAGGTGCACCATGCGCACGGGAGCTTTGGGGGCGGGCGCAACGTCACGCCCAAGGCGGGGCAGTTCGGCGGTCATAGCTTGAACACCCTGCGGGGCGAGGAATCGACGACGTCGAGGATCAGCTCGTGCGCCCGGTCTTCAGTAACGCGGTGCTCGGCTACAAGGCGGGCGAGGAAGGACGCTTCGATCCGCCGGGAGGCGTCGTGCCGCGCGGGGATGGAGCAGAATGCGCGGGTGTCATCGATGAAGCCGGAGGACCGCGAGAAGCCGGCGGTTTCCGTAACTGCGGAGCGGAAGCGCAACATGGCATCCGGTGCATCGAGGAACCACCACGGTGCGCCGATGTACACGGACGGGTAGAAGCCGGCCAACGGAGCGAGTTCACGGGAGAAGACGGTCTCATCGAGGGTGAAGAGCACCAGGTGGAAATCCTTGGCCGTGCCGAAGTCCTGCAGCAACGGACGGATGGCCTCGGTGTAGTTCACGGCGAACGGAATGTCGTGACCGGTGTCGGCGCCGAAGGACTCGAATGTTGGGCCATGGTGGTTCCGGTAGGAGCCGGGGTGGATGGTCATGACCAAGCCGTCGGCCACTGACATGCGCGCCATCTGGTACATCATGTGGGCCTCGAACGCATCGCGGTCAGCAGCCGTGGCTTTGCCGGCGCGCGCCCGCTCGAAGAGGACTTCCGCATCCGCGGCATCCAGTTTGAGGGTGGCCGGCGTGCGGACGCCATGGTCCGCCGATACGGCGCCATGCTCCACAAAATAACGACGGCGGTTCTCAAGCGCCGCAATATAGCCCGCGTAGCCTGTGGCACCGTCAGCAGCCGTCTCCACCAAGCGGTCAACATTGCTGCTCCACTGCGGATGCGCCACGTTCAGGTAGGCGTCCGGGCGGAACGTGGGGAGCACGCGGCCATTGAAGCTGGGGTCCTCGCTGAGGGCCTTGTGGCTGGCCAGGTTGTCCAGGGGATCGTCGGTGGTGGCCAGGACCTCGATGTTGAAGTCCTTGAAGAGCTGCCGGGGACGGAAGTCCGGCTCCACCAGCTTGGCGGCGATCGCGTCGTAGCTGGCATCTGAAGGCATCTCACTGAGGTCTGCACCGAGTTTGAAGACATCGTTGAACTGGGTGCGGAGCCAGTATCCCGAGGCTGTTCCCTCGAACAGTGGCCATGCCTGGACGAACTGCCTCCAGATTTCCCGTGATTCGGGAGCGGACGCCGCGCCGGTCAGCAACTGATCCATCGGAACACCATTGGCGTGGATCAGGCGGGTGACGTAGTGGTCCGGACTGACCAGGAGTGCCGCGGGGTCGGGGAACGGCGTGTTCTGCTCGATGACAGCGGCGTCAACGTGGCCGTGGGGAGAAATGATGGGCAGGTCCTGGACGCGCTCCAGCAAAGACCGCGCGATGCTGCGCGTCCCGGGATCTGCGGGCAGGAGCCTGTCAGGGTGTGCGGCAATGGACTGTGACATAGGTCAATCTTGCGTTCCGGCTCACGTTTTGTCAACCGGTTGCCAAATATTGCCACTCTGTTGCATCCTGAGGTGCAAGGGGATGCTGAGGTCAGGCGAGGAGGCGCCCGCTGGACCCTCGCACCACGAGTTCCGTTTCCACACGGACAGCCTCGCCCGGGGCCTCGTGGCCCTGCAACATATCCAGGAGGATGGTCACGGCACGGGTGCCGCACTCCCCCAAGGGTGAGCGCACTGTGGTCAACGCGGGAGTGGTGAAATCGGCACCGAAAATGTCATCGAACCCCACAATGCTGATCTGGTCCGGGACGCTCATCCCGCCAGCCTGCAGTTCCTGCATCAAGCCGATAGCCAGGAGGTCGTTATAGGTGATCACCGCCGTCGCGCCGCTTTCCAGGACGTCGCGCGCAACCTGCCGGCCGCCGTCGACCGTTGGTTTGGATGATTCGAGGCGCACCGCGCTGAGCTTGGACCATTCAGCGGCGGCTTTGACGCCTTCCCAACGGCGGCCCGTCATCCAGGACTGCGCCGGTCCGGCGACGTACGCAAGCTTTTCGTGGCCGTTGGCGGCCAAGCTGCGAACGGCTTCGCTGATGCCCTTGTTGACGTCAGGGACGACGCACGGAACGCCGGAAATTTCACGGTTAATGACGGCCACAGGCTTGTCCGCAGCCAAGGCCCGGATCTGGTCATCGTCCATGCGGGGGCTGGCCAGGATGAGGCCATCCACGGTGCTCAGCAGGCGCCGGGCCGCCGTTACTTCCGTCTCCGGTGACTCCGCGGACTCGGCCAGAACAAGGGTGTAATCACGGGCGGATCCTGTGGTTTCCGCGCCGCGGATGATGTCAAAGAAGGTGGGGTTGGTGATGTCCGCGACGATCAATCCGATGGTCTGGGTGCGGCCGGTGGGGAGGGCACGGGCGAATGGATTCACCTGGTAGTTCAGCTCCGCCGCAGCGTCCTCAATGATTTTCTGCGTCTTGGCGCTCACGCGGCCCGGCTTACTCAGCGCGCGGGACACCGTAGAGGGATTCACGCCCGCGAGCTTCGCGATGTCGTAAATCGTGGCAGAAGACTTCTCACCCCGGCCTCGTTTGGTGGGGGTGGTTGCTGCTCCAGTGCTCGTCAGGTCAGTCACCGCTCCATCGTAGACCGCATGGCAACAAAACAAGCCGGTTGCCATCCATTGATGATGGCAACCGGCCCACTTTGCTTAGGAACGCTCGGGGAACTTTCCTTCTTCCGCGATGCGCTTGTTGAGCTCCTGCAGGAATTCATCCTCATCGAAGTCCAAGGACACTTCCTTGCCGGTCCAGCTGGAAAGGTGGATGGCGTTGGCCAGACGAACACCGTTGATACCGTCCGAGCCCGGCGCAAGAAGCGGAGTTCCGTCCAGGATGTTGGCGGCAAAGTTCTCCAAGACGCCGGCGTGCTGGCCACCCCACACAGACTCGAACTCGATGACCTCGCTGCTGAACAGCTCTTCGCGGTTCAGCTGGCCCATGAAGAGCTTGCGGACGTCGTCCATGCCCATGGAATCGCTGATGTCCCGTTCAGGTTTGACCAGACGGGTAACGGTGGCCACCTTGCTGTCTTCCACCACGATCTTGCCTTGGTCGCCCAGGATTTCGAACCTGTCGGTTCCCACGATGTCGTGGGTGGCTGTCACGAAAACGCCGGTGGCGCCGTCGCCATAATCCACCACTGCGGTGACTTCATCCTCGACGGCGATGTCGCGGCGGAAGCCGTATGCCACCTTGGAGTACACGGACTGGGGGACGCCACAGATCCACTGCCATAGATCCAGCTGGTGCGGTGCCTGGTTGACCAGGACGCCGCCGCCCTCGCCGCCCCACGTAGCCCGCCATTCGCTGGAGTTGTAGTAGCCCTGCGGGCGCCACCAGTTGGTGATGATCCAGTTGGAGCGGCGGATCTTGCCGATCTCGCCGT
The DNA here is from genome assembly GCF_044756605.1 of Paenarthrobacter sp. NPDC091711. NCBI lineage: Bacteria > Bacillati > Actinomycetota > Actinomycetes > Micrococcales > Micrococcaceae > Paenarthrobacter > Paenarthrobacter sp. NPDC091711. Next base: position 25,589 of record NZ_JBIVTF010000008.1, read on the forward strand.
TATCAACGATTTCCTTGAGCTTCTTGTAGAGCGGGTTGTTGCGCTGGTTGAACATGATGCCGAAGGAAAGTTCCGGCTTGGAGGCGGCGAACTCGTTCAGCTCCTTGACTTGCTTGGTGTAGACGCCGGCGGGCTTCTCCACGAGCGCGTGGATGTTGCGCCTGAGGGTTTCGATGCCCATCTCCGGGTGCAGGAAGTGCGGCACGCAGGTGACGATCGCGTCTACGGAGCCGCTTTCCAGCAGGGCAATGTAGTCGTCGTAGAACGGGACATCCGGGTACAGCGAGGCTGCGAGTTCCTTCTTGGCAGGATCAACATCGCAGATTGCGCCGATCTCCATATTGGGCACCAGGCCGTCCGTGATGAACTTGGCGTAGGCGCCGCCTTGCTGGCCCAGGCCGATGATGCCGAGGCGTACTTTCTTGCTCATGAATGCAATCTCCTGTGGTGAAAACCGGAAGTGGCTGAAATCTAGAAAAGGTCCGCGTGGCCCATGGCCACCAGGTTGTCGTACGAGGTTTGGAGCGCGTCCCACACGGTCCGCCCATACAGCTCGTCCTGCTCCACCAAGAGGTACCTGGCACCTGCGGCGACGGCGGCCGGAATGATGGAGGGGAAGTCCAGGTTGCCCTCGCCCACTTCGGCGAACTGCACCACGTTGCGGAACTCGGCCATGAACCCGGGGAAGTCGCCCTTCTCCAGGAGCCCGAAGGACGATTCCGGCATCTGACCGATCCTGTAATCCTTGAGGTGCACCATGGCAGTATTGCCGGCGTACTTTTCAAGGGTCCGCACGGGATCGAGGCCACCGCGCTGCACCCAGTGCACGTCGATCTCCATGCCCATGGCCGGGGAGTTGTGGGCGATGATGTCCAGCATGTATTTGCCGTCGAACTTCGCGAACTCTATGTGGTGGTTGTGGTAGTACAAGCTGATGCCGTGTTCCTGGAGCCGTTCGGCGTAACCGTTGGCTTGCTTGGCGAATTCAACCACCGAGTCCAGTGATTTCATGGCCCCGAACGGAAGCATCCCGATGCGGAGCAGCGAGCTGTCCAGCCGCTTTGCGTCGTCCACGATCTTGTCGAAGTTGTCCGCCAGTGATTCCACGGGCATGCCCTTGCGGCCTTCAATGTTGACCGAAAGCGCGGCGATGTCCATACCCAGCTCGGTGCGGGAGCGGTCCAGCTCGCCCACGTTCTCCGTGGTCATGGGGATCTGGGAAATCTCGACGGCGTTGTAGCCGATCGCACTGACCTTGCGGAGCGTCTCAAACGCCCCGACTTCCGCGAAGCTGTCCTTCAACATCATCGCCTGTACGCCTATTGTGGCCACTTTTTCCTCCGGGGTTTCCGGGCCCTTCCGGACCCTGGATGGGTGATGGGATGCCGGGCTGTTCAGGCCACGGCACCGGCTTGTTCTGTTTGGTTGCGCTGGTTAGCCAGCAGGCGGTGCCTGTCCGCGCGGCGCTTTTCCTGCCGGTCGGGATCCGGCACGGGCGAGGCGAGCAGCAGCCGCTGGGTGTAGGGGTGTTCGGGGTCGCGGGTGACCACTTCGGCGGGGCCTTGTTCCACGATTTCGCCGTGGTACATGACGGCCACGCGATGGCTGATGTGCCGCACGACGTCGAGGTCGTGCGAGACGAACAGGTACGAAACTCCGGTGTCCTTCTGGATCTGCAGGAACAGATCCAGCACGCGGGCCTGAGTGGAGAGGTCCAGTGCGCTGACGGGTTCGTCGCAGACAATCAGCTTCGGGGACAGGGCAAGTGCCCGGGCGATCGCCACGCGCTGGCGCTGGCCGCCGCTGAACTCGCGGGGCAGCCGGTGGATCGCGTCAGTTGGCAGACCGACTTGGTCCAGCAGTTCGCGGACCCGCTTCTTCGCAGCGGCAGCTTCCATGCCTTGCACGCCCAAAGGCTCTGCCAGGATGTCCCCGATTTCCAGCGCCGGGTTCAGCGAGGTGTACGGGTCTTGGAAGACCACTTGCAGGTCACGGCTGAGCGTCCGGCGTTCCTTGCGCGAAGCGTTGCTGATGTCGTTGCCTTCGAAGATCACCTTCCCAGCTGTGACCGGCGCCAGGCCCAGGACGGCCCGGCCGAGGGTGGTTTTTCCGGAGCCGGACTCCCCCACCAGGCCCAGGGTCTCGCCTTGGCCGATGGTGATGTTGATGTCCGTCAACGCCCTGAAAGGCTTGGCCCGAAACCGTTTGCTGGGGTATTCCACCACCAGGTTCTCCACGGACAGGAGCGGGGACTTCTGCGATGAGTCAAGAGAGACGCTCATGCCACCGGCTCCTTCTGTGCTGATCCGGACTGCGCTGATCCGGACTGTGCTGCTGATCCAGGGTTCGATACCAGCATGGTCATGGGGGTCTTTCCTTCGAGCATGGACCCCAGCAGGGTCTGCGTGTAGGGCTCTTTGGGGTTCCGGAGGATCTCGCGGACGGTGCCTTCTTCCACGAGCCTGCCGTTCTGCATCACGGCCACGCGGTCGCACAGGTCAGCGACAACACCGAAGTTGTGGGTCACCAGGATCACGCCGATGTTGAGCCGTTGCTGAAGCTCGCGCAGCAGGTCCAGCACGTCGGCCTGCACAGTGACGTCCAGGGCTGTGGTGGGTTCGTCAGCGATCACCAGGTCCGGTTCGCAGCTGATGGCACCGGCGATCAGCACGCGCTGGGCCATGCCACCGGAGACCTCGTGCGGGTACGCCTCGAAGGTGCGCTCCGGGTTGACGATTCCGACGTCGGTGAGCAGCTTGAGCGCCCGTTGACGGGCTTCTGCCTTGGAGATTCCCAGGACACGGACCATGGGTGTGACCAGCTGGTAGCCGATGGTGAATGCTGGGTCCAGGTTGCTCATGGGTTCCTGCGGAATGTAGGAGATCCGCTTGCCTCGCAGTTTGGACAGCCGTTCCTGGCTGACGCGGTCATCGCCCGGAGCCACCGTGTAGTTACCGTCGAACTGGATGGAGCCGCCCACAATCCGGGCGTTGTCCGGCAGCAGGCCCAGGATGGAGAACGCGGTCTGGGACTTGCCCGATCCCGATTCGCCCACGATGCCCAGGATCTCGCCGCGGTCCACGTGGAAGGAAACGTCGTCCACTACCTTTTTGATGGACCCGTCAGCCTGCGGATATCCGACGCCGAGGTTGGTCACCTTGACCAAGTGGTGCTCGGTTCCGGCGTCGACGGCGGCCACGGACTTCCGTGACTGGCGCGCCTTGGCGGGGTCCGTCGTCGTGCTGTCAGCAGAAGCAAGCGCCCGCTTTTTGCGGTGCTTGATCTTTTCGCCGTCTTCCAGGGCATCGCGGATGGCGTTGCCCAGCAGGACCAGTCCGCCGATGGTGAGCGCCATGGCCAGTGCCGGCCAGACCAGCAGAATCGGGGTGAGGTAGACGTTCTTGAAGCCTTCGGAGAGCATGACGCCCCACGTGGCTTTGGTGGGATCGCCCAGTCCCAGGAATTCGAGTCCGGACTGGATGGCGATGGCAACACCGGCGATCGCGGCGGTTTGGATGATGATGGGTGCGCGGACCACGGAGAAGATGTGGCGGGCAATGATGCTCAGATCGGACAGGCCGGAGACCCGGGCCGCGTCCACATAGAGCTCATTCCGGACCGACTGCACAGCGGTGCGGGTCAATCGGAAGTAGGACGGACTGATCAGGACACCGAAGGCGATCATGGAGATCCATACCGACGGGCCGAACGCTGCACGGATGGTGAGCAGGACGATCAGGCCGGGCAGGCTCATGAGGATGCTGACCACCCAGTTGGAGACGGCCTCGAATTTGCCTGCGTAGTAACCGGCGATCAGGCCTGCCGGGAGTCCGATGGCAATCGCCACACCGGCACACAGCAGCGCGGATAGCAACGTCAGCTGGGCGCCGAAGAGCAGGCGGCTCCAGGTATCGCGCCCTGCACTGTCCGTACCCATGATGTTCACTGAGTCCGGGGCGGCGAGGGTCTTGGAGATGTTGGCGAAGTTCTCTTCGAAAGGCGCGATCACCGGCGCCAGGATGGCCAGTACCGTGATGGTCAGGAGGATCACCAGCGAGGCGATGCCCATGGGATTCTTCAGGAGGCGGCGCATCACCGTGGAACGGACCACCGTGCCGCTCTGGCCGTTGGGTACAGGTGCTGCGAGTGCTGCTGAATCTATGGAGTCGCTCATGAGACACGTACTTTCGGGTTGAGCCAACCATTGAGGATGTCCACCAGGAGGTTCACGACGATGACCACCACCACGGTGTACATCACCACTCCCATGACCACGGGGAGATCGGTTTGGGTAGTTGCGGCTACAGCCAGCGGACCCATTCCTGGGAGGGCGAAAATCTGCTCGATGATCACCACGCCGCCCAGCATGCCGATCAGTTGCAGGCTCAAGACTGTGAGGCCAGCGGGTGCGGCGCTGCGGAGCACGTGCTTGAAGAGGATTTCACGCTCTCCGATGCCACGGCTGCGCAGCGTTCGGACGTAATCACGCTCCAGCTGCTTGATCACGGCGGAGCGGATCTGCTGGGCACCGCCGGTCACACCGTTGATCAGCAAAGCGATCACCGGAAGCGTCATGGAGTAGACCCAGGCCTCCGGACCCACCTCCGGGGAGATGGTGCTGGTGGCGGGGAAGAAACCCAGCTGGATGGCCAGGATGGTTACCAGGAACACGCCGATCACATACCCGGGGATGGAGTCCCCCACGATCGCGCCAATCTGGACCACCCTGTCCACCCAGCCGCGCTTCACGGCTGCGGCAACGCCAATCAGTGCTGCGCAAATGGCGATCAGGATCATTGCGGTGAAAACCATGGTCATGGTCACCGGGATGCGGGTGGCCATGGAGTTGGCCACCGGCTCCGAGGTGAACCAGGAGGCTCCAAGGTTGCCGGTCAGGGCATCGCCCAACCAAGCGAAGTAACGGACAAAGAGCGGCTGGTCCAGCCCCAACTCCTGTTCCTTCAAGGCAACCTGTTCAGGTGTTGCCTGGTCCCCCAGGATGTTCTGGGCAATACTTCCGCTGGAGGTGTACAGCAGGGTGAAGGTGAGGACCGAGACGACGAACAACACCACCAAACCGCTGCCCAGTCTTTTCGCAATGAACTTGATCATGGGGTCCTACTTGGCGGGCGAGTAGTTGTAGATGGACGGAACGGCCTGCTGCACCTGCGGCGTGACGTTCACTTTGTCGTTGTGGTAGTACATCTGGTTCACACGGAACAGCGGGGCGAACCAGGCTTGTTCCACCACGTATTTGTTGACTTCCTGGGCCAGCTTGCCGGCATCTGCACCACCGGTGCGCACGGCCGCGATCTTGGCCTCAAGCTCAGGGGTGGTGGTCTTGAAGGGGTTGTACAGGGCCTTGGTGGAAACGATCTGGTCGATCGCCACAGTCGGCTGCCCTTGGAAGAGGTTGTAGAAGAGTGCCGGGTATTTCTGCGCGGCAACGTCCGAGGTGAAGGTGTTGGTGATGGCTGCGCCCGGGTTCAGGGTGATGCCCACATCGGCAAGCTGCTGCTTCATGACCGAGATCAGGGTTTCAGCACCGGGAAGTGTAGGAACGTCGATGCTGACCTTGCCCTCAAAGCCGGAGTCTTTCAGGAGCTGCTTGGCTTTCTCGGGATCGTAGCTGTAGTAGTTCTCCAGCTCCTCGCTCCATGCGCCGCTGTCCTTGCCGAACGGCTGCGAGGTGGGGGTGCCCTGGCCCAACATGACCTGATCCAGGATGGTCTTGCGGTCGAAGGCGTGGTTGATGGCCTGACGGACCTTGACGTTGGCCAGGGCCGGGTTCTTGGTGCCGTCACGGTCCAGGAGGAGCAGTCCGGACCAGTCAACCTGGTTGGTTTCGAGCTTCATCTTGGCGCCTTCGGCCTGCTTGCCGTTCTTGGGGTCAAGGAGGGTGGCGTCAATCTGGCCGGAAACCAGCGCGTTGGTGCGGGCGGTGGGGTCCAGGAGGACCTTGAGGGTGAGCTTCTTGAACTTCTGGAGGTCCTTGTTCCAGTAACCGTCACGTGCGTTGAAGACCGTCTGGGAATCCTTGACGGAGGCTGCTTTGTCCATCACGTACGGGCCGGAACCCACGGGGACTGTCTTGATGGCATCGGTGCCGAGGGCTGCGGGGCTTCCCATGAGGCCCGCGGCCTGGCTGAGGAAGTATTCCAGGGCCGGCTCCGGTGCGCTGAGGTTGATGTCGATGGTGTCGGCGTCCACCACGGCGATGTCGGACACTGAACCCAGCTGGGCCATTTGGGGGCCGTTGGCCTTCTTGAAGTGGTCCATGTTTGCTTTGGCCGCAGCGGCGTCAAACTTGGCTCCGTCGCTGAAGGTGACGTCGGTCCGGAGGTCAACGGTGAGCTTGGTGTTGGTGTCGTTGTACTTCCAGGCCGTTGCCAGCATGGGGCTGAGCGTGCCGTCCGGTTCGCGGAGGATCAGGGAGTCGTAGGCTGCCTGATAAGGCTGGAGCGCGTGGCCTACGTGAGCCTGGGCCGGGTCCCAGGAGGTGAGGTCCCTGAGGGTTCCCAGCGTCAGGGCCGTGACGGTTTTAGTACCGGTAGAGGAACCAGTTCCGGCACCGGCATTCCCGCCGCCACAGGCGGTGAGCGCCAGAGAGGCGCTAAGTACGATGGCGGCTGCTGCCGCCTTGGGACCTAACTTCATTGTTGGCTCCTACTGAGTCTTAGCCTGATGCGAGTCAGAGCTTGAGCGTGTGGCCTGCGCCACACTTTTCTTGGGTGTGAGATTTACAGTACGTACTTTGCGGGGTTTTGGCAACCGATTGTCAAAAGTTTCTAAGATTGTTGCCAAGAGGATGCTTAACCCACCCGGCCAGCCATATCCGGGTAGCTTTGCGCGTAGATATCCTTGATGATCCTCAAGGATTTTCCGGCCTCGGCAGGGTTGATCCAGAAAGGCCCGGCGTCCTGCAGCTTGTTGTAGAAATCCGCAATCAGAAGCTCGTGGGACACGCCCCAGTAGGACCTCCCACCACTTTCAGCCACCCTTTCCGGAATGATGTCCACCGCGCCATCGGCGTAACTCACCGTGAGGTCTCCCCGCAGGCTGAGCGTCGCTTTCTCCGTGACGATGTCCAAGGTCACCGGCGCATTCACGGCGTTGGCCAGCGTTGCGTAGAAGACGCTGCGCGCACCATTGACGTGCTCCGCAACGAACTCAGCGGTGTCCTCCACCTCGATCACCCCGCCCAAGGAACGGGTGGACGCGTGGCCTTCCACCTTGGCAACATCGCCCACCAGCCACTGCAGCAGGTCCACTGTGTGAATGGCTTGGTTCATCATCAGACCACCCCCGCCTTCGGCCCAGGTGCCGCGCCACGGGCGGTTGCGGTAGTAGCTGCCGTCCCGGTGCCACATGACGGTGGCCGAGGCGCCGATCACCTGACCCAGCGTGCCGCCGTCGAGCAGTTCATGCATGGCTTGCGACGTCGCGTTGTAGCGGTTCTGGAAGCAGACGGCGATTTTCGCGTCGCTTCGCTCCGCCACCTCAATCAATCGCTGCCCCTCGGCCGCCGTGTGGGCCAGCGGCTTCTCCACGATCACATGGACGCCCCGCTCCAAACAGTCAGCGGCCACCGAAGCGTGGAGATGATGTGGCGTACAGATATGCACGACGTCGGGACGCACCTTCTGGAGCATGTCCAGGTAGTCCGCGTAGCCGGGGACGCCGTGGGCGGCTTCGGCCGCCTTCAACCTTTCCGGATCGGTATCGCAGACCGCCACCAATTCGGCATGGTCCATGGTGGCCAGGGCCGCAAAGTGGATGGTCGAGATGTCGCCGCAACCAATAATTGCTGCTGTAGGCATACCTGCTCCTTTGAAGGTTAATGCTGGGTGAAGGTTGGTGCCGGGTTGTCTTGGTGCCGCGCTTTTAGACCAGGTCCACGCCGTTCTTGGCGGCGAGGCCCGCAAAGGCGCGGGCTGCGATTCCGAAGGCAACCGGGCCGGAGTACCCGCCGAGCTCGTGGGCGCTGGCCAGGTGCGGTTCGAGTGAGGCGAATCCCGTGTAGCCGTCGGCAGCGAGGGCACTGATGGTGGCATCCAGTTCACCGTCGCCCTCGCCGGAGGGAACCACTTCACCGGTAGTGGCGATGGCATCTTTAACCTGCAGGTACTCAAGGTATGGGCGCAGGATGGCATATCCTTCGGTGTAGGGCTTGACGCCTACTTGGACGAAGTTGGCGTTGTCCCATGCCACCCTGAGCGCCGGCGAATTGACCGTCTCCATGATGTCCAGGACGCGGTCCGGGGTATCGCCGTAGATGCCCTTCTCGTTTTCATGCAGCAGAATCACGTCATTGGCAGCAGCTTCAGCAGCAAGGGCGGACATGCGCTCCATGACGGAGTTGCGGATGTCTTCCTGGCTCTGCTCCTCGCCGCGGTAGAAGGAAAAGATGCGGACGTACTTGGTATCCAGGGCCTTCGCGACGGAGATGATCTGGCGTAGGCGGGTCACCTCATGCTCCACGGGGAGGCTGACGTCCACTTTGCCAATAGGGCTGGCAACAGCCGAAACTTTGAGGCCCTTCTCGTCCAGGATGGTTTTGAGCCGCAGCACAGCGTCGTGCTCGAGTTCTGAAACGTTGGTCCCCCATGCGCTGCGGACTTCAATGTGGCTCGCACCAAGGGCCAGCAGCACGGCGGCCTGGACGGCGGGATCGGGGTCTACTTCGTCGCCGAAACCGGACAGGCTCCACACGGCACTGGTTTGAGTCACAAAATCTCCTTGGTAGACCTGCTGCGGCACACGAGGGGCGCGGTGACGCAGTTCACAGGCGGGGCTTGTTCCTCGAGTTTAGCCATCTTGGCACGCATTTGACAACCGATTGCCATTCGCTGCCATCCTGTGGCATTCTTAGTCGACGGTGTGGCAGCAGTCACAGCCGGATGATGAGTCGTTCCGGGAGGAACGCCCATGTTTGCTGTTCAGAGAGGAACGCCCATGGCGACGCAACCCATGGCGACAGGCCGGCCTGCCACCATCCATGACATCGCTGCGCTGTGCGGCGTGGCCGCGTCCACCGTTTCGAGGGCCCTCGCCAATCCGGAGCGCGTCAATATCCGCACCCGCGAGCGGATCCAGGCCGCCGCCGTCGAACTCAATTACACGCCCAACTCCCAGGCGAAAGCGCTGAGCTCCGGCAAGACAGGTGCCGTGGGCGTCCTGGTTCCGGATATCACCAACCCGTTCTATTTCGACCTCATCAGGGGAACGCAGCTTCAGCTGAAGGCGGCCGGTTACACGCAGTTGCTGGTTGACACCGAGGAATCGGACGAGGTTGAGGCCAGCACGCTGGAGCAGTTGCGCAAGAGTGCCGACGGTGTGATTGTGGCGGCGTCCCGCCTCAATGATGAAGCACTGGCCGCGGCAGCCGCCCGGATGCCCATGGTCACCGTGAACCGCGACGTCGACGGCGTTCCAGCAGTCATCATCGACACCCCCTCAGCCATGCCCCAGGCATTGGACCACCTGATTTCCCTGGGCCACACCTCCGTTGCCTACGTTTCCGGACCCACCGTTTCGCAGTCCAGCGCGCGGCGTTGGATCGCCCTGTCAGAAGCCGCCGAAGAGCGCGGAGTGGATGTCCGCAGAATCGGGCCGTTCGCCCCCAAAACGCAATCCGGCGCAGCTGCGGCAGATGCCGCCGTGCACAGCGGAGTCACTGCGTGCATCGTCTTCAATGACCTCATTGCCATCGGCATGCTGCAACGGCTCCGCGAACGTGGCCTGAGGGTACCGGAGGACATGAGCATTGTGGGCTGTGACGACATCTTTGGGGCTGACTTCTGCAATCCGCCACTGACCACCATGAGCTCACCCATTGAGCAGGCCGGACGTGTGGCCGTGTCCATGTTGCTGGCCCAGCTGAATCCACTCGCCGGCGGCGGGAACCGCAACCGCTCCGTCATGCCCACCCACCTCACCGTCCGCGGCTCCACAGGTCCAGTGCCTTCCACGTAGCTGACGCGCTAGCTGACACATGGGCTGGAAGTAGGCAATATGGTTGAGCGTCCGCAGCCATGCTGACTAGTGTTGAACCATGCGCGAACTCCAGGCCAAGATCATTGAAGAAATGGGCGTCCAGCCCCGGATCAACCCTGCAGAGGAGGTCCGCAAACGCGTCGGTTTCCTGAAGGATTACCTGAAGGCGACGCACACCAAGGGATTCGTTCTAGGTATCTCCGGCGGCATAGATTCCTCGCTCGCCGGCCGCCTCGCCCAGTTGGCCGTTGAGGAATTGGAAGCCGAGGGCGTGGACGCAAACTTTGTTGCCGTCCGCCTCCCCTACGGCATCCAGCACGATGAAGACGACGCCCAGGCAGCCCTCGACTTCATCAAGGCCAAGACCGAGTGGACCTACAACATCTCCCAAGCCGTGGACGGCTTCGAGGAGGAGTTCGAGAAGACCACCGGCGCCCCGATTTCCGATTTCCATAAGGGCAACACCAAAGCACGCGCACGCATGATCGCCCAGTACGCACTGGCCGGCGAACACAATTACCTGGTGATCGGAACGGACCACGGCGCCGAGTCCGTCACCGGCTTCTTCACGAAGTTCGGCGACGGCGGCGCGGACATCCTGCCGCTGTTCGGCCTGAACAAGCGCCAGAACCGCGCACTCCTGGCCGAGCTGGGCGCACCCTCACGGGTCTGGGAGAAGGTTCCCACCGCCGACCTCCTGGACAACAAGCCCGGCCGTACCGACGAAGACGAGCTCGGTATCACCTACGACACCATCGACGACTACCTTGAAGGCCGCGACGTCCCCGAGGACGCGGCAGAGCTGCTGGAACAGAAGTACCTGCGCACGCGTCACAAGCGCACCGTTCCGGTCACCATCTTCGATACCTGGTGGAAATAGCCACTTCGTTTTAGACCATTCACGACGGCGGGTGCCGGCTTCCCTACGGAAGCTGCCACCCGCCGTCGTGCTTTAAGAAACCTCTTGACGTCCCGATAGTTACCGATATATCGTTAACTATCGCCGATACTCCTTCGGCGTAACAACAACCGAAAGGACGATGCTGCTATGAAAGGCATCAACGAACACGACAATTCATTCCCCGAGCACGATCACGGACACCCGGAACACGGGCACGGCCGAGGTCGTTTCAATCGAGGCAAGGGCCGCCGCGGTCCCGGTGGCCACGGCGGAGGCGGATTCGGTCCGGGCTTTGGCCCAGGTTTCGGTCCCGGCTTCGGCCCTGGATTTGGGCCCAGGGGCTTCGGTCCCGGCGGTTCCCGCAGGGCCAACCGCGGCGACGTCCGCGCAGCGATTCTCTCGCTCCTGGCCGAAGCCCCGTCCAACGGCTACGGCCTGATCAAGACCATCGCCGAGAAGACGTCCGGCGCTTGGCGTCCCAGCCCCGGCTCGGTCTACCCCACGCTGCAGCAGCTGGTGGATGAGGAACTCATCGTGGCTGTTGGCGAAGGACGCCGCACCGAGTTCACGCTCACCGACGACGGCAAGGCCTACATCGCCGAGCATGAAGAAGAACTGGCCAACGCCTGGAACACCGAGGCTGATGGAACCGGTGCAGCATTCCACCAAAGCGTCGGCAAGCTCATGGGCGTCATCCACCAGTTCCGCGCAGCAGCCACTGAGGAACAGCGCCAGGCCGCCATCGAGAAACTGGACGAAACGCGCCGGGCGCTCTACCTGATCCTGGCCGACTAAGTGCTTGCCACCATCCCCTTGACCTTGACGTAACGTCAACCTCTACTGTCGAAGAACAAGCACAGGACGGAGGACGTATGGACTGGTCAATTCAAGAGATCGCCAAGATCGCAGGCACCACCAGCCGCACGCTGCGTCACTACGACGACATCGGGTTGCTGAAACCAAGCCGGACCGGTCATAACGGCTACCGCTACTATGACGGTCCGGCTCTGGTTCAGCTCCAGCGCATCCTCCTGCTCCGGGAACTGGGGCTCGGCCTTCCGGCCATCGCCGAAGTTCTTGACCGCGAGACGGATACCGTCAAAGCGCTGAGCAGCCATTTGGAATGGCTCGCCCAGGAGCAGGACAGGCTGACCCGGCAGATCGCCTCCGTTCGGCAGACCATCGACACAATGAAAGGGGATGGAAAGTACATGGCACAGAACATGTTTGACGGCTTCGACCACACTCAGTACAAGGACGAGGTGGAGGAGCGCTGGGGCAAGAATGCTTACGCCGCCAGTGACTCTTGGTGGCGCGGAATGAGCGCCGAAGAAAAGCAGCAGTGGAAGGACCGCGTCCAGAAACTGGGCACGGACTGGATCTCCGCCGCACAATCCGGGGTTTCACCGGACAGCGCTGAAGCGCAGGATCTCGCGCAGCGCCACGTCGAATGGCTTCGCGGCATCCCGGGAACCCCGACGGCGGTACCTGGCGGAGACATCAAGGGTTACGTCACAGGACTCGGCGAAATGTACGTTGCTGATCCGCGATTCGCGGCTAACTACGGCGGCGAATCAGGGGCGACGTTCGTCAGGGATACCCTGCGGGTTTACGCGGAGAAGAACCTCTAGACGGTCAGGATGCGCCGATCAGGGTTAGGCAATAGTCTGGCCGGATGGGTACAAGCACCGTAAAGTCCGGCGAACAGGTTGACAGGCAGAAACGCATTCTCGACGCAGCCTTGGAACTACTGTCCCGCCACGGAATTTCGGGCATCAATATGCGCGCCGTGGCGCGTGAGGCCGGCGTCGCGCTGGGGCTTGTGAACTATTACTACGAAGACAAATCGAGCCTGATTCGCGCGGTGCTCCACCAGATCGAAGAGCACGACCTCCTGTTGGTGGAGCCGCAGGCTACCTCAACACCGGACGAGCAACTCCGGGAGTCACTGCGACGTGTTGCGGATCCCGGTCTTCTGACCACACCGTACCTATCCCTCCGACTTCATTTGTGGGCTCTCGCCCAGGCGGATGAGGACTTTGCACGCATCAATGCCGCAGCCTTTGAAAGATATCTTCAGGGGCTTGCGGCCTTGATCGGCAACGCCGTTCCCGGGCTGTCACCTGAAGAATGCAGGGAACGGGCGGCCGACGTGGTTGTGGTGCAGAACGGCATGTGGCTTACCACGCTCCTGGGAATCGACAAGGCGGCCATCCAGCGCGGCATTGCCCGCACGGAAGAGATCGCTTTCGCCTCTCGTTGAGCACAACACGTGGGTAGTTCGCCCCATAGCGCGAGGACCGGGTGTGCCCGAGTATCAAGGGACTACCTAACCGACCCGGGGGAACACCATGAAGATTGCTAAAAAAATTCTTGCTGCCAGCGCTGCCCTTGCCTTCATGGGCGGGGCATTGCTCACGGCTCAACCTGCATTGGCTGACGATGGCTATGCCAACTGCAACGTCTGGATCCACTACGAATACAGTGTGGGAGGCAGTTGCAATTCCGATGCGCCGGGCACTGAGTATCAGGTTGCGGGCAAGTGCCGTCATGTCCCCACCGGCCATGAGGCTATCGTGACCGGGCCCTGGAGGTGGCAGATGCCTGCCTCGCAAGGCTTCAACACCTCCTACGCCAACTGCCCGGCAGGCACCAGGGCCGTTCAGGTTTGGCGCAACGTGCGATGAGGAGTCCGCATATGAAACTCACCACGAAACTGTTCGGCGGCCTCGCTGCATGTGCACTGGCACTCTCCGGCGCCGCTCCCGCCAGCGCCGCCACGGCCTACCCCACCCCCACGCCGACGCCCGCCGACTGCTTTGGCGGCTTGCTGAGCGTCGAACCGAACGGGAATCTCGGTGCCATCTTCCTCAGCGACGGCAAGCTCCGCTGGGAGAACAGCAACTGGTCATCGCCTGTACCGTTCGATGCGACGTACCTGACGCAGACCGGCGGATTAGGGGACGAGACCTTCGGCAAGTTCTCCTACTTCGGCACCTCCTCGGACGGAAAAGCGAAGTTCTACAACCAACGCCAGGACCTCCAGGCGGACGGCACCTGGAAGCACTCCATCGACGGACCGATCACCACTATTGGCAATGGTTGGTTCCAGAAGTCCATCACCACTGCTTACAGCGGCACAGCGGACGTCCGGGGCCAGCAGTTCATTTTCCGGCTCACCAGCGGTGGCGAACTTTACCGCTACACCTTGGACACGAACGCCCGGACCATCACCGGTACGGTCAAGGTATTCGGCGGCGGAGCCTCCATCACATCCATCGGTTCGGCGCCTTCAATCGCCGTCAACGGCAAGCCGGTTGTCGTGTTGATGGCTACGCTCACCACCGGCGAACTGCGCCAGTACATCATCCCGGATGCCGCACCCACCCAGTGGAGCTCCAAGACCATCCGCCCAGCTGCCGGGAACGGCTGGCAGAACTTCACGGCTATCACCGCCAGGAACTGCGATAGCAAGGGGCAGATAGTGCTGGGCTACATCAAGCAGCGCTTGGTCGCCGCCTACTACGACCCCACCGGATTGACCGCCAATGACAAGGACCTCGGCGGCGGAGCCTCCTCCATGCCCGCGATGCCTGAAGGCACCCGGGTGTTCGGCTAACGCCCACTTACCCACTGGAAAAGGAAGCCGACGACGGCGGCAGCACCCGCCGTCGTCGGCCTCCTGCCGTGGCGCGATTGTCAGCATCCCTGGAAAGATTGACTGATTGTTGGCTGACAGCCTTTCGATGCCGCGGAGCTGCCCTTAAGGGGATCCCTGACCGGACACTCGACTTATTCATAAATTTTGGCTGCAAGGAGCATGTGGCCAACGAGCTCCCATGATGGGGCGTCGGGAACGGGTTCGCCCCGGTTCATGAACCAACCGTCCATATCTCGAGTCCAAGCGGCCAACGCATCCAAGAACCTGTCCAAATCTGGGTTCTCCCAAGACTCCGGGTCTCGGTTCAGTGAATCTCTGAGTTGGTCAACGAGTTCAGCCAAATCGAGTCGATTCATTCCGGGGGTGGGGTGCGGATCCGATGCCATTGGTTACCTCCTCCGAACCACTATGGAGACTCCATCGTTTCTGATGCTGAATTTATAGCCTTCTCTGGTTACTTTCGAACTCCGAGCATGAAGGGACACGACCGATGCTCATTTGGCTTTTTTGCGTGAACATGGGCACGGACTTGCAGATGCCGCCTCATGACGCCTGTAAGCATCGATCTCTGACCGGGCGGCGCTTGCAGCGCGCAAAGTACTGTCAGTACATGGAACCAATCCGACGCTTTCCCAATGACGCTTATGCGGGTGCTCTCGAATCCTGGACGTTTCTGGAGCTGGCGGGCAAACAACCGCTGTTCACGTCGCCCTTTGGCGATGTGTTCTTTCAAAGCACTGATGGATTCTGGTTTCTTGACGTGGTTGGCGGCGAGATAAGCCACCGATGGTCCACGGAGAGAGAATTCTCTGCGTCACTAAACTCCCGCGCCGGTCAGGATGAGTACCTCATGCTTGGACTGGCCTCAGCTGCCGATGAAGCAGGCCTGAAGCCCGGTGCACTCGAGATTTACGATTTCAGAGTCCCTCCGGTTCTCGGCGGTGCAACCGAACTAAGCAACGTTGCTTTGAGCGACTTTGTCGCGGCGCTCAACCTGACCGGGCAAATTCATGGCCAAGTGCGCGACCTTCCGCCCGGCACTCCCATTAGCGGTGTCTCACTGACGTAGACGCCACGTATGTCCCCGGACCGCATTGTACGGGCGAAGGCAGCAGCTTGACCTAAGGCAAACCGTTGGGCGTAGTCGGAGCCCTCTGCGTAAACAGATCGATACCGGATCCTTTAGTGTTCAGCGGCGACTTCCCCACGCCTGTGCCAGTACTCAGCGTCCTTGCTGCTGGAGCATAGGATGGCGTCCGGCTGCGGCGAAGCTGGCCACACCTCCAGCAGATAATGATCGGCCACCTCTTCGGAGAATTCTCCGTCATGGCCTTCGTCGCGGCCTCTGGCGCTGGTCCGCAAACGGTAGCTACCGGGCTTCACGTCGACTAGGTCTCCGCTGTCCTCGTCACCCCAGGAAGTCCACCGTATGTCATGTCCCTCCGGAAGAGTGAAGGAAACCTCGACGATGTCCTCCCACTGGGAATCTGAGTTCAGCTCTGGCGGTTCATCCAACAGCACGATGCGGACTGCTGACCCTCCCGACCGTCTGCCGAAGTGGAGATAGATCCCATCCGGATTGGACGCCCCGACCAGGCCATTGACCTGGCCATCGAAGAAGCGTTCAAAGATTCCATCGAATCCATAGCCGGCCCAATACAGGTCGAACTGGCCGTAGTCGGTCATGATGACTTGATCGAGCAGCACTCTTTCCACGGGATCAGCATACGGGCGGGACCGGCCGGGTCACTCAGGTAGGTCCGTGAAGAACCTTTGCGACGTCGTAATTGCCCATCAGCTGCGCCAGCCCAGCGTTCGTAAGCCGATCGGCTTACGAACACACGACCGCAGTGCAGTAGTCGACTGCACTGGCGAACAGCTTTGAGGGAGCATCTGGGATTGGAGTGAACTTCGAAGACTCATCATCTAGGGTGCGAGTCGTTCGCAATGCTCTGGAGCTTGCGACGGACCCTGAGCTGTGGACTGTTGATCTACGTAGCGGGTCGCAAATCACGGTCCTCACATCATTCCCTAGTACAGATGGAACACGTTTTCCAGACTCCACATAATAAAAAATGCAATCGCAAAAGGGGGCACAAGATAGAGCACGAACATACTGCCGCCACCTCTGCCAGGAGGCCTGTACCGCTTTGTCATTTCATTCCTTCTCATCCGCGCAAGTTTTTGCGAACGCCCTATCCCGATGTGGGGAACTTTACCCAACCGCTTCGGGCCCCGGGACTGGCGGATGAAGCCATTTCCGAAGTTCACCAGGCCATAGCAGAGGGCGGCTAACGGTCCGGATATTCCGTCCTGAACCACTTGAGACACCTGGGGATGCGGTCAGTCGGGACGCGAGGTCATAACGTCTCAAGATAGAGTCAGGCTACCGGCGCGCGACTCGAACTCTCGGAGCTAGTCAAGATCCGACAGAGCCACCGAGCCGAGAAAGGTAGATCATCAAGACTATCCGGGCGATCAAACGGCTATTCACCGAGCTGCCTCAACCAGCCAGGACCTTCCAGAGGTGCTTCATTGGTTTTTTCCTGGGAACTTTCCTTCTCCTGGTGATAACCCGGGTAAACTGGTTTGCCCTCGGCATGAGTGTGTCTGGTGTCTTCGTTTTCCTCTTTGGGCTGCACGTCTTCCGGGACCTCAATGGAACCGCCAGCACATGGTCGAAGATCTATAAAGAGAGCCACGGTATCAGGCCAGAAGGCTTTACGTTCGCCGACGTACCCACGATAAAGGGCATGGGATTCATGTACATGCTCATGGGCGTCGGTCTCACGGCCATGAGCATAGCGCTGTCGGTATCCCAACTTTGAACACTTCACGCCAGCCGAGGATGAGCGGTCATGGCGCAATGTCCGGAAGAGGATCCTTCACCGGACACCCCCGCTTCGAACCGAATACAGTAGGGCGAACTGCAGGTAAGGGGCTCTCGGGGTGAGATCAAGGGCAAGTAGTAGCCCGACGTGCCGCATGACGGAAAGAACTTCATGAAATTTGATTCGAGTCTCCGGTTTCCCGTGAGCGTCCTAGTTGCCATGTCCTTATTCGTTCTTACGGGCTGTACCCGCATGCAGGAAACTCAACGTGATGAGTTGATCGGTATCTGGTCTTACTCTGCGGACGAGAGCACCGTAGGCAGTTCCGTCCTTGCCGCAACTGTCGAGCTAAGGGCAGAAGGTACGGTCCGCGTTGAGGACTTTCCAGCGTCACAGCTGACGCCGGGGGACTTCGCTAAGGATCCGATGTCCGACACAGGCACCTGGGAGTTTCTTCCGGAACTCCCAGAGGGGGAGGCTCGATATGAGAACCAATCGGGGGTACAGCTTCGCATTCCGGCACCCGGCTCCCCAGCAGGGACCAAGCAGCTCGTACGTTTCGTTATTGAGCGCTATGCCAACGAGGCGCCCGTGCTTCTTTTCTACGTGGGATTCCCAGACATTCTGGATGAGCACTATGTGCTGACGAAGCAGAACTAAGCGAGTTTCGATAAGTACGACTCTTCGCTTAGACCGCTCGCCAACCCTAGAACCGGCGCCCGTTAGCCGATCCGTCACCGGACACCCGAACTGCTGCTCACCGTCAGACGAACAACACCATGTCAGTAATTGGGTCGAATCCAATCCGTGATTGGCAGAAACTCGGGCTTGATCCCCGGATCAAGCTGCACTCCAGTCTCTACTTCGGTCAGAATGATGATGTTCCCATCACGGCCAGCTTCTCGATGATTCCTGTGGAGCGATTAATTACGGCCGTAGCTCGGAATGCCGGGTCCTCTATGTGCTCAAATGTGATCAGTAACGACCGCTGGCCGATCTCCTGAACGAGCATCGGGTAGAAGCTTTCGCTACGCCGGCCCCACATAAGAAGCGCTTCCGGATAAAGCATCTGGACGGCCTTCGGCATACCGCGGGGGAATACAACTTCCAGCGGAGCCTCCCGATCCTGTAAAAGCCAAGTGCCTACTGCCGATGACCTCCGTCCTTGGTCGTCGACCAGATGCCACTCTTCCGCTTTCGCATCAAGCTCGGCCACAAACTGATAGTGGTTCCGGCCGGACTGGCTGACGCCTCTTGCTCGCACGGAAGTGTACGTTCTCAAAGCCACGATCCCGTCCAGGACACTGGGGCTATCGGTCCGGCTGAGGACCACATCAAGCTTCATAGCCCATCCTGATCACAGAACACCAGCAAAAGAAACATTGGCCCACCACGCCGGGCATCCCGAGAGACGCCGCGTCCGCGATGCCAGTCCGGTGGAGGATCCTCAAACGGGCGTTCCATAGTCTAAAGCTCAGAGCGGCCATCCCAACGGTCAGCTCTCAAGGGCTAGCACCTCGAGGAGCGCCATGGTGCTAACACCGTTCGCTGCAGTCCACCAGCAGACCGGGTATCCGTCTTCTACATAGTGACGGTTAGGTAGATTCCTCTCTGCGGAAGGGACGAAGCGGGTTAGGAATCCAGAATGTTCTGGGGCTTTGAGAATTTCGACGATTCCGAGGGTGTCTATGAACGAGGTGCGCTCATCCTTGTTTCCAGGGAGCATCTTGAGAGCTTGGGCCAGCTGGGTTGGGGTCGTCGAGGGCGGGCAGCTCTGAATGAAAGCGAAGATCTCGCTGCCAAGTGTCTGGTCCGCCTCGGACGGCTTGAGCTTTGGCGCTCGTTCGAATTGTTCTAGGTCGAAGGCGATGTAGCCAATATCTAGTTTCCTTACTCCTCCCCATTTGAATCGTTCAAAGTTGAGGATGTTCAGGTCCGCGCTGGATTGAGCGGCGACGTCGCACACCGGGCAGCGAGACAGTGCAGCAGTCACCTCATAGGGATGGTCGGGCAACGATCTAGCGATGATGTAGGAACTCAACGCAGATCGAAGATCCAGTCGGCGGTTAGTTAGGCTAGCCAGAAAACCATCGCGAACCTCTCTGAGAGTAAGGCGTTGCGCTGCAGCTCGTGCCCGCGCTACCCAATCATCGTGACTTCTGAGACCGTCGTTCGCGAACATGATGCCGGCAGACTTCATCTTCTCGAACGTTGCTTCGTCAGGTAGAGCCGGGGTCTGGTGCCAGCCAGTCGGGGACCAATATGCCTTCATGAGCACGCGGACGTTGGATGGAGAACAGTCGTAAGTCCCGGGTTTGGTCACACAGACCATGATGCCAGCTAGAAAATTGGGCTCTTATGTCCATCCCACTAAAGGATCCGTTTCCGGACGCCTCCGCCACGATTGCCTAGGTGGTTGCTACAAGCTCCAGCTCGAATCCATCAGAATTTATGAGGTACGCAGCGTAATGCTCGGACCCGCCAGCGTGCTGGCCGTGTGTTGACTTCCCTTTTAGCTGCATGGGATGGCATGGGCCGCTGGCCATACCGGGTCAATGCCTCCGATGAGATTGAGGACGCCATCGTTCCCATCCCAGTCCAGGGTGTACGAGCCGCGGGCGACCGGTTCATACCCGTCGTCGGTGGTCCACGAGCTCGCGCGCAATCCGATCCAGCCGAACCTGACCGCGTACGCGTCACCCCTGCCAGCGAAGAGGAAAGAAAACTCGCGCGCGACGGCGCGGCAACCGTTGGCCGCAGGAGGATCCAGAACGCGGTAGCTGGCGCCCAGGTCGCTGAACGCACCGCCCAGGCAGATGAGGCACACCGCAGAGGCCACGATGCTGCGCAATAGCCGGACATGCGCTGCAAACGGTGGCACGTCAGTGCCGCGAGCTGCCCGACTGGAGACCATACGAAGCGTCACGGAAGCGACCAGCAGCATGCCGCTGACGGCCCAGAAGGTCAGTACAGTCCCGCCGATGACCAAAAGCATCGCGCCAAGTTGCGCCACGGCCGTCATGGCCGCAAGCGCCAGGCACGCCGTCTCCAGCCGGCGCAGTACCGGAATGTTCAACGAGCTCTGCGCTTTTCCCTCGGTCCCCATGGGCTGAGAGTCTAGCTGTATCGATCCTCTGCCGCTGACCAGAGGTTAGTCTCACTCCACGCCGAAATGACCGTGCCGTCGTCGCTGGCCACCGCGCGCCTTCTTAATCCATCCGCCAACCCTACCGATGCAAGGAACGGCGCCCGTTAGCCGGTCCTCCACCGCCGCCAAGCAGTCCCAAATGGCGCTAAGCAAAACTCGCGTCATTCTGCGGAACCAGCATTTCCCGTAAGACCCGCCCGCGAAACTGCCCGGTGAAGGTGCCCTAAACGCTACACAGTTTCCGGTCCAACTTACGGCAATGTGGAACACCCTCGGCGGGAGGACCCAGATCGAGTAAGGCTGAACAGTTACTCCACCGTCACTGCCACGGACTGCCAGCCCGAAGCGCCGTCGGGTACGGGGTCGGCGCGCTTGTCCGTCTGGACTTCCCCGGTACTGTCGGTGGCGCGGGCCTTGACGTAGTGCATGCCGGGCGTGGCATCCCATTCGTAGGACCACTGGCGCCACGTGATGGTGGATGCTTCGGTGGAGAGGGTTGCTTCCACCCAGTCGCCGTCGTCGATTTGTACTTCCACCTTGGTGATTCCGCGGGTCTGCGCCCATGCGGTGCCACCCACGGCCACCTTCCCTGCCTTCAACTTCGCGAAGGACCCGGGCACGTCCACGCGTGCCATGGTCTTGATGGGGCCGCGCTCTGACCAGCCGCGATCGGTCCAGTAAGCCTTGCTGTCTGCGAAGCGGGTGACTTCCAGGTCCACCACCCACTTGGTGGCGGAGACGAATCCGTAGAGTCCCGGAACCACCATCCGCACAGGGTATCCGTGCTCGATGGGAAGGGGTTCCCCGTTCATGCCGATGGCCAGCATGGCATCGCGGTCATCCTGCAGGACCTCCAGTGGCGTGGAGGCACTGAACCCGTCAATGGATGTGGAGAGCACCATGTCCGCGCCGTCCTTCGGTTTGGCCATGGCCAGGACTTCGCGGATGGGCATTCCCAGCCATTTGGCGTTTCCGGCGAGCTTTCCGCCTACTGGGTTGGAGACGCAGGTAAGGGTGACGTGCGATTCGATCAGATCGGCGTCGAGCAGGTCCTGGAAGGTGAGGGTTACTTCCTTCTCAACCATTCCGTGCACCCGCAGTACCCAGTCTTCGACGTTGATTTCCGGGACGCTCAGGGCAGTATCAATGCGGTAGAACTCGTTGTTCGGCGTCAGCCAGGAGGAGACTCCTGCCACCGGGGACTGGACGCCGGCTGGAACAGGGGGCGCAGCCTTCAAAGGCGACGGCAGGGTGAGGGCATCACGGGCCTGAGCTATGTTGTTGCGCGCAGCTCCGAGGAGCCGCCCACCGGTCGCCGCGATTCCGGCAGCTACCGCGGTGATACCGGCAGCAGCGAAGAAACGACGGCGGCTGGTGCCGGCGCCCCCAACCTGGGCATCGGCGTCGGCTGCTACGTCAGCGGGGGTTTCCGGCCACGCCCTCATCCGCCACAACGGCACCATGAGACGGCGCAGGACGATCAGACCTGCGATGGTTCCCAGCACTGAGGGGATGGCGTCGGCGGGCCCCACACCGGCCCGGGTCAGGACGGCTGCCACAATCACCGCG
This sequence comes from Paenarthrobacter sp. NPDC091711, assembly GCF_044756605.1. Lineage (NCBI taxonomy): Bacteria > Bacillati > Actinomycetota > Actinomycetes > Micrococcales > Micrococcaceae > Paenarthrobacter > Paenarthrobacter sp. NPDC091711. The sequence continues at coordinate 47,695 of NZ_JBIVTF010000008.1, forward strand.
CCCATGAAGAGCACACCCAGGACGCCAAGTGCCCACTTCTTGTAGGCCACAACGCCCAGAACGCAGGCCAGTACGGCGATAGTGACGCCCATACCCACGAACAGCGCCGCTTTGTCGTTGGTGCCGAACGTGGCGATCGCAAAGTCCTTCATCCATGGCGGCGTGAAGTCGATGAACGTGGATCCCAGCGCGAACACCGGGGTTGCCCTGGCGGTAAAGAATGCGCCGATCAGCTCGGCAACGGCGAGCACGACGGCGGCCGACACCACGCCTGCCAGCGCTGCCATGGTTTCGGGGCCTTTGGTCCGGAGTCCGAGCTTTTTCATGTCAGTGATTCGTAGCGGGCGGGTGCGGGGATGGGTACGTCACTTTGAACATTTGTTCATAAATTTCCTTGAACAGATGTTCAAAGTGCACTAGCCTGCTTCGTATGACCCAAGCCACATTTTCCGATTCCGCCTCCACACTTTTCATCAACGGCGCGTGGGAACCGGCCGCTTCCGGCGCGGTGCGCGAGATCCGCAACCCGGCCGACGGCGAACTGGTCGCCACCGTCTCAGAAGCCGGCCGCGAGGACGCCGAGCGAGCCATTTCCGCAGCCCGCGCAGCCTTCGATTCCGGCGTTTGGGCAAGCGTCCCCGCTCCCGAGCGCGGCGCCTTCCTGCTCAAGGTCGCCGCGGAACTGCGCGAACGCCGGGAGAAGTTCGCCCGCGCCGAATCCTTGGACACCGGCAAGCGAATCATCGAAAGCCGCATCGACATTGATGACATCGCTGCCTGCTTCGAATACTTCGGAAGGCTCGCCGGGCAGTCGGCGGGCCGAGTGGTGGATGCCGGGGACCCCGCCGTCGTGAGCAAAATCGTCTACGAGCCCGTGGGCGTCTGCGGCCTGATCACACCGTGGAACTACCCCCTGCTGCAGGCCGCCTGGAAGATCGCGCCCGCGCTGGCCGCCGGCTGCACTTTCGTCCTGAAGCCAGCCGAGCTGACCCCGTCCACCGCGATCCTTGCCATGCAACTCCTGAAGGACCTGGGCCTGCCGGACGGCGTCGCCAACTTGGTAACGGGCCCTGGCGCTCAAGCGGGAGCACCGCTTTCGGAGCACCCGGACATTGATCTGGTCTCCTTCACCGGCGGCCTGGAAACCGGAAAGCGCATCGCCGCAGCCGCGGCCGGCACGGTGAAAAAGGTGGCGCTGGAACTGGGCGGCAAGAACCCCAACGTCGTGTTCGCTGACGCTGACTTCGACGCCGCCGTCGACAATGCGCTCAACGGTGCGTTTGTGCACTCAGGTCAGGTCTGCTCCGCCGGTGCGCGGCTGGTGGTGGAGGAATCCATCGCCGAGCGCTTCGTGGACGAACTGGTCCGCAAGGCACAGGGCATCCGTATCGGCGGCCCGTTCGATGAGTCCGCCGAAACCGGGCCCCTGATTTCCGCGGCCCACCGCGAGAAAGTGGACGCTTACGTTCAGCGTGGCGTGGCCGAAGGCGCACGTCTGAGGTGCGGCGGCGCGGCCCCTGACGGTGAAGCGTTCGACGCCGGTTTCTACTACCAGCCGACCGTCCTGGACCGCGTGACCCGGGGAATGTCGGTAGTGATCGACGAAGCGTTTGGCCCGGTAGTAACAGTGGAAACGTTCCGCACGGAAGACGAAGCCGTAGCCACCGCTAATGACACCATCTACGGACTGGCGGGCGCGGTCTGGACCCAGGATGCCGGCAAGGCCCAGCGGGTTGCGGGCCGTTTGCGCCACGGCACGGTGTGGATCAACGACTATCACCCTTACCTTCCACAGGCCGAGTGGGGCGGCTTCGGCCAATCCGGCGTCGGCCGCGAACTCGGCCCCACCGGCCTCGGTGAATACCAGGAAGCCAAGCACGTCTACCAGAACACCAGCCCGCAGGTCACCGGCTGGTTCGCAGACCACGGCAAGGAGAAATAGATGCACGTTGACACTATTGATAACCTCAGCGAGCGCGGGTTCGATTACGTCGTCATTGGCGGCGGGTCTGCCGGAGCTGCCGTCGCCGCCCGGCTGAGCGAGGACCCCGCCATCACCGTGGCGTTGGTGGAAGCCGGCCCGGATGACCGCAACCTGCCCGAGATCCTGCAATTGGACCGGTGGATGGAACTGCTGGAATCGGGGTACGACTGGGACTACCCGGTGGAGCCGCAGGAAAACGGCAACTCGTTCATGCGCCATGCCCGCGCCAAGGTCATGGGTGGCTGCTCCAGCCACAACTCCTGTATCGCGTTCTGGGCTCCCCGCGAAGACCTGGACGAGTGGGAGTCAAAGTACGGTGCCACCGGCTGGAATGCTGCTGCCGTCTGGCCTTTGTACCAGCGCCTGGAAAGCAACGAGGACGCGGGTCCGGACGCTCCCCACCACGGCCACGACGGCCCAGTGCACTTGATGAACGTGCCCCCGAATGATCCCGCCGGCGTCGCGCTCCTCAACGCCTGTGAGCAGGCCGGCATACCCCGGGCAAAGTTCAATGACGGCACCACCGTGATCAACGGCGCCAACTTCTTCCAGATCAACCGCCGCCCGGACGGGACACGTTCGTCCAGTTCGGTCTCCTACATCCACCCCATCGTTGATCGCGAAAACTTCACGCTGCTGACCGGCTTGCGGGCCCGCCAACTGGTGTTCGACGCGAACAAGCGCTGCACCGGCGTCGACGTTGTTGACTCGGCCTTCGGCCGGACGCACAGGCTCTCGGCGCATCGCGAGGTCATCCTGTCCACGGGCGCTATCGACTCCCCAAAACTCCTCATGCTCTCCGGCATAGGCCCGGCCGCGCACCTTGAGCAGCATGGCATCGAGGTCGTGGTGGATTCTCCCGGCGTCGGCGAGCACCTGCAGGACCACCCGGAGGGCGTGGTGCAGTTCGAAGCCAAGCAGCCCATGGTGCAGACGTCCACTCAGTGGTGGGAAATCGGCATCTTCACTCCCACCGAGGAGGGCCTGGACCGCCCGGACCTCATGATGCATTACGGTTCCGTGCCCTTCGACATGAACACCCTGCGCTACGGTTACCCCACCACGGAGAACGGCTTCAGCCTCACTCCGAACGTCACGCACGCGCGCTCCCGCGGGACCGTTCGCCTGCGTAGCCGGGACTTCCGCGACAAGCCCATGGTGGACCCCCGCTATTTCACCGATCCGGAGGGGCACGACATGCGCGTAATGATGGCCGGCATCCGCAAGGCCCGGGAAATCGCGGCTCAGCCGGCCATGGCCGAGTGGACCGGACGGGAACTCTCCCCCGGCATCGACGCACAAACCGACGAGGAACTTCAGGACTACATCCGCAAAACACACAACACCGTCTACCACCCCGTTGGCACCGTCCGCATGGGACCTGCGGACGACGATATGTCTCCCCTTGATCCCGAACTGCGCGTCAAGGGCGTCACCGGATTGCGCGTGGCAGACGCCTCCGTCATGCCGGAACACGTCACCGTGAACCCCAACATCACCGTGATGATGATCGGCGAGCGCTGTGCGGACCTCATCAAGGCCCACCTCAGTGCCAGCCGAGTGGAGGAAACCACGACGACGGAGGCGGACTTCAGCTTGTCCCACGCCTGAACAGGCACCCTGCTTTTAGACCCACGCAACAAAAAATGGGGGAAACGGCCGTAGGCACACCGTGGTGCCCGGCTTTTGATATCCACTGCGTCCAATGGCGGCCGCGGGCTATCACCATTCATGCATGTCTGAATTAGGAGTTCGAATGTTAGAACCCAGCAAAACAGGACCCTGCAAGAGCGATGCAAGCGGTATGGACGAGTTTGGCTACGCCCAAACCCTTGACCGCAGCATCGGAAAGTTTGCCAGCTTCGCCGCCGGCGTCAGTTACATATCCATCCTCACCGGCGTTTTTCAACTGTTTTACTTCGGATTTTCGACGGCGGGACCCGCCTACGCGTGGTCGTGGCCCATCGTTTTTGTCGGCCAGCTCATGGTTGCCCTGTGTTTTGCGGAACTGGCCGGCCGCTACCCCGTAGCGGGATCGGTCTATAACTGGGCCAAGAGGCTCTCCACCGGAACGTGGGCCTGGTTGGCGGGCTGGTTGTTGCTGCTCTCCTCCATCATGGCTTTGGGTTCTGTTGCCCTGGCCCTCCAAATAACCCTGCCGCAGATTTGGAGCGGCTTCCAACTGGTGGGCGACGGCACGGGTCCTTACGACTTTGCCGTCAACGGGGTCCTCCTGGCCAGCATCATGATCGGCATTTCCACTCTCATCAACGCGTTTGGCGTGAAACTCATGACCATGATCAACAGCGTGGGCGTGTTCGTGGAGCTGGTTGCTGCCGTCCTGCTCATTGCGGCGCTCATTTGGCATTCCGTGCGCGGACCCGAAGTCCTCCTGGATACCGCTGGCTTCGGCGAAGAGCATCCGCTGGGCTTCTTTGGAGTGTTCCTCATTGCCGCCATGGCTTCCGGTTATGTCATGTACGGATTCGATACCGCCAGTTCCCTGGGTGAAGAAACCAAGGACCCCAAGAAGACGGCTCCCAGGGCGATCCTGCGCGCGGTCACGGCATCCTTCCTCCTGGGAGGGCTGCTCCTCCTGGGCGGAATCCTGGCAGCACCGGATCTTTCCGATCCCAAGCTCGGGGCCGCTGATGGCGGGTTGCAGTACATCGTGCTTTCGGTGCTGGGCGGCCCCTTCGGCAAGGCTTTCCTCGCGTGCATCGTGGTAGCTGTTGTGGTCTGCACATTGGCCGTCCACGCAGCAGCCATCCGGATGATGTTTGCCATGGCCAGGGACAACAACCTTCCCTTCAGCCGTCAGCTCAGCAAAGTGCACCCCACCCGCAAAACCCCTACGGTGGCTGCAATCGTGATTGGCGTCGTGGCTGTTATTCCGCTGATCGTCAATATCTCCCAGCCGGCCATCTTCACCATCCTCTCCAGCATCAGCATCGTCCTGATCTACCTGTCCTACCTGCTGGTGACCGTGCCCATGTTGCGGCGCCGGTTCCTGAAGAAGTGGCCCCTGAAGGACGATGGATCCGAACCGGGATTCAGCCTCGGCAAATGGGGGCTCCCCATCAACATCCTGGCCGTGCTGTGGGGCGGTGCCATGACGCTGAACCTGGTGTGGCCGCGGCCGGAAATTTACAACTCAGTGCCACCGTTCGAGTGGTACCTGCAATGGGGCGGCGTTATCTTCGTTGCGGCAGTAGTCATTGGCGGAACGCTCCTCTACCGCCTTCGCATCAGGCACCACACTGGAGTCCTGGCTGAGCACGCGGCCCTTGCTACGCCTTCGGATCCGGAGCCTGCCCAAGAAGACCCCGCCCAAACAGTCAGGACCTAGACGAACGCCGACTTCCCCGTCACCGCGCGGGCCACGATCATGGAGTTGATCTCGTAGCTGCCCTCGTAGGTGTAGAGGATTTCGGCGTCGCCAAAGAGCTTGGCCATCTCGTAGTCCGTGGTGATTCCGTTCCCGCCCAGCAAGGAACGGCCCATCGCCACGGATGAGCGGGCCAGCCGGGTGGTGGTGGCCTTGCACATGGCGGCCTGCACCATTTCGAGTTTCCCGGCCTGCTGGATCCGGGCAAGCTCCACCATCATGGACAGTGAAGCGTTGGCATTGCCCAGAATGTCGGCGAGCTGCTGCTGGACGAGCTGGAAGCGTGCCAGTTCCTTGCCGAACTGTTTGCGCTCCAATGCGTAGGAACGGGCAATATCAAAGGCCGCCAATTGAATCCCCGCGGCCTGCCATCCCACCCAAGCCCGGGAATCCCTTAGAAGATCGTTGGCCCGGGAGAACTCCGTGGCACCGGGCAGGAGGTTCTCCTCCGGAATGCGGACCTCGTCCAAGACGATGTCCGCATTCTGCATGATGCGGAGGCCGATCTTGTTCGAAATCTTGGTGGCCGTGTACCCGGGGCGGTCGGTCTCCACAATGAAGCCCTTGATGTGCCCGTCGGATTCGTCCCGGGCCCAGACCAACGCGAAGTCGGCAATCGTCCCAGCCCCAATCCAGCGCTTGGCACCGCTGATGACCCATTCACCGCCGTCGCGCCGCGCCGTCGTCGAGAGTCCTCCGGCGATGTCGGAACCGTGGTCCGGTTCGGTGAGCGCAAAGGCTCCCAGCTGGGTAAAAGCCTCCAACCCGGGCAGCCACTTGCGCTTCTGCTCCGGGGAGCCGAGCTCATCAATCATGCCGACGATGAGCTCATTATGGATGCCCACCAACGCGGACAGCGACACGTCCGCGCGGGCAACCTCGGTGTACATGAGGCCCTTGAACAGCTTTGAGGAACCATCCGTTTGAAGCCCACCCAGCCCGAACTTGGCCATGTCAGCCAGCAGCCCGAACGGGAACTCCTCCCGGTTCCAGTACTCAATGCTCGCGGCCCGTATGCGTGTTTGCAGGAATTCCCTGATCTCGAGGTACCTCGTGCGCTCCTCTGATGGGAGCAGGTCAATGACGTGCATCAAGTCCGCCTCCGGGTAAGGAGGCAGGACGCGTTCTGATGCCGCACCGTTGGTAACGGTGACGGCAGCTTTTTCGTCGAGCATTAGACCCCTTCGTCATGTCCCGCATGGGCTCTTCCAAACCCTTGGATGTCCTAGTATATTGCAAGGTGATGTGGATCACTAGGCGGGATGCTTCGGCGAAGGTGCCAGGGAATCCCGAAGGCGAAAGGCGGACTATGACAGTCACAGACGACTTCCGTGCGGCCCGGGACAGGCTGCTGGAACTGCGCGAAGACTACAAACTGGCCCATGCCGAGTTCCAATGGCCACGCTTTGAGGAATTCAACTTCGCCCTCGACTGGTTCGACCACATCGCAGCAGACGAGACCAGGGGCAACAAGCCCGCCTTGGTGATCGTGGAACAGGACGGCAGTTCCACCCGCCGCACGTTCAAGGAACTCTCGGAACGTTCCTCCCAACTCGCCAATTGGCTCCGGGAACAAGGAGTGGCACGCGGCGACCACATGATCATCATGCTCGGTAACCAGGTTGAGCTGTGGGAACTCATGCTGGCGGGCATCAAACTGGGCATCGTCATGATCCCCACCACCACCCTCATGGGGGCCCGTGATCTTCAGGACCGCGTGGAGCGCGGCGAGGCCAGGTGGGTGGCTGTAGGAAGCGCCAACATCGGCAAGTTCGCCGACGTCGAGGGCGGGTACACGCTGATCGAAATTGGATCCGAGACAACCACCGCAGAGGCAAGACAGTACGCAGATTCGTACGACGCCGGCACGGACTTCACGCCAGACGCTCCAACTCACGCCGATGAGACACTGCTCCTCTACTTCACTTCCGGCACCACCTCCCGCGCCAAGCTGGTGGAGCACACCCACACCTCCTACCCCGTGGGCCACTTGTCCACCATGTATTGGATAGGTCTGGAACCAGGAGACGTCCACCTCAACGTCGCCTCCCCCGGCTGGGCGAAGCACGCTTGGTCCAACGTCTTCACACCATGGATCGCCGAGGCCACCGTCTTCATCTACAACTACGAACGCTTCGACGCCTCCGCCCTCATGAACCAAATGGGCCACGAAGGCGTCACGAGTTTTTGTGCCCCACCCACCGTCTGGCGCATGCTCATCCAAGCCGACCTCACGCAGCTCATCCACCCTCCACGCAAAGTGGTCTCTGCTGGCGAACCACTCAACGCCGAGGTCATCGGCCACGTGGAAAAGGCCTGGGGCGTCACCATCCGGGACGGCTTCGGCCAGACGGAATCCACGGTCCAGATCGCCAACACACCAACCCAGCCTGTGAAGATCGGCTCCATGGGGCGGCCGCTCCCCGGATACGACGTGGTCTTGGTGGACCCGGTCACCGGGAACGAAGCCGACGACGGCGAACTCTGCTTACGCTTGGACCCCCGGCCCGTGGGACTCATGAAGAGCTACTTCGGCGACGAAGCCAAGACGGCCGAGGCTTTCCGCGACGGCTACTATCACACCGGCGACATGGCGAGCCGGGACGCAGACGGCGTCATCACCTACGTCGGCCGGGATGACGATGTCTTCAAGTCCTCCGACTACCGCTTGTCACCCTTCGAACTCGAAAGCGTCCTGATCGAACACCCCGCGGTGGCGGAAGCCGCCGTCGTGCCTTCGCCTGACGCTGTAAAACTGTCGGTGCCCAAAGCGTTCGTCGTGTTGGCTGCAGGCTATAAAGCCGGACCGGCGGTGGCCGAGGACATCCTTCGCTACTGCCGGGAGCACCTCGCGCCGTTCAAACGGATCCGGCGGCTCGAATTCGGCGAGTTGCCCAAGACGATTTCCGGCAAAATCAGGCGCGTGGAGCTGCGCGGGACCGAAGTAGCCAGGCACGGCGACGGTCCGCTGCCCTCCGGGTTGGGTGTGGAGTACACCGAGGAAGAGTTCCCGAATCTGAAAGACTAGGCACCCGAACAGTAGGCCAAGCAACGAAGGAGGGCCATGGGCACCCCACTCCCCCGCGATCCCATCGCCGACGCCCAAAGCAACTGGGAACGGCATGGCTGGGGCGACGTCGCCGCGCCAATGGCTGCCATCACTGCGATCATGCGCACGCAACAGATTCTGCTCGCGCGCATCGAAACGGTGCTCAAACCCTTCGGGCTGACCTTCGCACGCTATGAACTGCTCGCACTGCTGAGTTTCGCTCGCAGCGGCGCGCTGCCCATGAACAAAGCCAGCGCGCTCCTGCAGGTCCACCCCACCTCGGTGACCAACGCCGTGGACCGCCTGGAAAAGGCTGCCCTGGTGGCGCGTTCCCCGCACCCAACAGACGGCCGCACCACCCTGATCGAGCTCACGCCAGAGGGACGCACCCTGGCCAAGAAAGCGACGGCAGCGCTCAACGCCGAGGTTTTCGGCAAGTCAGGTTTCGGGCCCGACGACGTCGATCACCTCATCCGCGTTTTGGGCACCTTCCGCAGGGATGCCGGGGACTTCACGGAGGAATAAGCTCCCTACGTTCTGGCGGGGCGGTGCCCTGGCAGGGGTGGGGCTTTGGATTGGTACGTGTGGCCTGTGGGGGTGGTGATTTCCAGGGTGTGCACGCCGTGGGTGCCCCCATGGAGCGTTGTGGCGGTCCAGCTGGGGTTTTCTTTGGTGTGGTTGCAGGCTTCACATAGTCCTGCGCCGTTGGTGAGGTTCGTTTGTCCCCCGGACTGCCAGGGAACCACGTGGTCAATGTGCCGGATGGGCGCGTCGCAGTACGGCGTCCGGCAGGTGTCGTCCCGGGTTTCGATCAATCGCCTGAGCCGGCCGGTAAAGAGCCGGGCCTTGGAATCCGTGCCGAGGAGTTCACCTGTGCCTGGCGCTGTGTAGAGCCGACGAAGCCAGACGGTTAGCTCCGCATCCGGGGCTTCCGGTGCTTCCAGGACTTGCCTGCTCGATTCCTGAGCTGTCTGTGCTGTCTGTGCCGGCGGTGCTGCCCGTACTGTCTGGTGAGGAGTCGGATTCGCTGGCCCCGAGCCCCTGGCTTGCCCCAACCCCAGGAGCTCCCTTCCCCATTCGGCCGGGACGATCCCGTAACCCCTCAGCCGCGCCGGTTCACTGTCTCCCTGAAACAGGGTCCGGTCGGTCATGACCAGGTCCAGGTTGATGCCCGAGAACCCGCCCGGGGTGCCGGTGATGCGTTCGACCAACGTGTCGGCCATGACCTGGCCGCGCGTCGGGACAGCCCCGCCAGACGTACCGTCACCGCTGGAACGGGCCGAGTCAGCGGCCCGGCTCAACGCAGCATAGACAGCCACACCCTGAGCCACGGGCAACAGCGCGGTCAAGTACGTCATGGTGTCCGGTGCCGGTCGCAGGCTCACGGTCCGCTCAGAAGCCGCGCGACTGGCACGACCCGCCACCGAGCGCGGATCACGACGATACGCAGCAGCCTTCACCGCAGCAACAATCGCCCTATCGCCCTTCCCATCAAACGTCCCGGCATCAGCAGCGAGTTCCTCATCCACCGCAGCTCGGTCCTCAACAGACAAGCAGGCGGTTTCCTTCACCAACAGCGTGGCGCGCCATTCATTCAGTTGCCCGGACTGCAGGGCAGCCAACGTACGGGGCATCTCCACAACAAGCGCCTTCGCCAAGCCAAGCAACCGTGACCCACGATTCGGGGACTCCCGCCGAGCCAACGCCACCTGAGCGCCCACCCCCTGGCCACGCTCGGACGCAGGAACACCGGCCTCAGCTTGTTCAGCACGCTGGGCAAGATCAAAAGCCACAGCAACCCGCGCCTGCAACGCCGTGATAGCCGACTTCATCTCCTCCAACACCCGCAACTGCTCGATCAAATCACCACTAACGGTGCTGAACGGAGCCGCGAGCAAAACGTTCGCAGGAGCGACAGGAACAAGGACACGAGACATCCCCGTACCCACTCGACTTTCCCGAACCTGCTCCATGAACTAACCATGTCAGCAGCCACCGACAATATAAGGTCAGTGGTCGAGGGAGCCCTACATGACCTTGGATGTGGCCGTGCGACGGGAAACCAACACAGGACTGTGGGCGTGGTGGAGCACAGCGTGTGCCGTGGATCCAATGGTGCCTTTGATCAGTCCATGTCCTTTGGTTCCCACCACCGTAATGCGTGCCGCTTGTGAAGCCTTGACCACGGCACGGGAGAACGAAGCGTCCACCAGCAGCTCACCGCTCACCGTGATCCCGGGGGCTTTGTGGCGGGCCCGGCTCAGCACAGCATCAAGCATCGCTTCAGCGTCCGGATATGATTCCACCGGCTCGCGCAGCCGCCGGTAGCCTTCGGGTTCGTGCAGGACATGCACGATCCTGAGCTCGGCACCCGTTGCGGCCGCGAAAAGGCAAGCATCGTCAAGGGCTGCCGGTGATCCCGAATCATCAACGGCCAGCAGCACCGGACCCTCAGGGTGGTCATCAGCTCGGATCACTGCCACGGGGCACTCTGCGGTTGCTGCCATCTCCAAACTCACGGACCCCACCAGCAAGCCCATGAATCCGCCAAGTCCCCGGCTTCCGAGCACCAGCATCTGGGCACCGGCCGAAACGTGGGCCAAATGATCCCGGGGCATTCCGTGGAGCAAGGTGCTGTGGACTTCAAGGTCGGGGACGGTCTCCTTGGCGAGCACCACCCCCTCCTCGAGGACTTTTTGGGCGGCCCGTTCCAAGCCGCTGTCCGCAACTCCAGGAACGGGGCCCCTGTTGTGGGACAACAGGACCCACAAGGAACAATGCACAACATGGAGGGAACAGTTCCGCAGGATCGCGTGATTTGCGGCCCATTGGACGGCGCGGTGTGCTTCTTCGGATCCGTCAAAGCCAACCACGATAGTGTTCGACGCGTTCGTCATGGCCAGAGCCTACGCTGGCGCCGGGACCGGCACCATAGCGTAACGAGCGCCTGTCCGTCGTAGTCCACTGCTAGGCTCCGAATGCTGACACCTCAGGAGGAAACACCGTGGGCTTTGCCAATGAACTCAGGAACCAGTACGCCGAGGACTGGGATGCCGCCGTCAACCATTCGTTCGTTGACCAACTGCTGGATGGTTCCCTCACCGATGAGAACCTGCGCCGCTACCTCGTGCAGGATTACCAGTTCTGCGATGCCTTCACAGCGCTGCTGGGACAAGCCGTCGCCTCGGCACCTTCGCTGCCTTCGCGTCTGGTGTTTGCCGGGGTTCTGGGGTCGTTCGCTTCGGACGAGAACACGTACTTCCAGGACTGCTTCAACGAACTCGACGTTCCCGAGGCGGATCGAACAGCCCCCGCGCTGGAATCCGCTACCCGGGATTTCGACAACCTGATGCGCAGCGCCCTCGCCACCCGGTCCTACCCGGAAGTCCTGGCCGTGCTGTTGGTTGCCGAATGGCTTTACGGAGACTGGGCTGCCCGCGCCGGCGACCCCACAGAATGGCCCGTCCACGCGAAGCACGCCGAATGGATCCGCCTCCACAACAATCCTGAGTACAACGCTTGGGTGACGTGGCTACGCGACGAATTCGACGCCGTCGAGCCTTCCGACGCCGCTGCGCGCGAGCGCGTTGCGGCTACCTTTGCGGAAGCGGTGCGTCTTGAGCGAGCGTTCTTTGACGCTGCTCTTGTGCCGGAGGACGCTTCGGTTTAGGGCCGCTTCCGGACCTGCCTACTATTACAGTCCCGCCACGCGTCAAGTTCATCCAGCGGACGACGTTTGCGTTGCCGAGTTTAGGGATAGACGGCGGGAGGTAACGCGCCGGGGATTCCTTCCACCTCCGACAAAGGTTTCCACTTATCCATTTCGATCGACGGCCGCGACGGCCTCTTGGTTCTTGGAAGGCTCCTTGCCGCGAGCGAACCCCTTCGCTACCGGACCACGTCGCTTCCGCGCCGACCTGAGGGCTTTCGCCTCCTGCTTATACTGGCTGACTTTGACGATCATGACGGCTGTCGTTCCGCCAACACCCAGGCACAGGAAGAAGAACAACAACAGCCAGAACAGGCTTCCCTGGTGCACTGGACCCAGAAGCCCGAAAAAGACCGCACCCACCCAGGCGAAGGAAAGGACCCCGAAGACGGTCGGCTGCCAGTAGCTTGTTACATACGGCTGAGTGACCGAAGCATAGACTTGTGTGAAGTGGGAAGCCCTGTCTATAAGTTCCCTCCGGAATGACTGCCGGGCACGTTCATCACTATGCTCATCCTCGCGCAATTCAACTTCTTGCCATGCCTTCAAAAGGGCAAGCGACTCTGAAGCCCGGCGCTGCGCGACAGCTTCACGATCCGTTGCTTTCCTAACTGCCAAACCCACTGTGACGAAAACTGCCGCAACACCGGCCACGCCACCAAGAAATCTACCCCATTGATCTATATCCACGACTTCCCCAAAAATCCCGAACAGCCTCGCAAACACTCTTGAGCGAGCCGACAACCAGTTGCGATCATGGCGCCCCGAGCAAAACCGCTACCTGTGCTTGAACTCCGGCTGGCGCTTCTCGCTGAACGCGGCCATGCCTTCCTTTTGGTCCTCGGTGGCAAAGAGCGAGTGGAACACCCTGCGCTCAAACAGCACGCCCTGTGACAGGCCCATCTCGAAGGCTGCGTTCACGGCCTCCTTGGCTACCATCGCGGCGGGTTTGGATTTGGAGGCGATGACTTCGGCGGCTTTGAGTGCTTCCTCGATCACCTCGGCCGCGGGAACAACGCGGGACACCAGGCCGGAGCGTTCGGCCTCTTCGGCATCCATGAACCGGCCTGTCAGGACCATGTCCATGGCTTTCGCTTTGCCTACGGCCCGGGTGAGCCGCTGGGAGCCGCCCATACCGGGGATCACTCCCAGGTTGATCTCGGGCTGGCCAAACTTGGCGTTGTCCCCCGCGATGATGAAGTCCGCCATCATGGCCAGCTCGCAGCCACCGCCCAGAGCGAACCCGGACACAGCAGCAACAACAGGGATGCGCAGGCGGGTGAGGTCTTCCCAGCGCCGGAACCAGTCCGCCGCGTACATGTCCATGTAGCTGTTGGAGGACATTTCCTTGATGTCAGCACCGGCAGCAAACGCCTTGGCCGATCCCGTGATCACCACGGCTCCAACGTCCGGGTCCGTGTCCATCGCGGTCACAGCGTCCACGAGCTCGTTCATGAGTGCAGTGTTAAGCGCGTTCAGCGCCTCCGGCCGGTTCAGTGTCACCAAACCAACCCGTCCCCGACGCTCCACCACAATGTTCTGGTACTGCTCCGTCATGCTCTCCCTCTCCGCAACGCTGGTCATGAGTTCACTTCAAACCTCTCACACAGACTTATCGCGGATCTCCGTGATGATCCCCGAGAAGTCCCTTCCGGCCCCGTCCCCGGCGGCAAAAGCGTCGTAGATACGCGAAGCCAGGGGACCCATTTCCGCAGCAACCCCCGTGCTTTCCAGTGCGTTCAGGGCCAGACGCAGATCCTTGGCCATCAACGCACCCGCAAAGCCCGGCTGATAGTCGCGGTTAGCGGGGCTGGTGGGCACCGGTCCCGGTACGGGACAGTTGGTGGTCAGCGCCCAGCACTGGCCGGATGCGTTGGAGGCGACGTCGAACAGAGCCTGGTGGGTGAGGCCAAGTTTCTCGCCGAGCACGAAAGCTTCAGCAACGGCAATCATGGACACACCAAGGATCATGTTGTTGCAGACCTTCGCGGCCTGCCCTGCACCATGGTCGCCACAGTGGACGATCCTCTTGCCCATGAGCTCCAAAACGGGCTTCACCGTCTCGAAGTCCTCCGGCAAAGCACCCACCATGAAGGTCAAGGTGCCGGCTTCGGCCCCCACCACGCCACCGGACACAGGAGCGTCCACGGATCGGTGACCCGCCGCCACGGCCAGAGCTGCCGCCTCCCGGGCCTCGTCCACATTGATGGTGGAACAGTCCAGGAACAGCGTGTTCGGCTTCGCGATGGAAAGCAGCCCCGGCCCATCCACGCCTTGGTAAGCGTCCAGAACATGCTTGCCGCTGGGCAGCATGGTCAGCACCACGGCCGCTTCCGCTGCAGCTTCGTGTGCCGTGGAAGCCATGGGAATTCCGTGAGCCACTGCGGCCTCAACTGCTGCGGGCACGGGGTCGTAGCCGATCACATCATGCCCGGCTTTGATCAGGTTGGCCGCCATGGGCCCACCCATATGGCCCAGGCCAAGGAAAGCGATGAGGCCGGTTGCTGCTGCGTTCTCTGTCATGATCGTCTCCTTTAGTTCGACTGGACTGGAGTGGCTGAAAGTCCCAGCTCCCGCTCGCCGAGCGGCGCAAAGTAGCCCTCGACGTCGGCCTCCCGGACTTCGGCGAGGCTCGGCGGCTTCCATTGCGGGTTGCGGTCCTTGTCCACCACCTGCGCGCGGATGCCCTCCCGGAAATCGGGCCCGACCAGGCATCGCAGGCCCACGCGGTATTCCTGGTCCAGCGCTTCCTCCAAAGAGAGCCCGCGGACGCGTCGCAACGATTCCAACGTGACCTTGACCGACGTCGGTGATTTCGCCTCGATGGTGTCGGCCGCAGCAGCTGCCTCGTCGCCCAAGGTGCGAAGGCTCCGGACGATCTCCTCCGCATCCTCCCGCGCATACGCGGCATCGATCCACTCGAGTTGCGCCGCCAAGGCCGAGTCCGGCGCGGTGTGGACGAAGCGTTCGACGGCGGCCTCCGCCGTCGAGCTTTTCAACGCTTCCGCCAACGCGGGGAGGCTTTTGGACGGAACGAAGTGGTCCGCGAGCCCCAAGAACAGGGCGTCCGCCCCGGATAGGTGAGCCCCGGTCAGGGCTGCGTGCGTTCCTGCCTCCCCCGGTGAGCGTGAAAGAAGGAGCGTGCCACCGACGTCGGGCACGAAGCCGATGGTGGTTTCCGGCATGCCGGTCCGCGTCCGCTCGGTCACTATGCGGACGGAACCGTGCGCCGAAACGCCCACGCCGCCACCCAAGACGAGCCCGTCCATGAACGCGACGTAGGGCTTGGGATAGTGCGAGATCAGCGCGTTGAGCCGGTATTCGTCAGCCCAGAATTCGGCTGTCTCAGTGCCGCCGTGAAGCATGTCCTTGTAGATGGCCACGATGTCGCCACCGGCACACAGCCCGCGGTCGCCGGCTCCACGCACCAAAACGGTGGCAACGGCGTCGTCGTCGGCCCAAGCGGCCAGCTGCCGGAGCATGGCTTGAACCATTCCGTGATTCAGCGCATTGACTGCTTTCGGACGGTTGAGCGTCACGATTCCCAGCTGGCCGCGACGCTCAAAGAGAACTTCGTCTTCTGTCTCCGGAGCCCCCATCAGCTGCCTGCCGGCATGATGAAGCTGGCGCCCTGGCGAATACCGGAGGGCCACCGCGACGTCACGGTCTTGGTCTTGGTGTAGAAGCGGAAGGCGTCGGCGCCGTGTTGGTTGAGGTCGCCAAAACCGGACGCCTTCCAGCCGCCGAAGGTGTAGTACGCGATCGGCACGGGAATGGGCACGTTGATGCCCACCATGCCCACTTCGACGCGGCTGGCGAAGTCGCGGGCGGAGTCGCCGTCGCGGGTGAAAATGGCGACGCCGTTGCCGAACTCGTGCTCGCTGCAGAGCCTGAGCGCTTCATCATAGTCAGCCGCGCGCAGCACGCTGAGGACCGGGCCGAAGATCTCTTCCTTATAGATCTTCATGTCCTTGGTGACATGGTCGAAGAGCGTGGGGCCAACCCAGAAGCCGCCGTCGTAACCGTCCACGGTGAGGCCACGACCATCGGTGACCAGCGTTGCGCCCTCGTCCACACCGGACTGGATGTACCCCTCGATCCTCTCCTTGGCAGAAGCAGCCACCACGGGGCCGAAGTCCGAATCCTTGTCCAGGCTGTGGCCAACTTTCAGGTCCTTGACGCGTTCGGTCAGTTTGGCCACCAGCGCGTCAGCGGTTTCCTGGCCCACCGGGACAGCAACGGAAATCGCCATGCAGCGTTCGCCGGCGGAGCCGTACCCGGCACCTATCAGGGCGTCGGCTGCCATGTCCAGATCGGCGTCGGGCATGATCACCATGTGGTTCTTCGCGCCGCCGAAGCACTGCGCGCGTTTGCCGTGCGCCGCTGCCGTTGCGTAGATGTACTGGGCGATGGGCGTGGAGCCCACAAAGCCGATGGCCTTCACCCGCGGATCTTCGAGCAGCGCATCCACGGCTTCCTTGTCCCCGTTGATCACATTGAACACGCCGTTGGGCACGCCCGCTTCGCTGTACAGCTCCGCCAGGCGCAGCGGAACGGAAGGATCCCGCTCGGAGGGCTTGAGGATGAACGCGTTGCCGGCTGCGAGAGCCGGACCGGACTTCCAGAGCGGAATCATGGCCGGGAAGTTGAAGGGAGTGATGCCTGCGACGACGCCCAGCGGCTGGCGGAGCGAATGGACATCGATCCCCTGGCCGGCGTTGTCCGAGAATTCGCCCTTGAGCAGGTGCGGCGCCCCGGCCGAGAATTCCACTACCTCGATTCCGCGCTGGATATCGCCCTTGGCGTCCGCGAAGGTCTTGCCGTGTTCGGAGGACAGGAGCGTGGCGAGTTCATCCATGTTCTCGTTGACCAGATCCACGAACTTCAGCAGGATGCGTCCCCGGCGCTGCGGGTTCATGGCCGCCCATTCGAGCTGGCCCTTCTCTGCATTTGCGACGGCGTTGCGGACCTCGTCCGCGCTGGCCAGCGGAAGCCGGGCCTGGACTTCACCCGTGCAGGGATCGTAGACATCACTGAACCGGCCGGATGTGCCGTCGATCCTCTGGCCGTCTACGTAGTGGGAAAGCTCGCGCACCATGGTGGAATGCTCCTTTGCATCGTGAATGACTGCCGTGCCGCCGGGTGCTGGGACCACTGCGGGGAACACGTGACCAACTGTGATCCAGGTCATCTCTGAATCCGAATATACTCGGACTTCCTACTAATTTCCAGAGGGGTACTGCTCAACCCCCGGACCTCCGGTGGAACCTCCGGCCGGCACGTCCGTCCGGGCAGGCCAGTGGCCGGTGACCCGATGGAAATCGATGGCCCGCAGGAGCGGCGTCATGTCATAGGCCCTGATATTCAGGCTGAGCTTGGCGCCGTCCACCGACTTCACCGTCAAATACGGCTGCCCCTTCATGGTCTGGAAGCTGTAGTGGGTGATGTCGCTGTAGGGCACAAGGTGCTCTTTCCCGAACACACTGCGGAAGGCCACCTCGTGGGCGCGCGGTGCCACGTAAAAGTTCCGATACATGAGCACGAAAACCAGGCCGCCCAGGAAGATGGCGACCGCAGCGATTCGGGCGCCCACAGGGGAACGCTCATAGGTGAACGAGACCAGGCTCATGAGAAGACCCACGCTCAGGAAAAGCCAGCCCACCATCGGAACAACCTTGGGCATGCGGACCTGCTCCGGGTACTCCTTTGACCTGTTGGGGTGCTTCCGCGCCCACCAGGTAACCACTCCAAGGAACACTGCGATGAACGCGGCGATGACGATCTTCAGGATGAGCTCCGTTGACATGCACCCAGCCTATAGTCGGCCCCGGCATACTCTTGGGAAGCCCTTAGTGGACCTCTCTCATCTCCTTGTACGCCTCCAGCGCCTCCGCCCGGGTGGTCTTGAGATCCACGATTTCCGCCGCGTACTCCGGTGTCCCGAACTCGGGAATCCAGTGCGCGATGTACTTCCCCTGAGGATCGAACTTAACGCGCTGAGCCTCCGGATTGAAGATCCTGAAGAAGGGCGAAGCATCAGCACCGGAGCCGGCCACCCACTGCCAGTTGGCGGGGTTCGATGCAGGGTCCGCATCCACCAAGGTGTCCCAGAACCACTGCTCCCCCAGCTGCCAATGGATGCCGAGGTTCTTCACCAGGAAACTCGCGGCAACCATGCGGACACGGTTGTGCATCCACCCCGTGTGCCACAGTTGCCGCTGCCCGGCATCCACCATGGGGAACCCGGTGCGGCCCTGCTGCCAGGCCCGGAACTCCTCCGGCGCCGACTCGTGGCCGTGATGTTTGCCGTTGCCGCTGCTACCCGGCCATGCCCAGGGGAAGCGATCAAACTCAGGGCGGAGATTGGCCGTAGCCAACTCCGGGTTGTGGAAGTACTGGTGCCAACAGAATTCACGCCACCCCAGCTCAGAAGCGTAAATCGAAGCGCTCTCAGATCGTTTGGAACCCAAAGCGTGCCACACCTCGAACGGGCTGAGCTCACCCCAGCGAAGGTACGGCGAAAGGCAACTGCTTCCATCCGTATCCGGACGATTGCGGCCCTCGCTGTAATTGGACAGGCCGTCCGCCACAAACTCGGCCAGCCGCTTGTGCCCGGCGGCAGTGCCCGGCGTCCACATCTCGTCCAGTCCCCCGGACCAGTCCGGTTTAGTGGGCAGCAGGTGCCACGATTCCAGCTGGTCATACTCGGGCAGTTTCCCCGTGAATCCGTGGCCGGCTTCCGGTACGGCCAGCGGCTCGCGGAAGTCCTGCGCAGAAACTGTCCGCCAGAAGGGGGTAAAAACTTTGTATTGGCCGCCCGTTTTGGTGGTGACTTCCCACGGCTCATGGAGAAGGGAGGCCTGAAAACTCGAGACATGAAGTCCGGCCTCGCCCGCCCAAGCCTTGATGCCGGCGTCGACCGTCCGCTCAGCGGAACCGTACCGCCGGTTCCAGTACAACCCGCCGGCGCCAATCGCCGTCGTGGTCTTCTGGACGACGTCAGATGCCGACCCCCGGCGGAGGAGCAACGGAACGCCGAGTTTGTCCAGGTCCTCACGGAGGCGGGTCAGCGAATGGTGGAGCCACCACCGCGCGGCGCTGCCGTGAGGGCGGATGCCCGGCGATTCCTCGTCAAGGACGTAGAGGGCAACGGCCGCGCCGTCGTCGACGGCGGCACGCAGGGCCGGGTTATCGGCCACCCGCAGATCATCACGAAACCAAACGATGGACGGCTTCATCAATTCCTTTCAGCCAATACTTCCGAAAAACCCCCGGAAACAGGAACAGCCCATGCCCCCTAAGAATCCTAGGGGCATGGGCTGAAAGCTCGCTGGTATGAATCAGGCGATGGATGCGACGGCTTGCTGACGGATCTCAGCCACCGGAAGATCAGCGGCTGTTTCGCTCCACATGGGAACGCTGTTAACCACGTAGTCCCTCGCGGCGGGTCCCACCATGCTCATGCCGGAGTAGATTCGCCGGCCATTTTCCTTGATGGGTTTGAGGCCCTCGAGTTCGAGAGCGGTTTTGAAGGCGGAGTCGGGAATGGGGATTTTGCGTCCAAGAACGCACCAGCTGATGTACAGGCCGTAGAAAGTGTCAAAATCCAAGCCGTCCTCAGTGTCGTCCTCAAACACCACACAGTCGCGAATAAAGCTGCCAATTTGGGTGTCGGTCATTACGGGGCCTCCGGCGTCGGAAGAAAAATCGGGCCGCCGGTCTGCATCAGCGAATGTCCTGTTCCCTCACTATAGACCTGTTCCGGGTGCGCGGACGAGGAATCCAGATTAACTCTGGGTTGCGCACCAACACTGCCCTACCCGGAAGTAGCAAGAAATGACCGGCTCTGGTGCCGAAAGGTTCCTCGGCGTACCGTCAGTTACATCCATGCAGAAAGGCCGCCACCCAGCGGCCCCGCAAGCTCAACCGATCCGCAGGCTCAGTGCTAAGGAGCATGAAGTGGCTGGATGGAATGCTGACACGGCAGCAGGGCCACTGGGCGCTGGAACGGTCACGTTGGTGGAGGGCTCATCCTTCTGTATTTCTGCTGCTAACGGGGACATCCGCCCCGATCTTCCCCACGGCGTCTTCCACCTGGACACCCGGATCATCTCCCGATGGGAGCTGACCGTCAACGGCCAGCCGATCGAAGCGTTGGCAGCTGAAACCCGGGAACCCTACCGTGCCTTGTTTGCGGGGCGGGTACCGCGACCGGACGGGTACGCGGACAGCCCCTTGCTGGTGGAACGGCTGCGGGAAGTCGGAGCAGGAATCCTGGAGGAAATCACGGTCCGGAATTACTCCAAACGGCCCGCAGAGTGCCGAATCCTGCTGACTGCAGAAGCGGATTTCGCAGACCTTTTTGAAGTGAAGGAAGCCCGCATCACCCGGGAGTGGACGGAAACCCGTGTCCCGGAGGGCGACTCATTGGAGATCCGCGGAAAGTGGGAGGGCATCCGGAAGAGCGTGGTCATTCGGGCAGAGGGCGCCGGCGCCGGGGCCAGGGCGTTGGGCTTCACGGTCAAAATTCCGCCTTCGGGGAGTTGGAGCACCCGGGTAAGCGTTGTGCCCATGGACGGCGCAGTCCCCGGTGTTGGCGGCGCAAGGAAGCCTTTCACCCATCCGACCCGCGGCGAATTGTCTCCCAGTGATCGTCGCCGGGAGGAATGGGTGGCCAAGATTCCCCGCCTGCAGGTAGGGAATCGCTCCATCGAACGCACGCTAAGGCGCAGTTATGAGGATCTGGGCGCATTGCGGATCCAGGACCCGGACCATCCCAGCAGGGTGGTGGTGGCCGCCGGAGCGCCCTGGTTCATGACCCTGTTTGGGCGCGACTCTCTATGGGCGTCGGAGATGGCGTTGCCCGTTGACCCGTCCTTGGCCCTTGGAACCCTCCGCACACTGGCTGACCGCCAGGGAACGGTGGTGGACACCACCAGCGAGGAGGAACCGGGCAAGATCCTGCACGAAGTCCGGCTGGACGTCTCCAGCGGCTTGGCCCTGGGCGGCAAGTCCGCTTACTACGGCAGCGTGGACGCAACTCCCCTTTTCGTCACCGTCCTGGGATCAGTGAGCCGCTGGGGCTTCGCCAAGGACGTGATTTCGGAGCTGCTCCCCAACGCGGACCGCGCACTCGACTGGATCCGGGACTACGGCGACCGCGATGGCGATGGCTTTGTGGAGTACGGGCGCCCCAACCAGCACGGCCTCATCAACCAGGGCTGGAAGGACTCCTGGGACGGTATCAACTTTGCCGATGGCACTATCGCCGAGCCGCCGTTGGCGCTGTGCGAAGTCCAGGCGTACGTGCACGGCGCCTATATGGCGCGCGCCTGGATGGCGTACGACGACGGCGACCTCACCTTGGCAGCTGAGCTACGGGAACGCGCTGATCGCCTGAAACAGAAATTCAACGAGGACTTTTGGCTCCCGGACAAGGGTTACTACGCGGTGGCATTGGACAAGGACAAGCGCCCCGTGGACGCCTGCGCCTCAAACATGGGGCACTGCTTGTGGTACGGGCTGGTGGATGAGGACAAGGCTCCCTTGGTGGTGGAGCGCCTGATGTCCCCGGAAATGTTCAGCGGTTGGGGCGTCCGGACACTTGCCAGCGATATGGGCGCCTACAACCCGGCCAGCTATCACAACGGATCGGTCTGGCCACATGACAACGCCCTGATTGCGGCAGGGCTGCTCCGTTACGGATTCGTGGAGGAAGCGCAGCGAATTGCCACGGCCCTCTTTGAAGCTGCCGAGTTTTCAGGCGGCAGGCTCCCTGAACTCTTCTGCGGCTTTGCCCGCGAACAATTCAGGGAGCCCGTGCCGTATCCCACTGCCTGCTCCCCACAAGCCTGGGCCGCAACCACTCCCATCCAGCTGATCACCGGACTCATGCGCTACGACGCCCACATTTCCTTGGGCGGGGTCTGGCTGGATCCCGTATTGCCGGAGTCCTACGGTGACCTGCACATCAGTAATGCGCCCATGGGTAGCGGGCGGATCACTATTGACGTGGTGGGTTCCTCCGCCCAGGTCCAGGGACTCCCGGAGGGCCTGGCACTCCACCGTGCCCAACGTCCGTGGATTACCGAACTGGTGGAAAGGGCGGAGCTGAGGCGCCCCGAGCCTGGCCTCTAGGCGTCAATCACCATATCGGTCTTTGCGGTGGAGCAGCAGGGAAGGAACTTTCCTGCGTCAATCTCACGTGCACGGATGCCACCTTGATGGTTCATCTCGATGTCGCCGGACAGTTTGACCACCTTGCAGGAGCCACACATACCCTCTTTGCAGTTGGCGCCGATCCTGACGCCGGCACGCTGGGCCGGGCCCAGAATGTGCTCGGACGGGTCCACGCGCACATTAATACCCGTGCGCAGGAAGGACAGGGTGAGGCTGCCTGTTCCCACAGTTTCGAAGCTCGATGCGTCAGGCGTGGCAGCTTCCTGCTCCACGTCCGCACCCGCGTCGGAAGCTTCGGCGGCCGCGTCCGGCTCGGCGGATTCCAGTTCCAGTCCGGTCGCTTTCAGGGTTCCCTCAGCGTCATAACCTGGCTCGTAGAGCCCAAACGCTGCGGGCTGGCTTTCGTAGTAGTCCTCGGCGGATTCCGCTATTTCCTCGGCAATCTCCTCCGCGATGTCCGCTGCGTGCGCAAGCTCCGCCTGGTACTCAAGGATGGTCTGGCGATCGCCGGTGAAGAACTCCATGTGGATGGAGGTATCGTCGACGCCCACCTTCCCCAGGAGCTCAGTGGCGGTGTTCAGGTAGCCTTCGGGACCACACGCATAGACTTGGCGGCCGTTGGCGTCCGGGGCCACCTGCTCCAGCATTGCTGCCGTGAGCCTTCCACTTAGCCCTTCCCAGTCCGCGGGCTTGGCGCGGTCGCCCAAGGAGTAGAAGACCTTGATGCGCGAGTCCACCGAGGCGATGTAAGCGAGCTCCTTGTTAAAGGCAAAGCCCTCGTCCGCCGCCCCGTGATAGAGCACCACCACATCGGCCTGTCCAGGGAGGGAGTGGATGGTCCGCACCATGGACATGATGGGCGTGATGCCCGCCCCGGCAGCCAGCAGGAGGTACCGTGCCCGCCGGTCGGCGTCGGGCAGGTGGAAGGCACCTACGGGCCCCAGCATCTCCAGGACGGTGCCGGGCTTGATGTTCTCGTGCACCCACGGTGAAACCAGGCCCGTCGCATCGCGCTTGACGGTGATGTCGAAAGTCCACGGCTTGGTGGGGGCGCTGGACAGCGAGTAGCTTCGGTCCGCCGGATCCTGGTCTTCCCCGTTCACAGGGAAGGCCACGTTCACGTACTGGCCGGCTCGGAACGCCAGGGGTGCACCATCGGAGCGACGGAACACGAAGGTCATCATGCCGCCCACTTCGGGAACAATTTCCACGCATTCGGCCATGAACTCCTGCGGGTGCCAGGGACCCAACGCACGGGCTGCGCTGGCGGGTCCCTCGCTGCTTCCCATCACCCTGTTCCACGGCATTTCAAGGCCGCGAATGCGATGTGGCTCCTGGACCAGCGTCTCAGTGAGGAGTTCGGTCATGCCAAGTGCTCCTGGACACGCTGTACGTACCAGTTGATGAAGGCCTCCACCTGGTACTCGCTCTTCATGTACGGGCCGGGCTCGTAGGCAGGGCTGCCGGCACCGGTCTGGCACAGCTCCACGAATGCCTTGTCCTGCAGGTTGGTCTGCTTCCAGGTGTAGGTGAGCTTCTCCAGGTCGTAGTCCACGCCTTCCACGGCGTCGTCAGCTACCAGCCACGTGGTGCGCACCAGGGACTGGTGTTCGTTGATGGGGAAGACGCCGAAAGTGATGACGTGGTCGCTCTGGAAGTGGAACCAGCTGTTGGGCTGCAGGTGCATGGAGCAGCGGCCCAATCGGAAGTCCCTCAAGTCACCGAGCAGCTTCTTGGAAAGCCGGCGTCCATCGGCCGAGAAGGATTCGCCTTCGCCGTCGAGCGATTCGCGGGAGATGCGGATTCCGGCGATCCGGGTGTCAAGCTCCTCCACCACTTCATAGGGCAGGCCGTAGCGGCGGCAGCGCTCCTCAAGAGAGGCCTGTGCTTCCTTGTTGCGGTCCCACACTTCTTCAAGGTGGGCCGGGATCAGCCCTTCCGTCAGGCCCCAGGTGGGAAAGAGCGAACAGGCAAGTTCCGGGTGGCCGTCGCAGTGGTAGCACTCACGGTTGTTCTCCATGACGAGCTTCCAGTTGCCCTCTTCGATGATGTTCTGCTGGTAGGCAATCTTCGTCTTGGAGAGGTCGTGGGGTGCCAGGTACGGCTCGAAGATCTTGGACGTTTCGTCAAAATCTGCCAGCGGCTCGTCTGCGACGCACACGAAGATGAGCCCGGCCACCACGCGGCTGTTGGCGCGTTTGAGGCCGAAGCAGCTCTTGTCGAACTTCGTCTCGCCCGGCGCGGAGGCGTGGATCAGGTTTCCTTCCGGAGAGTACGTCCACGAGTGGTAGCCGCACACGAGGTTTCCTGTGGACCCGGCCGCTTCGGTCAGAACGCGTGCACCGCGGTGGCGGCAGACGTTGTGGAGGACGTTCACGCCGCCGTCGTCATTGCGCAGCACGATCAGGGAGTAGGGGCCGTAGTCGACAGTGATGTAGTCGCCCGGCTCCGGCAATTCGGCAATGCTTCCGGCAAAGATCCAGTGCTGGCCGAAAATGGCTTCCATGTCGATCTTGAAGATCGTGGCGTCGGTGTAGAAGGGGGCATCGAGGGAAAATCCCTTGCGCCGGAACTCGAACAACCTGCTGATTTCCTCCAGCTGCTCTGCAGGCAAGGATGAAGCGAGTTTTCCGCGTGAGTTGAGGGGCAAGACTGGAGCAGACATGTATTTCCTCCCAGGAGGCGTGGGTGTAAGTGTGTGTTTCATTGGGGAGCGCGGTGCATCATCGCAACCGGCGTTATCGAAGTCTTCGTAGTACGAGATTAGGGATGAATGACCTGCAACAAAAGCGCAATATTTTGGAGATAACCGTGCACATTCAGTGCATGATGGGTGCATGATCGATGCGAGGCTCATCACACTCCGGGTATTTGCCCGCTGCGGCACCATTGGCGCCACGGCGGAACTCACCGGATACTCCCCTTCCGCCGTCTCTGCACAGCTGCGGGAACTCCAGAGAATGCTGGGAATGCAGCTGCTGACGAAGGACGGGCGCGGCGTGCGGCTGACCGCCACAGGCCGCTTTCTGGTGGCCGGCTCGGATGCCCTCATTGCCGAATGGGAGAGCCTGCGCGCAGCAGCCATGGAGGCCGGCGATCAGGTGCAGTCACGTTTTGGGCTGGGTGGATTCTCGACGGCGGCCGCCCAGTTACTGGCGCCGCTCGCCGCCAGCCTGCGGTCCACCCGCCCCCTGCTGGAAGTGCAGGTGCTTGAGGCCAACCCGGCCCGATGCTTTGACCTGTTGGTTGCCGAGCGAATAGACCTTGCGGTGATAGTTGCCATGCAGTCCGACACCCACGTTGAGGACGATCCCCGCTTCGAACAGACCGTTCTGCTGGACGACCCCCTGGATGTGATCATCCCCGGCACCCATAGACTGGCCTCGCAGGAAACGGTGACGCTGGAAGAGCTCGCGGGAGAACCGTGGATCACCGAGGCCGCCGGGTCCACCTACCATTCCCTGTTCACAGCGGCATTCACGGCAGTAGGGGTGACACCGCGCATTGCCCACGAGGCCGTTGAATGGGAAACCCAAATCGCCTTCGTGGGCGCAGGGCTGGGCGTCGGACTGTTGCCGCGGTTGGCACCACTGCATAATGCCGAGAATGTGGTTCGCCTACGCATTACCGGCAAGGGGAAGCCGGCACGTCGTATTGTGGCGGCCGTGCGCAGGGGCAGCATCGCGTCGCCTTTGATCCAGGAGTCGCTCGCTATCCTGCAGGAGAGCGCACACCGGATCCTCACGGCCCGGCCGGAAGACGACCGCTGACACCTCGACCGGCGTCGGCTGTTCAGGCCCAGATTTGGTAGCCCGTTGGCTTGTCGAACAGCTTCCTGGTGGAGAGTCCTTCCGCCGCTATCCAGAGCACGGAATCGTCGTCGGAAGCCTGCTCCACCACGCCGGTGAGGACGTGGCGGTCCAGCAACCACACCTCCACCGTATGGCCGACGAGTTGAGCCCAATCGTTCCGGAGGCCACGGCCATTAACGGTTTTTACGAGAGCGAGATCCGTCATTGGCTGATTCCCACCATGGCTTCGCCGAGGCCGCGGGAGACCTTGGCGATCACATCGGGATCGTCATAGTAGGCAGTGGCGTTCACGACGGCGGCGGCGCGCTCTGCGGGGTTGCCGGACATGAAGATACCGGAACCGACGAACACGCCGTCCGCGCCGAGCTGCATCATCATCGCAGCATCAGCCGGGGTAGCAATACCACCGGCGGTGAACAGGACCACGGGGAGCTTGCCGGTGGCGGCAACTTCCTTGACCAGCTCGTACGGGGCCTGCAGTTCCTTGGCCGCAACATACAGCTCGTCCTCGGGAAGGGCCGCGAGCTTGGCGATCTCCGAAAGGATCTTACGCATGTGGCCGGTGGCGTTGGAAACATCGCCGGTACCGGCTTCACCCTTGGAACGGATCATCGCCGCGCCCTCATTGATGCGACGCAGCGCCTCACCAAGGTTGGTGGCCCCACACACGAAGGGAACGGTGAAGTTCCACTTGTCGATGTGGTTGATGTAGTCCGCCGGGGTCAGGACCTCGGACTCGTCGATGTAGTCCACACCGAGGGACTGCAGGACCTGAGCCTCGACGAAATGGCCGATCCTAGCCTTGGCCATCACCGGGATGGAGACGGCAGCGATGATCGCATCGATCATGTCCGGATCCGACATACGGGACACGCCACCCTGGGCGCGGATATCGGCCGGGACACGCTCGAGCGCCATGACGGCAACAGCACCGGCATCCTCAGCGATGCGGGCCTGCTCGACGTTAACGACGTCCATGATGACGCCGCCCTTGAGCATCTCCGCCATGCCCCGCTTAACACGGCTGGAGCCGGTCAACGGTATGTGTTCAAAAAGGAGGGGTCTTGTAGGCACGTGATACTCCAGTGGCTGAAGGCTGTGATTGCATCACTAAGGACCGGGGCAGACTCACAAAGGAGTCTGATATCCGAGTGATATATTAGTTGAAGTCTTCAGTATGCAATCACGGAAGCATGGAGTCAACAGCGGGACGGCCGCACATCCTAGGCCGCGAAAAGCGCCTGACGCACAGCATGCTCGAAGCCACTGACGTGCACGCGGGCCAGCTCGGCGGCCTTATCCTCTTCGCCGTCGATGACAGCCCTCAGCAGGTCCAGGTGTTCACGCACATGGTGCTCGAGGTCCGGCAATCGATCCAAGACCATGCACCAGATCCGGGTGGCCAGATTGTCGTAGCGAATCAGAATGTCCTCGAGGTGCGGGTTCGCAGCCGCCGCATAGATTCCGCGGTGAACGCTGGCGTCGAGCCGCAGAGTCTCAACCACCGACGCCGCATCGACGTCAAAGTCTTCCACTGCGCGCATTACTTCGCGCAGATGCTCCTTGGTGGCAGTGGAAGCAACCCGCGCCGCCCTGGCCGCGGCGAGGGGTTCCAGCTGCGCCCGAATTTCGGAGATGAAGGCCAGATCGGTGACTTCAACGCGGGTGGCGAACGTCCCCCGCCTCGGATACGTAATGACCAGCCGATCCAGTTCCAGGCGTTTCAGGGCTTCACGCACCGGCGTCCGGCCGATCTCCAGGTCCTTGGCGAGTTGATCGTCATTGAGGAGGTCGCCGGGTTTGATCTCCAGCATCAGGAGCCGGTCCCGGAGGCGCTCGTAAGCGAGATCGGCCAACGACTTCTTCGTGTCTTCACCGGCGATTGCCAGAGTTCCAAAAGCCACAGCGCTCATCCCCTTCTTCACAACCAAAAAATCTATTGACCTGCCTGAGTGACCAGTATACGCTGAATCCCAATCCTAATATATCAGTTCAGGACCCAGGAATATATCTAAAGGAGGAGGCATGACCCTCGTGGCAACAGACTCAACGGTAAGCACACTGCCGAAGCCCGAATTGCTCAAAGAAGAGCAAGCACAGAAGTTCGTACTCACATTGTCGTGCGTCGAACGCGCCGGGATTGTTCAGGCAGTCACCACCTTCCTTTACGAGCGCGGTTTCAATATTGAAGAGCACCAGCAGTTCGACGACGGCCTCCGCCAGACGCTGCACCTTCGGACAGCTTTCTCCGGCCCGCTGTCCTACTCACCGGAGCGGCTCGAAGAGGAGTTCGGCGCGATTGCCGAACGCTTCGAGATGAAGTTCAGCTTCCATGACAAGACCAAGAAGCGGGTCCTGGTGATGGTGTCCAAGTTCGGGCACTGCCTCAACGACCTCATCTTCCGCTGGCGGGGCGGCAGCCTCGGCGGCGACCTCGTGGTGGTTGCCTCCAACCATGAGACGCACCGCGCCATGGCAGAAGCCGCCGGCCTGCCTTTCGTCTACATTCCCGTCACCCCGGACACCAAGGCAGATGCCGAGCAGCAGCTCTTGGACCTGGTGGAGGAATACAACGTGGACCTCGTAGTGCTCGCACGCTACATGCAGGTACTCTCGGACGACTTGTGCCGGGCACTCGAAGGACGCGCCATCAACATCCACCACTCCTTCCTGCCGGGATTCAAGGGCGCCCGCCCCTACCACCAGGCCTACGACCGCGGCGTGAAACTGGTGGGTGCCACTGCCCACTACGTCACCGCGGACCTGGACGAGGGACCGATCATCGAGCAGGAAGTCATCCGCGTGGATCACAGCTACGGCCCCACTACCCTCTCAACCGTGGGCCAGGATGCCGAAGCCCTGGCGTTGTCCCGCGCCGTCAGGTGGCACTGCGAGCACCGCGTGCTGCTGGACCAGACCAGCACAGTGGTTTTCCGCTAAACCCAGCACCAGAACACCAGCAGACTCACCCCTTTAACTTCAGCAGGAGAATTCCCCATGGCATCCACGCCTCGCATTGTCATCATCGGAGCTGGGATTGTTGGCACCAACCTCGCCGACGAACTGGTCACCCGCGGTTGGAACAACATCACCGTCCTGGACCAAGGCCCCCTGAACATGCCCGGTGGCTCAACGTCCCACGCACCGGGCTTGGTCTTCCAGACCAACCCTTCCAAGTCCATGGCACTGTTTGCCAAGTACACGGTGGAAAAGCTCCTGTCCCTCACTGAGGATGGCCAGAGCTGCTTCAACCAGGTGGGTGGCCTGGAGGTTGCCACCACGGAGACCCGCCTGGCTGACCTGAAGCGCAAGCTCGGCTATGCGCAAGCGTGGGGCATTGACGGCAAGATCCTCTCCCGGGAGGAATGCAAGGAGCTCTACCCGCTGATCAATGAGGAAGACATCCTGGGTGGCCTGCACGTCCCCACCGATGGCCTGGCGCTTGCAGCCCGCGCTGTGCAGTTGCTGATCAAGCGCACCGAAGCCGCCGGCGTGAAGTACATCGGCAACACTGAGGTGACCGGAATTGAGCAGTCAAACCGCCACGTGACCGGCGTCGAAACCGCCGACGGCGTGATCCCTGCAGACATCGTGGTTTCCTGTGCCGGATTCTGGGGCGCCAAGGTGGGCGAGCTGATCGGGATGTCCGTTCCGCTGCTCCCACTGGCACACCAGTATGTAAAGACCACTCCGGTTCCCGCCCAGAAGGGCAAGAACGCGCTGCCCAATGGCGCCCAGCTGCCCATCCTGCGCCACCAGGACCAGGACCTCTACTACCGCGAGCACGGTGACCGTTACGGCATTGGCTCCTACGCTCACCGCCCCATGCCGGTGGACCTTGATGAACTGGGCAGCTACGAGCCCAGCAGCATCACCGAACACAACATGCCCTCACGCCTGGACTTCACGTTGGAAGACTTCCTCCCCGCGTGGGAAGCGACCAAGCAGATCCTGCCAGCCCTCCGCGAAAGCGAAATCGAGGATGGCTTCAACGGCATCTTCTCCTTCACCCCGGACGGCGGCTCACTGGTGGGCGAATCCAAGGAAGTGGACGGCTTCTTCGTGGCCGAGGCCGTGTGGGTTACCCACTCCGCCGGTATTGCCCGCGCCGTGGCCGAACTGCTGACCACCGGCAAGTCGCAGATTGATCTGGGCGACTGCGACATCCACCGCTTCGAAGAGGTCCAGCTGACCCCCGAATACGTCAGCGAAACCTCCCAGCAGAACTTCGTGGAAATCTACGATGTGATGCACCCGCTCCAGCCCAAGCTCTCTCCCCGCAACCTCCGCGTCAGCCCCTTCCATGCCCGCCACAAGCAGCTGGGCGGCTACTTCCTGGAAGGCGCCGGCTGGGAACGCCCCTACTGGTTCGAAGCCAACGCTGAACTCCTCAAGGAAATGCCGGATGACTGGCAGCCGCCGGCCCGTGACGCCTGGTCCGGAATGTTCAGCTCCCCCATCGCCGCAGCTGAGGCCTGGAAGACCCGTACGGCTGTTGCAATGTACGACATGACGCCGCTGAAGCGCCTCGAGGTCTCCGGCCCGGGGGCACTGAAGTTGCTGCAGGAACTGACCACCGGTGACATGTCCAAGAAGCCCGGCGCTGTAACGTACACGCTCCTCCTGGACGAGGCCGGTGGCATCCGAAGCGACATCACCGTGGCCCGCCTCAGCGAAGACACCTTCCAGCTCGGTGCCAACGGCAACATTGATACTGCCTACTTTGAGCGTGCCGCCCGGCAGCAAACCGCCAACGGCGACGCCGGCGACTGGGTCCAGGTCCGTGACACCACCGGCGGCACCTGCTGCATCGGCCTGTGGGGTCCCCTGGCCCGTGACCTCATCAGCACGGTCAGCAGCGATGACTTCAGCAATGACGGCCTGAAGTACTTCCGTTCCAAGAAGGTCACCATCGGAGGCGTCACCGTCACCGCGATGCGCCTGTCCTACGTGGGCGAACTCGGCTGGGAACTCTACACGAGCGCTGACAACGGGCAGCGACTCTGGGACGCCCTGTGGAAGGCCGGCCAGCCTTTCGGCGTCATCGCCGCAGGCCGTGCTGCGTTCAGCTCGCTGCGTTTGGAGAAGGGCTACCGCTCCTGGGGCACGGACATGACCACCGAGCACGATCCTTACGAGGCCGGCGTCGGGTTTGCCGTGAAAATGACCAAGGAGAACTTCGTCGGTAAGGCCGCTTTGGAAGGCCGCACCGAAGAAGGCTCCGCGCGTCGCCTGCGCTGCTTGACGGTGGACGACGGCAGGAGCCTCGTGCTGGGCAAGGAACCGGTGTTCTACAAGGACCAGGCGGTGGGTTATGTCACCAGCGCCGCCTACGGCTACTCGGTCCGCAAACCGATCGCCTACGCTTACCTGCCCTCCGCCGTGTCACTGGGAGACTCCGTGGAAATCGAGTACTTCGGACGCCGCATCCAGGCGACCGTCACCGAAGATCCGCTGTACGACCCCACCATGAGCCGACTCCGGGGCTAACCCATGATCAGTTCAGAAACCATCAGTGATTACCTGTCCAGGCTTGCTTCACGTCAGCCCACTCCAGGTGGAGGCGCGGCCGCGGCCCTTCACGCCGCCCAGGGTGCTGCCTTGGTGGGCATGGTGGCCAGGTACACCACCGGCGCAAAATATGAGGAACATGCCGCATTGGTTACCCGGATCACCAGCGCCGCGGACCATCTGATCGTTGAGTCCTTGCGTCTCGCGGATGCCGATGAGCACGCGTTCCAGTCCGTCATTGACTCCTACAAGCTCCCGTCAGACACCGACGAACTCAAGGCAACAAAAACAGCAGCCATCCAGGACGCCCTGGTCCAGGCAGCCCATACTCCCGCTCAGCTCATCAAGGTTGCCGGCGAAGTAGTGGACCTCGCCACCGAGCTTTTTGATGTGGCAAACCCCAACGTCATCAGCGACGTCGCCGCTGCCGCCGATGCAGCCCGCGCAGCCGCCACCACGGCCCGGGTCAACATCGACATCAACGTGGTCGCCCTCAAGCAGGGCGAAGCCCGTTCCCGCCTGGCGGAACAGACGGACGGGATTGAGGACAAAACGGTTCTCGCCGCCGATGCCCTGGTGAAGCGCGTCCGCGAAAGGATCCTGTCATGACCACCGAAGTCCTTTCCGGCAAACCGCTCGCTGCCATCATCCATCAGCGCGCCCACGAGGAAACGGCTCTCTTGGATGATGAGGGCGTCCGGCCGGTCCTGGCAGTTGTTGTGGCAACGGACGATGAATCCACTCACTGGTATGTCCGGTCCATTGAGCGTGCCGCCGGGCGTGCAGGCATCGGCTGCAGGATCATCGATCTTGGCCACGACGCCACCGAGCAGGTCCTGGCCAGTGTCCTGGCGGATCTCAGCGCGGAACCAACGGTTCACGGCATCATCCTCCAGACTCCCCTGCCGGCTGCCGTCCGCGCTGACCGGCTGGTTGGCCTCATCGCTCCGGAAAAGGACATCGACGGCGCCAATCCCCTCAGCCTCGGCCGCTTGGCTGTGGGGCAGCCCGCCTTCGCCCCCGCCACTGCGCAGGCCGTGGTGGAACTGTTGGACCACTTCCAGATCCCGGTCGCAGGACGCAACGTGGCCGTCGTCGGGCGTTCCGCAGTGGTGGGCAAGCCGCTGTCCCTGCTCCTCCTCGCGAGGGACGCAACCGTCACTGTCTGCCATTCCAAATCCGGACCGCTGGAACGCTACACCCGGCCGGCCGACGTCGTGGTTGTTGCCGCCGGGCGGACCGGGCTGCTGAAAGGCAGCCACGTCTCGCCGGAGGCGGTAGTGATCGACGTCGGCACGAACGTCCTGCCCGACGGCTCCCTGGTGGGCGACGTTGACGAGGCCAGCGTCGCCGGTGTTGCAGCCGGGTTGAGTCCTGTCCCGGGAGGCGTAGGATCAGTCACCACTGCGCTCCTGCTGCTGCACACCGTGGAAGCCGCCCGGCAGCAATCCCGAACCACGCTGCTCACTGCTTCCACTTCCCGGATCTGAAGGGGTTCCCATGCATGCCAAAGCTCCACGCGAGAACATTGACGAGTCAAAGCTGACCGTCACCAAACCCAAGACCAAGGCCGTAGGCATCCCCGCTGTTGCCAACGCCCTGAAAATTTCGCTGGAACAGATGGGACCGCTGCGAAGCGTCCAAACCCTCCTGGCTGTGAATCAGCTGGACGGGTTCGACTGCATGGGATGCGCCTGGCCCGAGCACGAAAAGCGCAATGCGGCAGAGTTCTGCGAGAACGGGGCCAAGGCAGTGGCCGAGGAAGCCACGCGTCGCCGGGTCACGCCGGAGTTCTTTGCCCACCACTCCATTGCCGAACTCAAGACCCGCGATGACTTCTGGCTGGGCCAGCAGGGCCGGATCACCCACCCGATGTTCCTCGATGAAGGCGCTTCCCACTACAAGGCAATTGACTGGGACGAGGCCTATGACCTTATGGCCGAGGAACTGCGGGGCCTGGAAAACCCCGATCAAGCGGTGTTCTACACTTCCGGCCGCACCTCCAATGAAGCAGCGTTCGTGTACCAGCTGTTGGTTCGCGGCTTGGGTACCAACAAC
This sequence comes from Paenarthrobacter sp. NPDC091711, assembly GCF_044756605.1. Taxonomy (NCBI): domain Bacteria; kingdom Bacillati; phylum Actinomycetota; class Actinomycetes; order Micrococcales; family Micrococcaceae; genus Paenarthrobacter; species Paenarthrobacter sp. NPDC091711. Next base: position 81,385 of record NZ_JBIVTF010000008.1, read on the forward strand.
CTCCCGGACTGTTCCAACATGTGCCACGAGTCCTCCGGCTCAGCGCTGGTGGAAACCATCGGCATCGGCAAAGGGTCCGTTAGCCTGACCGACCTGGAAACGGCATCGCTGATTTTCGTGGCCGGCCAGAACCCCGGCACCAACCACCCGCGCATGCTCAGCGCCTTGGAAAAGGCGAAGAAGAACGGCGCGATCATCGTGTCCGTCAACCCTCTCCCTGAGGCAGGGCTCCTGCACTTCGAGAACCCGCAGCATGTGGCCGGCATGATCCAGGGGACCCAACTGACGGACGATTTCCTGCAGATCCGTGCCGGCGGGGATCAGGCACTCTTCCAGGGCCTGGGCAAATACCTGCTGGAAGCCGAAGCTGCCGGGCGGAACACTCCGGGCCTGCAAACTGTGCTGGACCATGACTTCATCACCAACCACACCGTGGGTATTGATGACTACCTGCGCTACCTGGAGAAGGTGGAATGGGATGACATTGTGGAGGCAACGGGTCTGACCTTGGAGCAGATCCACTCAACGGGTGAGCGTCTGCTCGCGTCCAGTGCCACCATCGTGTGCTGGGCCATGGGACTGACCCAGCACAAGCATTCCGTACCCACCCTCCGCGACGTGGTCAATGTTCTGCTGCTGCAAGGCAACATCGGCAAGCCCGGCGCCGGCGTCTGCCCTGTGCGTGGACACTCCAATGTCCAGGGCGACCGCACCATGGGCATCTTCGAAAAGATGCCGGAGACCTTCCATGACCGGTTGGACCAGGAATTCGAGTTCCGCTCTCCCCGCGAGCACGGCTTTGACACCGTGGCGGCCATCCGCGCCATGCGCGACGGGAAAGTCCGCTTCTTCATGGGCATGGGCGGCAACTTCGTCCGGGCTGCCCCTGACTCGGACGTGACCGAACTGGCCCTGGCCAACACCCGGTTGAGCGTCCAGATCTCCACCAAGCTGAACCACTCGCACCTGTCCACGGGTCGCCGGGCGCTGATCCTGCCCACCCTCGGACGCACCGAGAAGGACACCCAGCGCACAGGCGACCAGCGGGTCACCGTGGAAGACTCCATGAGCGCCGTCCACGCATCACGGGGACGCCTCAAACCCGCCAGCGAACACCTCCACTCCGAAGTGGCGATCGTCTGCAACCTCGCACACCGCCTGTTCACCGATGGCCACGGCCGCCTGCCCAACACGCCACAGGCGTCCTGGCTCGCCATGAGGGACGACTACACCCTGATCCGGAAGCATATTGAGGCCGTCTTCGATGGTTTTGAGGACTTTGAAGCACGAATCCAGCATCCGGGCGGCTTCGTGTTGCCCCACCCGCCGCGCGACGCCAGAAAGTTCGACACCGCCTCCGGGAAAGCACACTTCACGGGCAACGAGCTGGAATTCATCAAGATCCCGCCCGGCCGCTTGGTCCTGCAAACCCTGCGCTCACATGACCAGTACAACACCACCATCTACGGCAAAGACGACCGCTACCGCGGCATCCATGGTGGCCGGCGCGTGGTGCTCATCAACGCTGACGACATCACCGAGCTGGGATTTTCCGACGGCGACATGGTCCACCTGATTTCCGAGTTCCAAGGCGTTGATCGCAAGGCCGAGGACTTCCGCATCGTCTCGTACTCGACTCCCAAGGGGTGCGCCGCCGCGTACTACCCGGAAACCAACGTCCTGGTGCCGTTGGACTCCGTGGCCGATACCAGTGGAACACCCACCTCGAAGTCGGTGATCATCCGGCTGGAGAAAGCCTAGGCCAACAACAGGATTCCATTTGTCCGGATTTTCCACCCGTCAGTTTTTTACCCGTCCAGTGGTTCGTAATTGGTGCTTCGGTGCCTGAAACCTGGGGAGGTATTTCCTCATCGAAGCACCGCTTTCGGATCATTGGGCAGCATTTTCAGTAACAGCCAAAGAATAGGGAGTGACCATGTCAGGAAACAGAGCAGTCGCCTACAAGGAACCCGGTGTCGTTGAGATCATCGACACTGACTACCCAACGTTTGAGCTCAAAGACGGACCGGGCGTCAACCCTGCCAACGTCGGGCGGAAGGTGCCGCATGGCGCGATCCTCCGGACGGTGACCACCAACATCTGCGGTTCGGACCAGCACATGGTCCGCGGCCGCACCACAGCTCCGAAGGACCTGGTCCTCGGCCACGAAATCACCGGCGAAGTGGTGGAGGTGGGACCCGACGTCGAGTTCATCAAGGTAGGTGACATCGTCTCGGTCCCGTTCAACATCTCCTGTGGCCGCTGCCGTAACTGTAAGGAACAGAAGACCGGCATTTGCCTCAACGTCAACCCGGACCGCCCTGGCAGCGCCTACGGTTACGTTGACATGGGAGGCTGGGTGGGCGGACAAGCCGAGTTCGTGCTGGTGCCCTACGCCGACTGGAACCTGCTGCGCTTCCCGGACCGCGATCAGGCACTGGAAAAGATCATGGACTTGACCATGCTCTCGGACATTTTCCCCACCGGTTTCCACGGCGCCGTCACTGCCGGCGTGGGCGTGGGCTCCACGGTTTACGTCGCAGGTGCCGGGCCCGTGGGTCTCGCCGCCGCCGTGGGCGCACAGCTGCTTGGCGCCGCCGTCGTGATTGTGGGCGACATGAACGAGGACCGGCTGGCACAGGCGCGCTCCTTCGGCTGCGAAACCGTCAACGTGTCCAACGGTGATCCCAAGGAACAGATCGCACAGATCCTGGGAGTTCCGGAAGTGGATTGCGGCGTGGATGCTGTTGGCTTCGAAGCCCGCGGTCACGGCAAGGATGCCTCCCACGAAGCACCTGCCACCGTGCTGAACTCCCTCATGGACATCACTGCCGCCGGCGGCTCCCTGGGTATCCCGGGTCTCTACGTTACCGGCGATCCGGGTGGAATCGACGAGGCAGCCAAGCACGGCTCCCTCTCGCTGTCCCTTGGCACCGGTTGGGCCAAGTCCCTGTCCTTCACCACCGGCCAGTGCCCTGTGATGAAGTACAACCGTCAGCTGATGATGGCCATCCTCCATGACAAGGTCCAGATCGCCAAGGCCGTCAACGCCCAGGCCATCCCGCTGGAAGACGCTCCGCGCGGCTACGCCGAATTCGACGCCGGAGCGGCAACAAAGTTCGTACTGAACCCCAACGGCTACGTCAAGGCCTAGTTCATTACACACAACTGATACCGGGGACTGCGCGGCAAGAATTACGGGAAGGCCGTGCAGTTCCCGGTATCTGCATCACACCCCACTTCAGGAAGCGGGCATCAATGCTTGCACAAGCAACGTGTACCGAGGCTCTCACCTGGGCCGATGCGCGGCAATTGGCTTACCACTGCGCCGCGCCGCTCCCGTCCTTGTCGGTCAGCCTCCGCGACGCAATCGGCGGCACCTTGACCAGCCCCGTCGTCGCACAGCAGGATCTCCCCCACTACGCGTCATCAGCCATGGACGGCTGGGCTGTTAACAGTCCTGGCGACGGACCGTGGATCCTGACGGCATCCGGCATGCCGCTCGCTGCGGGTCAAGCGAGCGTGATCGCCACCGGCGGGCTCGTTCCCAGCGGTGCCACGGCAGTCCTGCGCAAGGAAAGCGGCTTCGTCTCCGACGACGGGTATCTTTCGCTCAGGCACGATTCAAGGCCGGGCGAGACACTCCCTGGCCGCCATATTCGCCCGGCCGGAGAAGAAGCCACAGCCGGCGATGTCCTCATACCCGCCGGCACCCTTCTTAACCCGGCCCACATAGCCCTGGCCGCTGTAGCAGGCCACGACCACGTGCGGATACAGCGCAAGCCGAGGGTCGCCGTCGTACTTACCGGTTCGGAAGTAGTCACCTCAGGTGAGCCTGCGCCCGGACAGGTCCGCGACGCCTTCGGTCCCCAACTGGATGCCGTCATTTCCCAGCTTGGCGGGGAGCCCGGAGGACAACTCAGGATCGGCGACTCGTATGACGAGTGGATGGCGGCGTTAGGCGGCGCTCCTGGAGGCTCACGTCCCGACGCCGACCGGCCGGACGTCATAGTTACCACCGGCGGAACCGGGAAATCCGGCACGGACCACTTCCGCGATGCCGTTGCCGCTCTCGGCGGCAGGCTCCTCCTGGACGGGGTCGCCATGCGCCCGGGCCATCCGGCAGTGCTGGCAGAACTTCCTGATGGCCGTTTCATCGTGGGGCTGCCGGGGAATCCGCTGGCCGCCATGATGGCGCTCATGACCCTTGGAGAGCCCCTGCTGGCCGCCCTGGGAAACAAGCCCCTCCAGGAAGCCCGCCTCCTGACGTCCGGGGCCGACATTGATCCGGACCCCGGGCGTACACGGCTCATGCCCTGCACCTTGATCCACGACCTCGTGTTTCCGGCATCCCACACGGGTCCGGGAATGATGCGCGGGCTTGCTTGGGCAAATGCTTACATGGCTGTGCCTCCTGAAGGTGTGGCAGCCGGCGCGCCCGTCCTCCGTCCTGCCGCTGCCATGGGGGTAACCCATGCCAGTCCGCCTGAGGTGAAAGGGGCTGTGCGAAACTCCGTCTAGGATGAGGGACAGACGAGCGTGCAGGCCGGACTCGCTACCCAGTCAGGGCGGCCTGCCTGGACAACGACACGAGGCATCATGGCCGCACGGAAAAACCCGGACATCGACAAGGACGCGGACGCCCAAGGCGGCGGCGTCCAATCAGTGGACCGTGCGCTCCAGATCCTTGAGATCCTCGCCCGCGAAGGCGACGCCGGAGTGAGTGAAATCGCCGAAGAAATGGGCATCCACAAATCCACCGTGTCCAGGCTGGTGGGCTCCTTGGTCAACCGCGACATCGTCCGGCAAAACAGTGAGCGCGGCAAATACCAGCTGGGCTTTGGGATCCTCCGCCTCGCATCGTCCATTCCTGGCAGGCTCAGCGTGGTGCATGAGGCTCGTGAAGTTCTTGAAACATTGGCAGCCGAGTACAAGGAAACCGTCAACCTGGCCGTCCTGCGGTCCAACTACGCCGTCAACGTGGACCAGGCGATGGGGCCCTCAACGCTGGCCACCTACGACTGGGTGGGGAGTTTGACGCCGCTGCACGCCACCTCGAGCGGCAAAGTCCTTCTTGCCGCTTTGACTGCCGATGAAAGAACCCAGGTCTTCAAGGCAGTGGGTTTGCCCGCACGCACGCCACGGACAGTGACCAACCGCGGGGAGCTGGAAAAGCAGCTGCTTGACGTGGCCCGTAACGGCTACGCCACCGTCCACGAAGAGTTTGAGATCGGCCTGACAGCCGTTGCTGTGCCCATCTTCAATCACGCGGGCAGCGTCGTCGCGGCCGTCAGCATTTCCGGCCCGGCGTTCCGCTTCTCACCCGAGGAACAGCCAGGGCTCATCGACGGCCTCCGGGAGGCCGGACTGAGCATCAGTGCCCGCATGGGCTACAGGCAGCGGTAGCGCGACCGCTACCTCACCATCCGGGCTGACGCTCGCCGTCTTCTGCCGTGTCTTTTGACGCGCTATTCGCAACCTCGCCCATGATACGCAACGATTTTACTTCCAGCCAATTGATATATCAATCTGCTGTCAAAGAGCGTGAATCCCTTGACTTTGGGTGTGACGGAGCGCACTCTGTTGCATAGCGCGGATGTTGTTGATTCCTGCGGAACACGCCTTCAGAGCACAGACCGACGATTCGACCGCCCCCGTCCCACGAACCAGAAGAGGTGAATCATCCCTACCGCCTGCCCGCTCCGTGACCGCGCACCCGGGGAGGCGCCACGGCCCGCCATGACCATCGGATCGGAGGAAGACCCCACCTTCCCACCCGTCCATTCACCAAGGCCTCGTAGAAATGCAGGCTCATGACACGCCGAGCAAAGGACCCGCTCATGGCTACACACAGTGACACAAAACCGCTGACACCCGAGGAATTACCTGCCAACGATCCCGCGGCAGGCACCCCGGCTGCAGCCAGCCCAACCAACCCCGCCCGCGCGGAGAACCCTGAAGCAGTGATCAGGGTCTCCCCCGACGACACCAACCTGGCAGCCCTCAACGCCGAGGGTGGAGGCGCAGAGCCCCTTTCCGATTCTGTAGAACACGAACAGATCATGGAAGAGCTGCGCCACGCCAAGACCGAGCAGGCCGTTTCGGCCCGCCGGAACCGCAAACTTACCCTCGACAAAGTCACCTTCGGGATCACGGGCGCCATCGCCGTCGCCTTCGTGGTCTGGGGCTTTGTGGGACGCGACAGCCTCTCCGATACTTCCAAGGGGGCCCTGAACTGGGTCATGGAGTACACAGGCTGGCTCTTCATGGTCCTCGCCTCATTGTTCGTCGTTTTCGTCCTGTGGCTTGCCCTCGGCAAGTTCGGCAACATCCCGTTGGGCAAGGACGGCGAGAAGCCCGAGTTCCGGACTGTCTCCTGGGTGGCCATGATGTTCGCCGCCGGCATGGGCATTGGCCTCATGTTCTATGGTGTGGCCGAACCTCTGTACCACTACATCTCGCCGCCGCCCGGAACAGTGGATGGCCGCACCCCGGCAGCCATCCAGACTGCCATGGCCACCTCCATCTTCCACTGGACCCTGCACCCCTGGGCCATGTACGCAGTGGTCGGCATCGCCATGGCCTACGGCACCTACCGCCTGGGCCGGAAGCAACTGGTTTCCGCAGCTTTCACCTCGCTCTTTGGCATCCGCATGGTGGAAGGGCCGCTGGGTAAGTTCATCAACATCCTGGCCATCTTCGCCACGCTCTTCGGAACTGCCGCCTCGCTGGGCCTCGGCGCCCTCCAGATCGGCAGCGGCATGACGTCCAACGGCTGGCTGGGTGAGATCGGCACTCCCGTGCTGGTGGTCATCGTAGCCATCCTGACCTTCTGCTTCGTGGCATCAGCTGTTTCCGGCATCAGCCGCGGCATCCAGTGGCTGTCCAACATCAACATGGTGTTGGCTGTTGTCCTGGCCCTCATTGTGTTCGTAGCCGGGCCCACCCTGTTCATCCTCAACCTGATCCCCTCGGCCGTGGGTGACTACGCCCGTGACTTGGCTGAAATGTCCTCACGCACCGAAGCCGTGGGAGATGACTCACTGCGCAGCTGGATGACCAGCTGGACCATCTTCTACTGGGCCTGGTGGATCTCCTGGACGCCCTTCGTAGGAATGTTCATCGCCCGCATCAGCCGTGGCCGCACCATCCGCCAGTTCGTCACCGGCGTTCTGCTGGTGCCCAGCGTGGTCAGCGTGATCTGGTTCGGCATCTTCGGCGGCGCTGCATTCCACGTTCAGCAAGAGGCGGACAAGGCCGGAACTCCAGGACTTGTGACCATGGTGGACGGCGCACCCTCCATCAACTTCGATGGCGCCCTCTTCGACTTGATCAAGAACCTGGGCATGCCTGGCTGGGCTACCGCGGCCGTCATTGTCCTTGCCATGGTCCTGGTGGCGATCTTCTTCGTCACCGGTGCAGACGCAGCCTCCATCGTGATGGGATCCCTCAGCTCCAACGGCGCCGAGCACCCGCGTCGAGGAGTCGTCATTTTCTGGGGAAGCCTCACCGGCGCAGTAGCAGCTGTCATGCTGCTTGCCGGCGGCGATAAACCTTCGGAAGCATTGTCCGGCCTGCAACGAGTGACAATCGTGGCTGCCCTGCCCTTTGTGATCGTCATGCTGTTGCTCTGTTTCGCCTTGGTCAAGGACCTTCGCCGCGATCCCCTGCAATTGCACAAACGCTTGGCCACCTCAGTGGTGGAACGGGCCATTCGGACAGGCGTTGAGCAACACGGCGGCGTTCAGTTCGACCTCGTCACCAGGCACGACTGCGCTGAAAAGTGCACGGATTCCGACTGCGCCGGGGCAACACCCACGGGAACCATCCCCCTGGTGGGCAAACCCCAGCTGGAATCCGACGACAAATAGCCCCGCTCCCGCCAACACCCATTTACTCATCAGGAAGGTCCACCATGCCCACTTCGTCTGCCCAAGATGTGACCCTCACCTTGGACTCATCCAAGCCCGTGACAGTCCGGATCGAGGTTGACCACTGCCCCTGCGGATCGGACCACAACCGGGCCGGCTCCTACGTGGACAGTGACTTCGGCCGCTAAGCAGGACACATAACAAAGCAGGCGCCGGATTCCGGCGCCTGCTTTGTTATTTCTACTGCTTTGTTGTTGCTACTGCCAAAGCCCAGGGCTTATTTGGGCATCAGCACCGAGTCGATCAGGTAAACCGTGGCGTTGGCGGTCTTTACGCCACCGCAGATCACGTTGGAAGCTCCGTCAACCGTGAGGGCATCCTTGGTACCGCCAACCGTCACTTCGCCACCCTGGACAGTCTTGTGGGTGCCGACGATCTGGTCCGGGCTCAGCTGACCGGGGACTACGTGGTAGGTGAGAATCTTGCTCAGCAGGGCATCGTCCGTCTTGAGCGTCTCGATTGTTGCGGGGTCGATCTTCGCGAAAGCGTCGTCAACCGGTGCGAAGACCGTGAATTCGCTGCCGTTCAGGGTGGAAACAAGGTCAACCTTGGGGTTGAGCTTGCCCGAAACAGCGGCGGTCAGGGTCTTGAGCAGCGGGTTGTTCGATGCTGCTACGGCTACCGGATCCAGGGCCATGCCGGCTACCGAACCGGCACCGTCCGGAACCTGTGCGGCGTAACCGGCGCAGCCGGGGCCCACGAGGTTAGCGGCCGGATCCATGGCTGCGCTGCTCATGGGGGAGGAAGACGGCGACGGTGCCGCCATGGAAGTTTCCGGAGCAGCTGAGGAAGCTGCCGGGGTGCTGGTGGTGCTGGAACCACCACAGGCCGTAAGTCCGAGAAGGGCGGCTGCAGTGAGGCCAACGAAGGCGAGGGCGGGGCGCTTTGTGGACAACATGTCATTCTCCTTGTTTTTGGAACCAGGGCGTTGGGTCCATTGGGTGGCGGGACACGGGCTGCGGGTGCTGCTTTTGCTTCACCTGCGGTTTGTGTCTCACCAGCTATTCGGAGGGTGGGGCGGGGCGGATGGGTCCGGATTGAAAAAGTTTTTTAAACCTCCGATGCCCATCCCACCGCGGCCCCTCCTCCACCCCCGCTTCCCCCTTTAGAAGTACGGCTTGGTGATCAACTCCAGTGCGTGGCCGGCAGGGTCTTTGAAATACACGCCGCGGCCGCCGTGTTCCGTGTTTGTCTCGCCCGGGCGGGTCATTTGCGGATCCGCCCAATGTTCGACGCCGTCACTCACCAGACGCTCATAGGCGCGGTCAAAGTGCTGGTCGTCTACAAGGAATGCGTAGTGCTGCATCTGGATGTCCACCGGCGGCTCAGCGAATTGAAGCATCACCCCGCCAGCCAGCGTGAGGTTGGTAAAGGGCCCCCAGCTGGGGGCTTCCTCAGCTTCAAGGATGGAACGGTAGAAATCAGCTGAAACTGCGCGATCGAGGGACGCGATGATGGTGTGGTTGAAAAGTGCGGGCATGCGGAACTCCTTGTTATGTGGGTTATGTCGATGGTCTTGTTCGTTTCATCGATCCACAAGGAGGAGCCCGAGGGGCGCCGACGCCACAGCTGCAAGAGCTAACGCGCGTCAGAGGTCGGCCGGGTAGCCGATCCGTGCAGGGCAGAAGCCCGATCCGGTCATCACGCTGGCCAGTCTAGCGGAGGGGCTCACCCCAATGACAGGATGGGCCGCATGGCTATCGAGGTGCGACCCGCAACCGAGTTCGATGACGTGAAGACCATGGTGGGGCCCAAGAGCCCCGATTCGAACGTGTGCTGGTGCCTGAGTTACAGGATTCCGTCCAAACTGAACCAGGAGCTCCAGAAACAGGAGCGCGGGAAGTTTGTGAAGAAGCTGGTAGCCGAGGACCCTCCGCCGGGCGTTTTGGCGTACGACGGCGACGAAGTGGTGGGGTGGGCAGCGGTTCACCCCCGCGCGGACACGACTTTCGCGAAGAACCGCAAGATCCCCCATGTGGACGAAGCGAAGGTGTGGTCGGTGTGGTGCATCCGGGTGCGGCCCGGGCATCGCGGCAAGGGCATCTCCCATGAACTCCTGCGCGGGGCAATCGACTTCGCGAAGAGCCACGGAGCGCCCGCCATTGAGGGTTATCCCGTGGACAATAAGGGCGCCAAAGTGGACCTGACCATGGCGTACGTGGGCACCCGCAGATTATTCGAGAAGGCGGGATTCAAGAAGGTGACCGAGACGACGTCGGTCCTTAATGGTTTCCCGAGGGTGCTGATGCGCCTGGACCTCCGCGCCCCCAACTAGGTAGCAGATCAGGTCGTTCTCAGCGCTGGGAACGACCTGATCTGCTACTCAGTTGGGTTGGGCGCCTTGTAACCGCGCGCTCATTCGGTGCGCTTCCTCGAGCAGCAGCTTGCCCAGGAATTCCTGGCGGTCCGGGCGGAATCTGGGTTCAATACCCGTCAGGGAGAGAGCCCATGCGGGCCGTCCCTGTTGGTCGAAGACGGCGGCGCCCATCCCCCAGCTTCCCTCAAGGATCAGCCCGGGATTGACGGAGTAACCAGTGAGCCGGGTCTGTTCCAGATTTCCCCGCACCACCTCTGCAGGATGTCCCACGGCGAACTCCCCGGCATGCGTTGGCCAGTCCCCCAACAGGACTTCCTGTTCTTCGGGAGGCAGGAAAGCCATGATGGCTGTTCCGGCAGATGCCACTCCCAACGGGAAGCGCACGCCTTCATGCAGCACGAAGGACCGCACCGGAAACGAGCCCTCCTCGCGCAGAACGCACACTGTTTCGTTGCCACGGCGGATGGAGAAGAACGCGCTCTCCCCCGTTTCGGCAGCCAACCTTCGCAGGGAAGGCCTGGCGATGTCCTCCATGGGGAACCGTGCAGCAGCCACCGAGCCCAGCAGGAAGATTTCCGGCCCCAAGACCCATTTTCCGGAGGCGGAGTCATGTTCCAGCAAACCCTCCGCAGCCAGAGACGTCAGCAGCCGGTGAACTGTGGGCCGGGTCAGCCCGGACTCCCGCACCAAACCCGCCAGAGAGGTTCCTTCGGGCTTGCGTCCCACCAGCCGAAGCAGCAGGGCCACCCGGCCCACCACTTGCGCTCCCTGAACAACCACAGCATCCTCCAGCAAAGATTTCATCCACAATATGGACAGCTCTCATCTTACCGTCCACACCCTGAGTAGCTAGCCCTCCCGGCCGTTGACTGCCTCACCAGACGAAACCTAGGCTCGACCTCAAGAGACAATGCAGTCCACAAAGTGGATACAGACTCAAAGAGGAGCACAGCATGGCCAAGATCCAACACAGCGCAGCCCAAGCGCTCCATGACCTGATGGCAGACGGCCTCACCATCGCCGTCGGCGGTTTTGGCCTGAGCGGCATCCCCGCAGATCTGATCGACGCCGTCCGGGAATCGGGCGCCAAGGACCTCACCATCGTGTCCAACAACATGGGCGTGGACGGCAAGGGTCTTGGCGTCCTGATTGAGGCGGGTCAGGTTCGGAAGGTCATCGCTTCCTACGTGGGCGAGAACAAGCTTTTCGCCGAGCAGTACCTCGCCGGCCAACTGGAGGTCGAGTTCACTCCGCAGGGCACGCTCGCCGAACGTCTTCGGGCCGGCGGCGCCGGCATCCCCGCGTTCTACACCCGCACCGGGGTGGGAACGTTGGTTGCCGAAGGCAAGCCGCTGGAAGAGTTCGACGGCGTGACGTACGTCCGCGAGCGCGCCATCACCGCCGACGTCGCCCTGGTCCATGCCCACACCGCCGATACCGACGGCAACCTGATCTACCGCTACACCGCCCGGAACTTCAACCCGGTGGTGGCTACTGCAGGCACAGTGACCATCGCCGAGGCAGAGGTCATTGTGCAGCCGGGCGAGCTGGACCCCAACCACATCGTCACCCCTGGCGTATACGTGCAGCGGCTGGTTCAGGCGACGGATCGGGTCAAGGACATCGAACAGCGCACAGTCCGGCAGCGCGCTGAAGCACTGCGCCCCGAAGCACTCACGGTCTAAGGAACAAGGAGCACATCACCATGGCATGGACACGGGACACCATGGCCGCCATCGCGGCCGAAGAACTCAACGACGGCGACTACGTCAACCTCGGCATCGGCATCCCCACGCTGGTGGCCAACAACCTGCCCGACGGTGTGCGGGTGGTCCTCCAGAGCGAGAACGGCCTGCTCGGAATGGGGCCCTTCCCCTATGAGGGCGAGGAAGACGCGGACCTTATCAACGCCGGCAAGCAGACCGTCACCATCACTCCCGGCGGCAGCATTTTCGACTCCGCTACCTCGTTCGGCATGATCCGCGGCGGGCACGTGAAAGTGGCCATCCTGGGCGCCATGCAGGTGTCCGGCTCCGGGGACCTGGCCAACTGGACCATCCCCGGCAAGATGGTCAAAGGCATGGGCGGTGCCATGGATTTGGTGGCCGGGACACCGCGGGTGGTGGTCCTCACCGAGCACAACGCCAAGGATGGTTCGGCCAAGATCGTCACCGAATGCACGCTCCCGCTCACGGGGCTCAAGTGCGTTGACCGGATCATCACGGACCTGGCCGTTTTCGACATCGAAGAAACGCACGACGGCGGCGCGCGGCTGCTGCTGACCCGCCTCGCCCCGGGCGTCACGGTGGAAGAGATCCGTAGCAAGACCGAGGCTGAGTTTGCGGTGGCGCTTGCCTCTGAAGAACCGACCTCTGAGGAACACACGCTTGAAGGAGCACACGCATGAGCCTGAAAGATCAGTTCGGCAAAGACATCCTGCTCACGGGGTGGGGCCACAGCAAGTTCGGGAAGCTCACTGATGACACCCTGGAGTCGTTAATCGTCCAGGTGGCCGGCGAAGCCATCAAGAACTCTGGGCTGGACCCCAAGGACATTGACGAGATCTACCTCGGGCAGTTCAACTCCGGCATGCAGCCGCTCGGCTTCACGTCGTCCTTGGCGCTCCAGCTCACCGCGGACCTTGCCAACGTTCCCGCAACGCGCACTGAGAATGCCTGCGCTTCGGGGTCTGCGGCTTTCCAGCAGGGCGTCAAAGCCGTCCTCGCCGGAACCGCCCGGAATGTCCTGGTGATCGGTGCGGAGAAAATGACCGACGCCGGCGCGGACGTTGTGGGAGCGGCCCTCCTCGGTGCTTCGTACGAGATGGCCGGCAAAGCGTCCTCCACTGGGTTCACAGGCCTGTTCGCGGAGGTAGCCAAGCACTACGGCAAGCGTTACGGCGAGAGAATCAGCGGCCCGGGTTTTGAGAACGGCCTCGGCGATGTCCTGGGATCCATTGCCGCCAAGAACCACCACAACGGCATGGACAACCCGTACGCCCAGATGCACCGGGACTTCGGCGTGGAGTTCTGCCGCACCATCTCTGAGAAGAATCCCATGGTGGCCGATCCCCTGCGCCGCACTGACTGTTCGCCGGTCTCCGACGGTGCTGCCGCCGTCGTGCTTTCCACGTCCGCTACCGGAGGGGCAACCGCGCCCGTGCGTCTGGCTGGTTTCGGACACGCCAACGATTTCTTCCCGGCGGAGAAACGCGACCCCACAGAGTTTGCAGCCACCCGGGCATCGTGGGAGCGCGCCCTGGGCATGGCGGGCGTCGGCATTGAGGGCCTGGACTTCGCCGAGGTGCACGACTGCTTCACCATCGCCGAGCTCATCATGTACGAAGCCATGGGCCTCACTCCCCGCGGCGAAGGTGCGCGAGCCATCCAGGAAGGGTGGGTCTATAAGGACGGCAAGCTGCCCGTCAACGTCTCCGGCGGACTTAAGGCGAAGGGCCACCCCGTGGGTGCCACTGGTGTGTCGCAGCACGTCATCGCCGCGATGCAGCTCAGCGGGACCGCGGGCGACATGCAGTTGCCCGCGGCCCGCCGTGGCGCGGTTCAGAACATGGGCGGTGTGGGCATCGCCAACTACGTGAGCGTGCTGGAAGCGCTGTAGCTGGGCGGTTCCGAAGCTTTAGGCTAGCGTGCCCGGATCAGGGCCGCGATCTCCGTGAATCCGAGCCGCTCTGCGTTCTGCAGGGCGGTTCGGCCTTGGGGGTCGCGGATGTCCGGGTTGGCTCCCGCCGCAAGAAGTTGCCGGACCACGTCCTGCTGCTTGGGTCCGCCGTTGTTGAGCAGGATGGCTTCCTGCATGGCGGTCCAGCCCAGGTTGTTGACGTGGTCCACGGGCACACCAGCTGCGATCAGAATCCCGACAGTTTCCGTATGCCCATGCTCGCTCGCCGGGATCAGGGCCGTGCCGCCGTACCGGTTGATGCTGCGCACGTCCGCCCCGGCGGACAACGTCAGTTGCAGGACCTCGTTGAAGCCCTCGGCACCGGCGTAGAGGAATGCGGAGTCCTGAATGTCGTCCTTGGCGTTCACGTTGCCTCCCGCCGCGATCAGCTCGCGTACCCTGGCCGGGTCGTTGGCTTTCGCGGCGAGGATCAGGAGTCGGTCGGTTTCGATTTGGGCCTCCGGGGTCAATGTAGGCGGCGCTGAGAGTTTGGGCGGCACAGCCGACGACGACGGGACGGGACTTACGCTCGACGGCGCGGCTTGGGTGGGGGCTGCTTGAGTCGGCGCCGGGCTGGCAGTCGCAGCCGGGCTGGAAGGCGGGGACGCCGCCGTCGTGCCGTCTTGCCCCGGTTCCGCGGCCGGCGCGCAGCCGGCCACGAACCCGGCGACCAGAATCGCCGACCCCAGGGCCAAACCGCGCGCGTTCCGCATGTTCACAGGCTACTTCGCTGCCACGGCCAAGGCATCGGCACCGGCGGTTGCGCAGGCTTCATCGAGTGCGCCGTCGGGCGCGCCACCAACGCCGATCCCGGCAATGGAGACGCCGTTGACCTTCAACGGAACGCCGCCGGCCAGGAACAAGGTGCCCGGGAGGTCTGCGATGGAGGGGCCGTTGCCGTTGATGCGCTTGGCGAGCTCGCTGGTGGGGGCACCGAATGCAGCGGCCGTGTAGGCCTTCTGCTTGGCGGCTTCGATGGTGTGCTCGGCGGCGTTGTCGCCGCGGAGGAGTGCCTGGACGGTGCCGAAACGGTCAACCAGTGCCACGGTCACGAACGGCAGCTTGTCCGCCTGGCACTTGGCGAGCGCGGCGTTGACGGCTGCGCTGGAGGCGCCCACGGAGATGCGGTTCTGGGCCACAACGTTCTCCGGTGCCGGCTGAACCTCCGCGGGAGCCTTGGCAGCTGCGGCAACTGGAGCTGCAGCCGGCGACACCGCGTTTGCCACGGCAGTCACACCGCCGGTGAGCAACAATGCTCCTGCAGCGGCGGCGGCGATCATCTTGTTGGACTTCTTCACAGGGTTCTCCTCGTAGTAAGCATCGGGTACGTCTCCATGCTTTCGCGAACCGTCCCACGCCACATCGGCCGGGCGCCGTTCCCCGCCTCAGCCTTTCCGCCACCGGTATCAGCCAAAAGGTGGAGAGACCAATGACCGTGCGGGATCTAGCATGGAAAGAACGCCTTCCACCGATACCCGGAACGGGACCCACCCATGGCAACTGCTCGACTACGGACAAAACCCAGCAACCAGCCCAGCACCCGGCTCGATGGCCGTATTGATGCCGTGGTGCATGCAGGCTTTGCCGTCCTCATGGTGTCCTCTGCAGTCCGGTACGTCATGCGCCACTCCCCCGCAGACAACGTGTGGACCGTTGCTTTGGCCGGGGCAGTGTGCGCGCTGTATGCGGTGACAGCTGTGCTGGCCCACCGCCAACCACCGGGCCAGCGCGCACACCAGCTCTGGATTCCGTGGATGGTGGCTTTGGTGGCAGCGTGGGCCGCGTTGGTGGTGGTCGCCCCGAGCTTCGCTTGGTGTTCCTTCGCCATTTTCTTCCTCACGCGCACGGCCTTCCGCGGGTGGGCCGGTTACGTGGCAGGAGGTGCGACGGCGGCCGCTACCGCCGTCGGGCTCTTCCGGATGAGCGACTGGACGGACGTCGCCATGCTGCTCGGGCCCCTCGCTGCCGGCGCCCTGCTCACCCTGATTTACGACAAGATTGAGCGCGACGCGGCACTGCAGCGCAAACTTTTCGACGACGTCACTCAAGCCCAGGAGCAACTCGCGGCGAAGCAACGAGAGGCCGGAATTGCCACCGAACGCGAGCGCGTCTCACGCGAAATCCACGACACCGTCACCCAGGGCCTTGCCAGCAGCCTGCTCCTCCTCGAGGCGGCCCAGCGCTCCTGGCCGGCTGAAACCGCCCACGACGACGTACGCAAGGCAACAGATTTGCTCCGGCGAAACCTCGCAGACACCCGCAGCCTGGTTCACGAACTCTCCGCGCCAGGCCTTGAGACGGGGCCGCTCCCGGAGGCACTGGAACACGCGGCACGGCAGTACTTTGAAACCATCAGCATCCACGTCACGGGCGAGCCGCAGGCCGTTCCTTCCGAGGTGCGGCACGCCCTGCTCCGCGTCACCCAAAGCGCCGTGGCCAACATCAAACTCCATGCCGGAGCCGACCATGCCAGCGTGACACTGGGGTACCTTCCGGACGCGGTCACCTTGGACGTGTTCGACGACGGCCGCGGCTTTGACCCCGCAGCGGTACCTCCGGCGTCGGCACACGGAGGATATGGCCTCCGCGCCATGCGGCAGCGGGTTGAACAGCTGGGCGGAGAATTGTCCGTGGAGAGCTCGCCCGGTGAAGGAACCATCATCGCGGCGCAGTTCCCGCTGGCCCGGGTTACCGATCCGGAAAACGCCCTGAAGGAGGCCCTGTGAACACCATCTCCGTGCTCCTCGTGGATGACCATACGGTGGTCCGGAGCGGACTCAAGGCGCTGTTGGGCACCCAGGGTGACATCGCCGTCGTCGGGGAAGCGTCCTCCGGTGAGGAAGCCCTGGAAGCTGTGCAGGAGCATTCGCCCGCTGTGGTCCTCATGGATTTGGCGATGGGCGCCGGAATGGATGGCATCGAAGCCATCAAGCAACTCCGTCAGCGGAACCCGAAGCAGGCCGTCATCGTCTTCACCACCTACGATTCCGACGCAGACATTGTGCGCGCCGTGGACGCCGGAGCCATGGGTTATCTACTCAAGGACGCCGCCCCGGAAGAGATCTTCGCAGCAGTTCGGGGCGCGGTGCAGGGGAAAAGCGTGATGAGCGCGCCAGTGGCGTCGCGACTGTTCCAACAACTGCGGAATCCGGACGAAATCCTCACCCCCCGCGAAGCCGAACTGCTCAGCCTCCTGACCGAGGGCCTCAGCAACCGGGACCTTGGAAAACGGCTCTTCATTTCCGAAGCCACCGTCAAAACGCACCTCGCCCACATCTACGCGAAACTCGGCGTCGAAACCCGTGCCGCAGCAATTGCCACAGCTATCCGGCGCGAGGGGATGCGGTAAAGGCACGTGGTTGGTTACGCTGAGCCGTATGCACGACGCAGCGGATCGCAAAATGTTCAAAAGCCCGGGAACTGCTTTGCTGGTCCGGGGAGCCCTATCCATAGTTTTTGGCCTCTTGATCTTTGTTCTGCCGAGCGCCACCGCTTTGGTGGTGGTTGTCATGTTCGGCGTTTTCGCGATCATTGACGGCATCACCAGCGTGGCCCACTATTTCTACGACCCCGCGGGCCGTTCGCGCTGGACCATAGTGGGTGGGCTCATCTCCATCGCAGCCGGCATTGTTGCAATTGCCTTGCCGGGAATTACGGCGGCAGCAATCGGAGTGCTGATCGGATTGTGGGCATTGGTCCTTGGCCTTTCCCAAATCATCCTCTCTCTTGCCGCGAGGAACTTCGTCCGGAGCTGGGGCATCTGGCTCCTGACAGGCCTGATCACCACCGTGTTCGGGATTGTGGTGCTGGTGAATCCAGGCCTGGGCGTCCTGGGCCTGGTATGGATGCTCGCAGGGTTCGCGATAGTGACGGGCTTGCTCCTCATCGCCTCGGGCATCGGGCTTCGCAAGCTGGCGTCGTCCTCAGCGCTGTACGGTCACTGATCTTTAGGCTCCGCCCGGCAGTAATCCTCCGTCAGGGGATGCGCTCAGCGCCAAGTTCGGTAAGTTAGAGGCTGTGAAGATAGCTACCTGGAATGTGAACTCCCTCCGCGCCCGTGCCGACCGCGTTGAAGCCTGGCTTGAGCGCAGCGACTGTGATGTCCTGGCCATCCAGGAGACCAAATGCAAGGACGAGAACTTCCCGTGGGAGCTCTTTGAGCGCATGGGTTACGAGGTTGCGCACTTCGGTGTGAACCAGTGGAACGGTGTAGCCATCGCTTCGCGCGTGGGCTTGGAGGATGTGCAGCGCACCTTCCTGGACCAGCCGGCATTCGGCAAGGCCGGCAAGGACCCCGCCCAGGAAGCCCGCGCCATTGCCGCCACCTGCGGCGGCATCCGCATCTGGAGCCTCTACGTTCCCAACGGCCGCTCGTTGGACGACGAGCACATGCCGTACAAGATCAAATGGCTGGACGTCCTGCAGGGCCACGCAGCCGAGTGGGTCAAAGCCGATCCGAAGGCCCAGATCGCCCTCATGGGTGACTGGAACATCGCCCCGTTCGACGACGACGTCTGGGACATCGAACTGTTCCGCACCAACAACTACACCCACGTCAGCGAACCTGAGCGCGCCGCCTTCCATGCGTTTGAGGCCGCCGGGTTCACCGACGTCGTCCGTCCTTACACTCCGGGCCCCGGCGTTTACACGTACTGGGACTACACGCAGCTGCGCTTCCCCAAAAAAGAAGGAATGCGCATCGACTTCTGCCTGGCCTCCCCGGAACTGGCCTCACGGGTCACGGGTGCCTCCATTGACCGCGAGGAACGCAAAGGCAAGGGCGCTTCGGACCACGCTCCCGTCATCGTGGAGCTCGCAGACTAAGTAAAGGCTCACTGACGAAAGGGCGGTTGATATGACTGGAAACCTGTACCGGGGCCAGGCAGGTCTGCCGTTCTCTTCGTCGCTGCGCATTTACGAGCCCCTGGAGGCCTTCCCGCCCGAGCAGCAGCGCCAGCTCGTGGCGGAGGGCACCAGGAACGGTTCCCGGGCCGCCGTCGAAAATGCGGAGCTCCAAGCCTCCCTGGGACGCATAACGCGTTCCGGCGGCGATCCCTTTCCCACCGGCCACACCGACCTGGTCCGTATGACGCGCGTGCCCACCGGACGGCACGCTGCGGCGTTGGAAACAGAAGATCACGACGCCGGACGGCTGCTTTACTGCCCCAGCCAACTGGTGATCAGGGCCGGCTTGGCGGCCAATGCGCTCATGGACGGCGTGCACAGCCCGCTGGCAGATCTCCTCATTCCGGTCTCGCAGCGGGACAAGCACCAGGCCAGGATTGATCGCATCAACGCCGGGGAGGCCGCCAAACGGGTACACACCCGCGCCTCGACGTGGGGCATCCCGTTCAGCTGGTTCTCGCTTTTCAGTGAGTCGGACCGAAAGGACGTGGTGGAGGCCGAGGGGCGCATTCTGACCGTCCGCGTATGGACACCGCTCACGGAAGCCCTGGACCGGGCACGGTTTGCCGTGGCCCATTTGGCGTTGGCTGCGCCGGATTTGGACATGCTGGATGACCTGACACAGCTCACGGAATGGCTGGAACTTTTCCACGTCCAGTCCATGGTGGAGCTGGACTATGGGGCTGTGGCTGACAAGGTGTACCCGGACGAGTCCCCCATGGATGTCCGGCTCGGCATTGAATGCCTGGCCGAAGGTGACATGACCGGCGCGGCCGCTGCTTACCGCAGGCTTGCTTCGCGCTGGATCCCCATCCGGCAGCTGGCCCGCGCTTCCTAGCCTGGTGTGCGGTTTCCCCCTTAGCGTTCGAGGACCACGTCTTCGGTGTTGGGGAAGAACATTTTGTAGGTGATGCCTGCAATGGCTGCCCCGATAATCGGCGCCACAATGAACAGCCATAACTGTCCGAGTGCTTCAGGTCCCGCGAACCACGCCACTCCCAGGGAACGTGCCGGATTCACGGACGTGTTGGTCACCGGGATGGACACCAAATGGATCAAGGTCAGTCCAAGCCCGATCGCGACGGGCGCAAAACCCTTGGGCGCCCGGGAATCGGTGCTGCCCAGGATGATGTAAAGGAAAATCGCGGTCAGGACGATCTCAGTTACCAAGGCAGCTACCAGTGAATACCCGTCCGGGGATCTCTCACCATAGCCGTTGGAGGCGAAGCCGGACGCCGCAGCATCGAATCCGTCCTTACCGGACGCAATGGCAAAGAGTGCCAGGCCAGCCACCGAGGCAGCGGCGACTTGCGTGACGATGTACGGACCCACGGCCTTCCACTCAACACGGCCCGCCAGAGCGGCACCAATGGTCACCGCGGGGTTGAAGTGTCCGCCCGAAATATGTCCCACTGCGTAAGCCATGGCAAGAACGGCCAACCCAAAGGCCAAAGCGACGCCCAGGAACCCGATTCCCATATTGATCCGGTCCTCAGAGAGAACTTTCGCAGCCAACACAGCGCTGCCACATCCACCGAAGACGAGGACAAAAGTCCCCAAAGCTTCGGCCCCAAGCCGGGACGGAAGTGATTTATGCATGATCTCTCTTTCACTTGACTGGTGTCTCCGGGCCAATGCCTGCGTATGCTCCGTTTACGGAGTCGGCGGGCATGGTCGCGGCACAGTAACTATCGCGTCACAGTAGTTATGTGCTCCGCGGGCGGGATTCGTGACGGAGATACTCTTCGCGCTGTTTTCTTCGGGCTGGTCAGTCTTCCAAGCCCGGCGCGGCTTCCTAGTTTCGGGTTGGCGGGGCCGTTGTCTCGCGCACAATCAGCTTGTGGGGGGCCACCTCTGAATGGACCGCTCCCGGGTTGCCATCCAGCTCATCCAACAGCATCTTGGTGGCCAGCTCTGCCTGGTTGTCAGGCCGCTGCCCCACGGTGGTGAGCCCGAGCGAGGACGAGAAGTCGTGATCGTCGATCCCGATGACTGAAAGGTCCTGCGGCACCCTGACACCATGCCGGCCGGCCTCGAAAATGACGCCCATCGCCATCTCGTCCGAAGAGCAGAAGATGGCGGTTGGTTTGCGGCCGGGCTGGCTCCAAAGCCGGTTGAACGCCTGCTGCCCGCTGGCCACGGTGAAATCGCCCCACTGGTCCCATTCGGGCCGGACTTCCAGGCCGGCGTCGGTCATGACTTCTTGGAACGCGCGGATACGCACACGCGGGACGTCGAAGTTCAGGTCCGTTTCGTCGTCGCCATGGAGCAGGGCAATGTCCTTGTGGCCCAGATCCAGCAGATGCCGCACGGCGGTGGACGCGGCGTCGTAATCATTGATTCCGATATACGCGCAATCCTCAACGTGACCGCCCACCACCACCAGCGGGATGTCAATCTTGTGGAGGTGTTCCAACTCTTCCTCGGTCAAGGACATGCACAGCACCAGGAGTGCGTCGATTTGCTTGTAGACCATGGTGGAGCTGAAGAGCCGCTCACGGTTGCTGCCGTGGCCGCCCAAGTTGAACAGGGAGAGGTTGTACTTACGTGAGTGGAGCTCCCGGTCCGCGCCCTCAATGGCCTTCGAGAAGAACCAGCGGCTGACGAACGGAGCCAGCACACCGATGGTGCGCGTACGGCCAGTCGCCAAGCCCGACGCCGACGACGACGCAACGTAGCCCAAGGAACTGGCCACCTCGAGGATCTTTTCCCGGGTGGCGGGAGACACCCGGGGTAATCCCCGGACGGCTCGTGAGACGGTGGCTGTGGAGACCCCGGCGGCTGCGGCGACGTCCTCAATACTGACGCCGGTATGGCCACCGCGTTGGGATCTACCCGTTGTTTTTGACACAGGCTCCCCTCTCCGGCCGCCGTTGCTCCGCCTTCAAACCTTAGGTGTGTACTGGTGGATTGCGGACCTCGGTTACGCAGCCACGTAATGCGCTGCGTAACCGAGGCCGCAATTCCTACCCCTTAAGGCCGCCGGAAAGCAGGCCACGGACGAAGTAGCGCTGCAATCCGAAGAACACCAGAAGCGGGATGATGATGGAGACGAATGCTGCCGCCGGGTTCAGGTAGTCCCTGGCACCACGGGTACCGGAAATCTCCGCCAAACGCTGCGTAATCGGGGCTACGTCCGCCGTTCCACCGGAGAACACCAAGGCCACCAACAGGTCATTCCAAACCCACAGGAACTGGAAGATCGCCAGCGAGGCAAGGGCCGGAACCGAGAGCGGCAGGATGATCCGCCAGAAAATGGTGCTGTGTCCGGCGCCGTCCACCCTTGCCGCCTCAATGACTTCACCGGGTATCTCAGAGATGAAGTTGTGCAGCAGGAAGATGCCCAGCGGAAGGCCGAACATGGTGTGGGCAATCCACAGCTGAGCGTACGAACCCGCAGGGAGCTGAAGCGTCTGCGTGAAGAACTGCAGCAGCGGGATGAGTGCCATCTGGAGCGGAATGATCTGCAGGGCAAAGACGAAGATGAAGAGTCCGTCGCGGCCCTTGAACTTCCCCCACGCAAAAACGTAGGCAGCCATGGACGCCAGAACCAGCACGAAGATAGTGACCGGGATGACGATCGCAATGGAGTTAACGAAGTACTGGGAGAGGTTGGCGGACTGCGAGCCCGCCGGTACCAGGACGTCGGCATAGTTCTTTAGCGTGAACTGCCAGTCAGTGAACGCATTCCACCAACCGTCGGAGCGTGGGCCCACTTGCTTCGCCGCGGGCCGGAATGAGGTAACAAAGAGACCGAACGTCGGGACGGACCATACGACGGCGATAATGATCGCTGCCGCTGTTGCCCACTTGGACGTGAGCTTGGTCTTCACCCGCCGCATCATCGGCTGGGCGTCCTCGGTGGGATCGGATCCAGGACGCGGCCGGGCGGCGCCCTTCGAGGCCTCTTTCGGGGCTGGCGTGGCTGTCAATGGATCTCCCTTTGCTTACGAAGGACTCGTGCGTTGTACACAACGATCGGCAGCACCATCAGGAACAGGATCAAGGCCAAAGCCGCACCGCGTCCCGGCTCACCGGCCCGGAAGGCCTGCGTGTACATTTCGTTGGCAACTACCGAGGTGTCGTAGTTTCCAGCGGTCATGGTTCTCACGATGTCGAACACCTTCAGCGTGGCGATGGTGATGGTGGTCAGGACAACCACCAGAGCTCCACGGATACCCGGGATGGTGACGTTGCGGAACTGCTGCCACGCGTTGGCGCCATCCAGGCGGGCTGCCTCGGTGAGTTCCACCGGCACTCCCTTGATGGCTGCCGAGAGAATCACCATTGCGAAGCCTGTCTGAATCCAGACCATCACAATGATGAGGAACATGGTGTTACCCGGTGCATCCAGGAGGAACTGCTTAGGTTCCATCCCCAAGGAGACCAGGAAGAAGTTGATCACACCGGTTTGTTCGATGTTCGGACCGCGGTAGTCGTAGACGAGCTTCCAGATGATGCCGGCTCCCACAAAGGAGATGGCCATGGGCATAAAGACGAGCGACTTGAGTACTTTCTCACCACGGGCCTTGTCGATGAACACCGCGTAGGCCAGTCCAAAGCTCGTGGAGAGCAGAGGAACCAGGACGGTCCAAATCACGGTGTTCCGCAGCGTGGTCAGTGCCTCGGGCTGCGTGAACATCCATACGAAGTTGTCCAGACCGTTGCCATTGCCGCTGGAATCCGTAAAGGCCAACATTGATGTGCGGATGGCCGGATAGACCAGGCCCACGAGCATCAGGATCGCGGCAGGAGCAAGGAAGCCTGCCACAGTGACTTTGTCCTTGACTGATTTCGGCGCCCTGTCCACCAGCAACATGATGAGGCCGATGACCGCGGCAAAAATCGCCAGGGCTATCACTACTTGTAGGAGTTTTTCTCCAATAAATTCCATACCCAACCTCCGGGGCGTGAGTGAATCACTAAGTTCCGGGAAAAGCACTGCCTCCCCGGCTGGGGGTTCCAGTCAGGGGAGGCAGTGCTTTGGGAGTTAGCTCTTAGGCCAGCTGGATTCGATGCTGTTGGCAACATCCTGTGAGGACGTGCCGTTGATCCACTGCACGATGCCCTTCCAGAAGGAGTTGGATCCAACTGCACTTGGCATCAGGTCCGAGCCGTCAAAGCGGAAGACAGTCTCAGGGTCCTGGAGGATCTGGACGGTCAGCTTGTCCAGGTCCGACTGTGCGTTGTTGGGATCCAGGCCCTTGTTTGCACTGACCACACCGCCAAGCTTGACGCGGTTGTTGGCAAAGTCGGCGCTGGCCAGGTAAGCCAGGAACGACTGGACCTCTGCGGTGTCCTTGTAGGCACCAACCATCTCGCCGCCACCGGTGACTGCCTTGCCCTTGCTTTCGTCAATCGGCGGGGTGATGAAGGCCCATACGTCGCCATCCTCAGCAACGTTGGTTCCTGCCGGCCAGTTAGCTGCCTGGAAGTTGGCCTGGTGGTGCATGGCGCAAGTACCATCCAGAACCGGCTGGCCTGCCTGGGCGAAGCCGGTGCTCAGGATCGTGCGGACGTCACCGAAGCCACCGTTCACCATGTCCGGGTTGAGCAGGATGTCGCCGGCCTTGTTGAAGGAATCCACGATCTTGGGGTCATTGAACGGGATCTGGTGAGCCACCCACTGGTCATAGACCTCGGGTCCGTGGGCGCGCAGAACAACGTCTTCAATCCAGTCCGTGCCGGGCCAGCCGGTGGCTTCGCCTGACTCGAATCCGGCACACCACGGCTTCATGTTCTTGTCATCTGCCGCGATCTTCTTGGACAGATCGATCATCTCGTCCCACGTCTTGGGGACTTCCCAGCCCTTGTCCTTGAAGGTCTTGGGTGAATACCAAACAAAGCCCTTGACGTTCGCGAGCATCGGTGCGGCGTAGTACGTGCCGTCCACGGTGCCGTACTTCTTCCAGTCCGGGGACCAGTTCTTGTCCACCAGATCGGAGACAGTCTTCGGAGCGGGCTTCAGATAGCCTGCCCGTGCCTGCGTGGCGAGAAGACCGGGCTGCGGGAAGATCGCTACGTCAGGGGCAGTCCCGGACTGTGCACGGACGCCGATCTGCGTTTCGAATTCCTTGCTGCCCTCGTATTTGACGGTGATGCCTGTGCAGTCTTCGAACTGCTTCCAGGATTCCTCCAGATTGGTCGCCTCGATATCAACGATCGTTGAGTAGACCGAGACGGTTTTGCCGTCATGCTTGCCATAGCTTTCATAGGCGGAGCAATCGCTCGAGCCGGCGGTGGATCCCCCGCCGCCGCCATCCCCGCTACAGGCGGAAAGGGTAAGTGCCAGAACACCGGCGGCTGCGACCGGTAGCAGGTACTTGGTTTTCTTCATGCTAAAGACTCCTCGCTGAGTACAAAGATTCGGCGGCGCAATTGATGTGGTGACGCTCACACTAACCACTCAGCTTGCTTAAGTGCAAGCGCTTACACCGAACGTAACCGCATCGATACCAAGCAGCCTGAGCTTCGCCATGGTTGGCGGGCTTCAGGCCCTGCGTGATCGCTTGAGGTCCGGCTCAGTAAGGCGCCATTTGTCGCGCTGATTTGATTGCCTACTATTGCCTATGGAAAAGTAGGAATCGTGGATGAACTTGAAGCACTGCAAACTATCGGCCGCCTGATCAAAGAAGAACGCTTGGCTCAAGGATTGAGCCAGGTTCAGTTGGCCAAGCAGGCTGGCACCGCCATCAAAACGGTCCGCACACTGGAATCCGGGACCCGCCGAACGCAGGAGATCAATCAGCGCAAGCTGGAGCACGCTTTGGGCTGGAGGGCAGGTTCGGTGTCGGAGGTCCTGAAAGGTAAGTCGAACTTCGCTCCGGAGATGATCACCCCTGACGACATGCGCTCCCGGGACGAATCACGGCAAGGACCTCCCCGCGTTACGGTTCCCAGCGCCCCCATCGCACGGGCCTCGCATCTGTCCGACGAAGAACTCCTGGCCGAGCTCACTTACCGGATGATGCACCGCAACCGAGGCTGATCGGCCTCACTTCGCTGACTGTCGCCGCACCATTTCATTGATCCAGTCCGGCGCGAACGGCGAGGTGCAGTTGGGCGGCGTGGGATAGTCCTTCAGCACTTCCAAGCGCTCCCCAATCTCCAAGGCCCTGGCCCGGTGCTCCGGGAATTCGATCCCGATCTGCGCCAGACAATGGTTCATGGCCCACTGAAGCCGGTCCGGGGCTTCTTTCATGTGCGCCTCGATCAGGTCAAGCAATTGCGTCAGATCCAAGCCCTCCGGCTTCTTGACAACACGTTCCGAGGTCAGAGCCCAGCCGGCACTCGCCACAACGGGATCAGGATCAGAGAACCAAGCCAGCCGCAGGTCTTCGGAGTGCGGGCTCTTCTTGACGACGTAGTTCACCAGCCAGTCCTGCACTTTGGGGGTACGTGCCTCTCGCAACATGCCGTCCAGCTCATCCCGTTCAAAGGCCTTGGGCCGGCAGATGAGGAGAGCCAGCAACCTGGCTGCGGTGTCACCCGTGTCCCACAGCTCACGGGAGAGGTCCTGCTGGGTCTTCAACCTCTTCGCGATGGCACGCAGCTTGCTGAGGTTTACCCCGTGGTTATCGCCGTGTCTCTCGTTCACTTCGCGGGCGCGGGGTTCTTCCAATGCAGCCAGTTCTGCCATGAGCCCGGATACCGTCGCCTCAAGCGCAAGGTTTTCAGCCGCCGTCGTTCCAGTCACTGTAGTTCCAGCCAGTGTAGTTCCAGCCACCGCGGCCTCCTGTCCTTCGGGTATGGGATTCAGGCTACCCGCAACAGAGAGCGGAATGGCAGCCCCGGTGGCGCGGTAGTCCGCGCTGCCGTGAGCTGCCATCCCGTTGCTTGCGGTAAAGGGTGACTACTTCTCGCCCTTGAAAATACCTGCGATCTTCGAGCCCAGGCCTTTGACATTTTCCGCTACGTCTCCGGCGATTTCCTTCGATTTCTCCGCAACGTCGCCCGCCAATTCCTTCGCATTTTCTCCGACGTCTCCCGAGAAGAATTCTTTGACGTTCTCGGCAGCCTCGCCAGCAAATTCCTTAACGTTCTCGGCGGCATCCCCAGCGAATTCCTTGACGTTTTCAACAGCCTCGCCTGCGAATTCCTTGGCATTCTCAAGGGCTTCGCCTGCACCGTCCTTTGCCTTCCCCGCTGCGTCGTTTACCGCTTCGGCTCCTGTGGTCTCTTCACTCATAGTGTTCTCCTCTGTGACGGTGGATCTGGATATCGGGTGGATGTGTTTTTACGGGCGGATCTGGAAATTGCCTGCCAAGGTGCCTACCCCTTGGCAGTTGAACTCAGGGCATCCGGCGTCCACACTGTCAGCGGACCCTTTCAGCCTTGGTAAACCTTGCCCGGGCGCCGGAAACCATGTGCACCAACACTGGAGTTTTCTGCCCGATGACAAGATCCAACGCTTCAACCAGCTGAGAAACTTCTGCGGCAAGGATGTGGGGCGCCGCCCCTTGCCTCGGCTGGATGCGAATGCGCAATCCCGGCTGGCCTTTCACTTCAAGGGTGGCAACAGAAGCGCCGGCGAGGTCTGTCCTCTCGGACAGGGCGGCCCGGAGCGCCTGCTCGGCAACCCCACCGCCGATCCGGACTTCGCCGTCCACGGCGCTGTCGTCGTCGCTCGCCACCAGAAGGTTGGCCCGGCCTTTGCCCTGCTGGGACAACCAGGCGATCATCGCAATGATGACGGCCACCAGGACGACGCCAGCCACAATCCACAGCCAGCTCTCTTCGCGCCCGGGGAGGTGCGTCTGCCGGAAGGCATTTTCTGCGCCCGCCCACACGGAAGCCGACCAACCATGCCACCAGGTGGCCACTGCTGGCACGGTAGCCAACAGCACCAGAAGCAGTCCGACGGCCAGCAGTTTCGCGCCGATGATGAAGAGCAGTATTCGGTTGAGGGTCCGCGGTGTCCCGTTCACGCTCCGATCACCCCCGACGACGCCAGGTTGACCTTGACAGCAGGCATCGGCACCGGCGACATGTCCTCAAGTTCGGCCTGCACAGCCGTCAGCACGGCTTCTTCACTGACTCGGCTGCCTGAGGTGGGCCGCACATTCACCACCACCAATTGCCGCGAGACAACAACCATCACCTGTTCCTGGGTGACGTTCGCGGCAGTTCGCGCACGACGTGCCAGCGCCGAGGCCAGGACCTCGTCATCAACCACGACGGCGGTGCGAGGGTCCCGGAGCAAATGGCGGGCACGCCTGCCCGGCAGGACAGCGTGCAGCAGGAAGAAAAGTCCCACCATGGCGATGACGGCGCCACTCGCGCCAAGCAATAGTGGTGAGATGCCCTCCGGGAGGGCGATGATGCGCTCCGCGGCCGTGGTGGGATCGATAATCCACGGCGGCTGCCCGATGGCACGGACTCCTGCTTCGAGCAAGGCGTAGGCGCAAAGAACTATCACCAGGACGGCCGCGATCACGGACGCTCCTGCGCGGGACGAATGCGTCTCACGACGCAGGATACGGCTCATACTCGGGTCTTCCCCGGCCACGGGGCTGGTTCCGGCGTTCGAGGTCACTGCGTTCACTTGCTGTGTTTCCTGATCTTGGGTCACTGGACGCGGCCTCCCTCAGTGACGTGTGCTCCGCTGATCCTGATGTCCACCCTGCTGAGTTGGGAACCACTGAGCTGGGTCACGGTTTCAAGAACCAACGCCTTGGCCGCCACAGCACGGTCCCAGATGGAACCACCGAAGCCTTGGACCCGCTGCGGATCACGCAGCACCTCTGTCAAAGACGGGACGCTGATAGGTGCCACGATGGACAAAGCCAACAGGCCGTCGTCGTCCGCCCAATCAGCGCGGATGTCGCTGGCGTCAACACCGAGCGCCTGCGATGCGGCGGCCCGGGCCAACGATGTCAATGCCTGGGTACTGATCCGGTTATGGCCGGCCAGGCTGGTGGTGTACTCCACAGCCTCAGCCACGCTCATGACGAAGAGCGCCGGCCCGTAATGGCGTCCAGCACACTGCGAAGATCCAGCTTGCCCTCAGCCGCGCGGCCAAGCAGTGCGCCTATGCCCATGAAAAGCAGGGATATCAGGAAGCCCCAGAGGCCGAACGAGAAGGACATGAAAGCCACGAAAGCGCCGATAGCGATTCCCACCACGGTCATGCTCATTGAAGTGCCTCTCTTTCCACTACTACTGCCTTGCTTCCGGCGGGTTTGGCCGGCGGTGCAATGAAGACATCAGTGATTTCGATATTGACCTCAATCACTTGAAGACCAACCAGTTCCTCCACGGCGCGGTAAACAGCAGCCCGGACCTGGTTGGCGACCCCGTGCAGGGGATGCCCGTAGAGCGCAACCAAGGTGATGTCCACTGCCACTTGGGTCTCCCCGACCTCGGCACGGACGCCTGCTGCATGGTCCGAGCTGCCGACGGCGTCGCGGATAGCACCGAGCGCACGGGACGGAGCAGAGCCCAAGGAGTAGACGCCGGGCACTGCGCGGGCAGCGATGCCCGCAACTTTGGCGACGGCCGCCTCGGAGATGATGGTGCGTCCGGTACCAGGGATTTCGCCCCCGGGCACGGGATCAAGCTGCACATTCTGGTCTTCCATGGAGCACTCCCCTTCTCTTGAGTACCACCCTAGCGTCTAGCTCCGACGCTTTGGGAGAAGCGTCGGAGGGAAGGGAACGCGCCCGGCGTCGGCTACTTGCAGTTCTTCTCGGTCCAGTCCTGGATGGGCTTCATAAGTTCCTCGAATTGCCCGTCACCGTATTTACTGAAGTCCGAGCCGGCGGACTCCGTGAAGGTGCGAAGTTTCTCGAACGCAGGCTTCAGTTCTGCGGGCACTTTGCCCTCCATCTGGGACAACTCCTGCTTTGCCTTGTCGATGTCTTCAGCTTTTCCGCCCGCCATTGCCGCCAGCGGCAATATAGTGACGCTCAGCATGGTGGCACTTACCGAAAGACACGCCTCGGACATGGAGGTGAATTCGCCGTAGACACCGCCGGTTCCCGTGGATGCAGTGGGGTCCGCGCTTGAGTCGGCGCTTGCGGAAACTTGCGAGGCGGGCGCCTCCGAGGACTGCGCCGAAGTGGGCGTCGATTCCGCGACAGGCGCCGGGGAAGAGCAGGCACTGAGCGCCAGCATGCCCGTGAGCAATGCCGCCACAAGCAGACGCCCGGATGTGGACAAGCGTTGGCGTTCGAACGTAAACATATTTCCCCCATAAAGATGCGTGCGATGACAAGCCGGCGAGGCAAGAATACGTCGGAGACGTTGCGGAGGCCATAGGCAAGTTATCCACAAGCGCGAATTTCCGGCTGGGTGGCGCCTGTTAACCCCACCTAGACTGGCGGACACATCACCCAAAACAGCTGCTGGGGAGCCTCGTTATGCCACGCCAAACGTTCATTTCCTTATCTTTAGTGCGCGCCCGGCTGGCGGTGGCGGCTCTTGCAATAGCGATGCTTCTGAGCGGGTGCCAAGGCGGCACCGCACCTAGCAGCCCCGCCTCCCAGACAGGCTCGACGACGGCGTCACCCACCTTGAGCGCTGCCTCTCCGGCGGCTTCGGCTACTGCCATTCCCACCGCAGCCGCTGTTTACAAACCCGCTGACGCGATGGGGAAGGCGCAGAACGTGCCCGTTCCCGTGATGCCGGAGCTGGCAAAGGAGAACTCGAAAGCCGGGCTGGAGGCGTTTATTGGGTACTACTACGCGATCAAGAACTATGCCAACGAAACGGGGGATACCAAGGAGCTCTCCGAGCTGAACTCCCCGGAATGTACCGCGTGCAGCAAGCTTCTCGATGGAACGACCGACAGTTACGTCAATGGACGTTGGATGGCTGGGGGAAGAATTCAAATCCCTACGGTAGAGCTCGACTGGAAGGCCGATGACCCATCGCATCTGGCAAAAATTCAAGTGATTCAAGATGCCATTGCCTACTACAACGCAGACGGCACTGAAGGGAGACCGGCGAGCGCTGCGACTAACAGTGCCTTTGTGTTTGTCGCGCGTTTCCAAGCCTCTTGGAAGGTGGTGGAAATCGGTGTCATCCGGTAGCCGTGCCCTCAGCGTGTTCGTCTGTCTCGTCCTCTTGTTTTCTGCCCTCCCCGCGGCAGCTGTCGATGGTCCGGGAGGCTCAACGTCGTGGGGAACCGGCAATGAAGAAGAAGGAACCATCGATGCAGGGGTCATTTGGAAGTTCGACCCGATAAAGGGTGAAGCGGTTCGAGTTGGCGCAGGTGGAACTCCTGGTCCCGCCACCGAGGACCCGAATCAGTACATGGCCGACGTCCATTGCCGGTCCGGCGGAACGGACACGCCAGATAGGGGCTGCCTCACCATGGAATGCCCGGCCAAAACACCTGACGGAGAAGAAGGCACCCCCGTGATCTGGCGGCAAGCCCCGAAATCCATCACAAACCCCACTTGGACCGACTACCCAGCAGTCAGCGGACCCACCTGCCTCTACGACCCCCAACCCGAGAACGTCCTGGCCAACATCGCCGCCCGGATCCTCAACGACTTCCGCCAACTACCCGTCAACCCCGGAACCCTCGAAGCCCAACCCTTCCCCCACACCCTCAAAGGCGGACCCACCAACTTCTACACCACCACCACAGGCGAACAGGCCTTCGACGTCACCATCCTCGGCCAAGCAGTCCACCTCACCGCCACCCCCGCCAACTACAGCTACACCTTCGGAGACGGCACCACCCTCGGACCAACACCAGCCCCCGGCTACCCCATCCCCGAAACCGAATGGCTCAGCAACGAAACCCGCACCAGCCACAGCTACACCGACACTGGCAACTACCCAGCAACCATCACCACCAGCTTCACCGGCACCTACTCCGTCAACAACGGCCCACCACTACCCATCAACGGCACCCTGGACATCACCACACCCACCAAAACCATCCACGTCTGGAAAACAGAAAAAGCACTCGTCGCCGACACCTGCCAAGAAAACCCCAACTCCTGGGGCTGCCCCGGAGCAGAGTCCGGCTAGCCCAGTCCTCACACGTCTACTTGCCAACTCCATCAGCGAGACCACGGATGAAGTACCTCTGCCCCGCAAAGAACAGCACAATCACAGGAATTGCGGCGATGGCCATACCGGCGAACACCACAGGGTAGTCCGTACCGTGCTTGGACATCAGATTGGTTAGCCCCACCGGAAGGGTTTGCAGCGCTCCCCCGCTGGTGAAGACCATGGCGAACAAGTACTCGTTCCAGGTGAACAGGATGTTCAAGAGAACAGTCGAGACCAGGATCGGCTTGCACATGGGCAAAATGACCTGCCAAAACGCCCGGGCTTTGGAGGCTCCGTCCACGGATGCTGCTTCGTCCACCTCAGCGGGAAGGTCCATCATGTAAGCCCGGATAAGGAACGTTGTGAACGGAACACGGAACGCCGTGTACAGGATCAGCAACGCCCAGAGGTTGTTGTACAGCCCCAAGCTCTGGAACATCTTGACCAGCGGAATCAATGCCACCGTGGGAGCGAGCATCAAGCCACCAAGGATAAGTATCAGCACCACCCTGTTGAACGGGATATTCACCCTGGTCAGTCCGTAAGCGGCCCACGCACTGATGAACACGGTGGCAATGGTGGAAGCAACGGTGACCAGGACGCTGGTAGTGAGATAGTCGCCCACCCCTCGGTTCCAGGCGGTGACGTAGTTGTCCCATTTCCATGAAACAGGCAGGGCGAATGGATTGGAGAACAGTTCGGAGTTGGACTTCACGCCATTCAGGAGCATCCAGACCAACGGATAAATGACGACGACGGCGAGGGCAATCAGGAACGCTTTGACCAGAACCCGTCCGAGTACCAGCAGTACACCTGAGCGCGTCACCATTGGACCCTCCTTTTCTTGGAGATACGAAGCTGAATGACGGCCAGGACCAGCGTGATGATGAAGACGGCAGTGGCGACGGCCGCCGCGTAGCCAAAGTCATTGCGGACGAATCCGCTTCTGTAGAGCCACGTGCCAAGGACCTGGCTGGAATTGTTCGGCCCTCCGCTGGTCATCACCATGACTTCGTTGAACACCTGAAAGGCTCCGGACACGGTGACAATCATCATCAGTCCGGTCATTTCCCGGACGAGTGGCAAGGAAATCGAAAAGAACCTCTGGAAAGGCCCGACGCCGTCGATGGACGCCGCCTCATACAGTTCGGACGGGATCCGCTGCAGCGCCACCGAGAAGAGAAGCGTGCAGTACCCGAAGCCCTGCCACTGGCTCATGGCGATGACAGCGAAGATTGCTGTGTTTTCTTGGCCAAGCCAGGCTTGCGTGAAGTTCCCCAGGCCCAGGACGTCCAGCGCCGCGTTCAAGATGCCCATCTCAGGTTCGTAGATGAAGTAGAACAGGAGGCCCGCCACTGTCAGGGAGATCGCGGAAGGTACAAAGTAGACGGCTCGAAGGATTCCCCTCCACCTCTGGCTTCGTAGTCCTTCGATCATCGCGGCGAGGATCATCGCCCCGAATACCTGAAATGCGATGGAGATGATCGCGTACAGCGCGTTGTTAAGGAGTGACTTCCAGAAGATGGGGTCGTTGAACATGCGGACGTAGTTGTCCGCCCCCACAAAGGTTTGGCGGCCGCTGTAGATATCCCATTTGAGGAAACTGAACCCAAGGTTCTGTACCAGTGGCAGGTAAGCGAAGACTCCGAGCAGCAGGACTGCCGGCAGCACCCACACAAAGTTGCGCCAGCGTCGTATCCGGGCAGACTTGCCTGTCTGGTTTCCCGGCGATCTAGTGGAAATGGGCGCCCGTGGCGGAGCAGCAGACTTCCAAGCAGTATCGGAAACAGTCATGGAGTCGCCTGCTATTTTGCTGCGCTTGAAGCAGCCCGGACGGAGGCAAGAACCTGATCCGGGGTCTGCGTTCCGGCCACCAGGGCTTCCCCACCGGCCAACCAGGCATCAGCAACCGCAGGAACAGTGACGGAATCCAACCAGGTGATCGCCGCAGATGCTTCGTTTACCTGCTTGATGCCCTCGATAACAG
The DNA here is from genome assembly GCF_044756605.1 of Paenarthrobacter sp. NPDC091711. NCBI lineage: Bacteria > Bacillati > Actinomycetota > Actinomycetes > Micrococcales > Micrococcaceae > Paenarthrobacter > Paenarthrobacter sp. NPDC091711. The sequence continues at coordinate 115,211 of NZ_JBIVTF010000008.1, forward strand.
GTCCGGAAGAGTTCTCGGTGGAAACCGCACCCTTGACTGCGCTGGGCTGTCCATATGGCGGGGCAGAGAGTTTTGCAGCGTTCTGGCTATTGGTAACGAACTTCATGAATTCAGCTGCAAGTGCGGCGTTCTTGGAACGCGCATTAATGATGTAGCCCTCAGGGGAGCCTTCGATCGCTTGTGGATCGCCCTTGGCGTCTGTTGCGGCGGGAAGCTTAAAGATGCCCAGCCCATCTTGCTTGAGCTTTGAATCAGCAGATGCGGTGGAATCGAATTCAAGAATCTCTTGGTAGTACATTCCAGACTTGCCCTCGGCCAAGGCCTGCTGGGCCGTGGTGTAGAGGACACCGTTGGAGTCTTTACCGCTGCCGGTGCACTCATTGACCAGACTGGTGAACTGGTCCATGGCCTTGAGATAACCCTGGTCCTCGAGCTTTGCTGATCCCGGGCTGAAGTCAGCTTGCAGCGTCTCGGCCGGCACTTCGTAGGCGAAGAGTTGCTGCAGGTAGTGGAGCCCTGGCCACCCGTCCTTGTTTCCGAAGGAGATCGGTTCGTAGCCAGCTCCCTTCAGCACCGAGCAGGAAGAGATCAGTTCATCAAAACTCGACGGCGGTGTCAGGCCCAGCTCTTTGAAGATCCGCTGGTTGTAGCCCATGAACTTGCCGTTGTTGTACAGCGGTACCGCGAAGTACTTGCCGTCCTTGGCAAACGCCTTCAAGGCGGACTCGCCGAAGTTGTTGCCCCACTCGGTTCCGGGGGCAATAACCGGGGTCAGGTCTGCTGCGAGTCCCCCATCAATGAAGTTGTTGGCCCAACTTCCAGCCCACGTGAAATAGATGTCAGGCATTGCCTGGGAGGCCGTCAGCGTCTTGGTCTTGTCCTTGATGCTCTGGTCCGTCTCCTGGATGAGATCGAAGGACACTTCCGGGTGGAGTTTTTTGTACTCCGCAGCCAGGTCCTCAAAGTACGGTTCAAGCGGGTCTCCGCCAAACTTCGTGAGGATACTGAGGGTTCCTGTGTACTGTGGCTCAGCGTTAGGGTCCAGGGCAGCAGCCGGCTGGCTGCCGCCGTCGGCACAACCAGTAAGCGCCATAGCGGCGCCGGCCAGCAATGCCATCAGTGATTGGGTGCTTTTACGCATCATTCTTCTTTCGGTAGAAGGGCCGATCAGCAGGGTCACCTGTGGGAGTGGAAGTCATGCCCGCCGTTGGGACGTACTTCACCTGGACGGGCTGAAGGGTGAAACTCGAGATTGAACTTTGGGAGGTTTGGAACTTGTGATACCGGTACCACAGTGAATCATGATTTGCGTCGGCGCGGAAGGGACCTAACGAAAATTACAGGAGGGAATTCCTAGTCGCCGCGGGCAGCGCGCACGGGGCCGTCTGATGAGCGGGCCACGAGCTGTGAAGGCAGGACGTGCTTCTTTGGAGCAGAAGTGTCGCCGTCGATCCTTGCGATGAGCTGTTGGGATGCGACGGCGCCCATCTGGCGCATGGGTTGCTGGATCATGGTCAACGGAGGCTCCATAACGGCCGCCCACGGGCTGTCATCGAAGCCAATGAGGGAGACGTCCTTCAGCACGCGAAGGTTCCTGGCACGCAAGGAATGAAGAGCGCCAACCGTCGCCTCAGTTTCGGTGGTGAAAATGGCAGTGGGAGGGTCCGCAAGCGCCAGCATTCCACTGACAGCCCGTGTCGCCTGGCCCTCATTCTTGAGGACGTGCGTAATGAGAGCGGTGTCGAAAGGAATTCCCGCCTCTTCCAAGGCATCGAGGTATCCCCTCAGCCGCTCACCATCACTCCACAGCGCTTCATCCAGGATGCCGTGCATTTGCTTCAAATCCGTCGCCGGGCTCAGCGTGACCGGACCCCATGCGAACGCTATCCGCCGGTGGCCATTCTGAATGAGCGAGGCAACGGCCGACCTTGCAGCTTCCCGGTTATCGATCACCACCGAATCCGTCTCCAGCTTGTCCACCAGGCGGTCGATAAGAACTACGGGAGTCCCTCGATCCATGGCATTGGAAAGATGTGAAACGTCGTCGCTTCGACCCGCAGCGGAGGCAACAACGAGGCCGTCCACTTGTTTTGCCAGAAGGACCGCGATTGCGTCGCGCTCCAACTCAAGCTTCTCGTCAGTGCTCAAGATGATGGCGTCATAGCCGGCCGTTTTTGCGGTTTCCGAGATGCCCTTGAGCACGCCTGAGAAGAACGGGTTGGCCACATCTGCCAGCACAATTCCAAGAGTTTTGGTAACTCCCGTGGTCATGCTTCGCGCCAGAGTGTTCGGCTGATAGCCCAATTTCTCGGCCGCCCGCATCACCTTGGCGCGCGTGGCTTCACTGACCGATCCATAGTTCCCGAGGGTTCGGGCAACCGTCGCCCTCCCCACTCCTGCAGCTGCTGCTACTTCGGTAATGGTGGGGGCAGCCGGGTGGTTCTGATGATCCGTCGCCATCCGGCCCCCTTCAGTTGTGGAATCCGCGTCTGCAGTTCCGTCGGTTGATTTGTCTCTGCATCAGATCCTAGTTGCTACCTCGACGGCCCGGCTGCTACCTCAACGGCCCGGCCGTAACCGAAGGCGCCCTCCACATAACACTGCGCCGCGGCATGCTCGGCTCCCTGCGCCAACGCTCTCTGCAAAGCGTCGGCTCGCGGGCGGTGAGTTCGGCTCCACCCGGAGCCAAGCAAACTGACCACGAGCCCCGCCAGGAATGCGTCGCCGCAACCCATCGTGTCCGCAAACCGGCCCGGATCGGTAGGTGCCGCTGCCTGAGTGAGGAAGCGTTCGCCGTCGTACATCATGGCGCCTGACTGTCCCCGCGTCCCCACCGCAAGCGAAACGCCCGCCGCGTGCACGCGTTTGAGGTCATGCTCGACGGCGGCAACGGTCATGTTTCCGCACGACAAAAGTGCCAGGTCCACGTAGGGCGCCGTCCGCATCAAATAGGCGTCTGTTCGACGTTCCGGCTCCGACGAGTAGTCATAGCTGACCAAGACCTCAGCGCTTCGGACGGCAGGTAACTGATCCTCCGATGCAGAATAGACGCTCGAATGCACCAGATCGGCCGATGCCAGGTATTGGAGGTGTTCCTCCTCCAGAGTGAAGGGATCACTTGTGGTGACGCCCCCTTCGTTCCAGCCCAGAAAGATCCGGTCACCGTCAACTACCTTGATTTCAGTGACGCCGTTGAGGCCATCGCGGATGGTGCACTTGCTGGTGTCAACATCCTCCGCATCAATGGCATCGCGGACAAAGACGCCCAAGGGATCCGAGCCGAATACGCCGAGGTAGGCGGACTCGATACCGAGCCGACGGGCGAATACTGCGACATTAACGCAGTTTCCCCCGGGGTACATCACTTTGCGGTCGAGAAAACGGTCCACGATGTTGTCCCCGAACCCGATTATTTTCATGCTCTTCCTGTCTCGAATCTGCGGGCCCGGGCAGCCGGGCCCGCAGCGCGGCCTGAGGCCTTCGCGGGCTTCGTATCGGTCAGTAATCGACCACCCGGTAGTAGCGGCGGAGATCCAGGGAGTGGTTGCGTACACGCTCAAGGTGTTTGCTGAACCGGTCAAGGACGGTATCCAGAATCAGCGGCGACAGCAGCGCGCGGAATCGAGGGCTGACGCCCGGAAGTTCGTAGTCCTTGCTGTCCAACAAGGTGGTGTTCTTGTTGTAATTTTCGGCGAACTTGGCCACGCGATCCATCAGCGGACGCGTCTCGTCCTCACCCACCAGAAGCATGAGGCTGGTGTCTTCCTCGATCAGTTCGAGGGATCCGTGGAAGAACTCTGCACCGTGCACGCGGGTGGTCCGGAGCCACTGCATTTCTTCCAAGATGCACATGGAATAGAGGTAGGTGAGGCCCCAAAGGTTCCCTGTGCCCACCAGGAAATGGTAGTCAGCGTCCTTGTTCTTCTCAGCAAATGTTTCCGCCACTGATTCTGCTTGCTTTGCGACGCCCACCAGACTCTCGGGGACGGTCTGCAGTTCTGCAGCCAGTTCTGCGTACCCTTCAAATTCGCCCCGGATGGCGAGTAGGCGGGTGCTCAAAAGAATCATAGGGATATCGAACGGCCAGGTTTTGGGCTCCGTCACCAAAGCAACATCGAGGGCCTTGGCGAACGGGCTGTCCCCGAATCCGGTGAATCCCACCGTGTAGGCACCCTTCGCCTTGGCGAACTCGATGGCCTCTATAACGTCCTCGGTGGTTCCTGAGACAGAGGCAAAAACAGCTACGGAACCGGGGCCGAACGTGGGATCCTCCGTCAGCATCAGCTCTTTGCCGATGGACGCACGGACGGGCAGGGTGGAGCGGGACCGGATGAAGTGCTCGTAGGGCAGCATCGCGGCGTAGGTCCCGCCGGCGCCGATAAGGAACAGGTTAGCCAGTTCCCGCTCTTGGATGGAGTCGACCACCGATTCGATCTGCCCCTGCAGTGCCAGTGCGCTGCGGGTCTGCGTGAGGAATTCCTCTTCTTTGAAGCCAAGCACGGATGGTCCTTTCGATGACAACGTGGGTTGTTGAGACATATTGATACCGGTATCAATATGTGGTCATCATGGTGTCACGGAGAATCTGACGCGTCAATAGTCTTCCTTTGGAAAGTCTGTGGGAAGCACCAGAACCCACTTGGGTAGTTCACCCCATCGCGAATACCTCCACCGTGGGCGAGGATACGCAAACACGCTTCGGCGGAACCGAACGGCCACACACTTCCCCGATTAAGGAGCAAGAACCATGAAACTCGCCACAAAGATCGCAAGCGCAGGAGCTCTGCTAGGGTTCGCCGCAACGGCACTGCTAGCGGGGGCACCTGCAGCCAATGCCTCAGGTTCAGGAAAAGCATGCCCGGCTAACCGTGTGTGCCTGTACTTCAACAGCAACTTTGAAGGGGCACGGGCTGACTTCGCATACAGTGATGCCAGCCTGAGCAACGAGCTCTTCACCGATGGCCCAGCGGGCGCGAACGGCTGGGGAGTCCAAGTCAACAACAACGCAGCGTCACTCATCAACAACACCCCAGGCGGCGCCAACATCTACGACGGAGCCAACTGCACTGGCGAGGCCTGGGCCACCTACGGTGGAGAACGCGTCAACTTGGCTTCAATGGGTATGAAGAACCGGGTGACCTCAATTCAGATAGATGGCGCATGCATCAACCGGGACCAGTCCTGGGCATAGAAAGCACCCCAATTTGATGGCTGGGGCGTGGCGGGCTGTCGGAACCGACTCCGCCATACCCCCGCTTCCAGTAATGGAACGCTGCCCGAGTCATCGGGAGGCAAGCTGCGCCTCCAAGTGGAGCGACCCGCGATGGAGGCAGGGGTCGATGACAGCTTAGCGAACGAGGCTGTTGCGTCGTTCGGGCTTCTAGCTGCACGACACCCCGTACTGCCTGACTGGGCGGAGTTCCATCGGGTACTGGTTCCCGGTGGGTCGCTCACTCCACCCGGTATCTCATCGACGTCCAGCAGAGCTCGCGGCTAAGACGTCGAGGCGTGAGCGAAGGGTAGGCACACCAGGACCCTGAAGGTCCTCAAGGTAGGAGGTGCGTCCGGCCATGGTCATCACGAGGGCAAGGGTCGAACCCGTGACCACCGGTCCTGTACCCGCTGCGAAGGGCCCGTCATTGGCTTGTAACTCCAGGCCGGCAGCGTGCGTGCGGCTGGCGACCGCGAAATCGCGGCGCACGTAGAACTCCGCTACGGGCGTCAACGCGGCAATGCTCGGAGTGCGGGGAACCCCCAGCGGCCGGCGAATGTCCTCGGCGTGCACTATGACCTCTCCCAGGTAGGCGGGAATATCGGAGGAAGGTGCAGTGGCGCTGTGAATGACGGTGCGAAACCGTTCCAGGGTCTCAGCCGGTGTGCTGCCGCGGTGCTCCTCCAGTCTGCGCTGGTTATGCACATCGGGACGAAAATACGCACCGAACATGCTGCGCAGCCACTGCCACCGGTTGAGGCTCGCCGCTGCCGTGAGGTGCGCGAGGACTTCCTCTACATCCCAACGCCCACACAAGGTCTCGTGACGCCATTGCTCCTCGCTAAGACCCGTCATGTCCTCCACCAGCGCGGCACGCTCAGCATGAACAAGAGTCCACAGGTGGCCATTTGAAAGTTTCCCCATAACTTCTGCTTCCTTTAGTAAAGTTTCGTGGCTTCAATACCGCCCTCGCTTCCTATCGACGGATTCAGGCACAGCGAATCGTCACTGGCGGCGCCGCTACCCGCAGCGGCTAGTAGACCTTGAAGTGGTCAATCACTTTGCCGGTCAGGGCCTTGATGAACTCGCCGTCATCACCTCTGCCCCACCGCTTCTCCACGGCATCCAGGGGATACACAAGGAAATTGGTTCGGTCAGAATGAACAGCCAGCTCGCGTCCCTGTGAATCCTCGGCGACGACCCATCGAAGCGGAGACGTCCGGACGAGGAGTTCACCGAAAGCAACACCAGCGGCGTTTCGGTACAGCTCAGCGTCTGTCTGCCCACCCGATGCCTGCCATGATTCCAATGCAGTCTGGTAAAAACCGGCGACACTGTCAGCATCCGCGAGATCCACGCCAGATCCTTCGGCGATCTGCACGTATGTGGAGAGGAACTGTATATGCTCCGGTGGCAGCTCCGAAAAAACCGGCTGCTCATATTCGTCGGCGCTAACCGCTGTCTTTTTCCAGTTAAACAAACCCATGCCAATAAGGAAACCATCATCAGGGTCGCCGCCGGTAACACCGCCCAGCGCAGGATGTCCGCCCGCCGGTGTCCGTCCGCACTTGTGGTGTCCAGTTTGCAGGGTCTTCCGGAGCGTGATTCGTCGTGCCAACCGCGTTAAAGAAGAAAAGCACCAGTTCCGAAGAACTGATGCTTCCCAGTGGTGGCTCCGACCGGCGTCGATCCGGTGACCTTTCGATTTTCAGTCGAACGCTCTACCAACTGAGCTACAGAGCCTAGGTGACATGTCACCTTGAGAACCGAATTTCTTCGGCGCTCAGAGCGACCCTGACGGGACTTGAACCCGCGACCTCCGCCGTGACAGGGCGGCGCGCTAACCAACTGCGCTACAGGGCCTTGCGTTTGCAGTATCTCTACCGCGTTTTTTTCAAGGCTTCTAGCTTACCAGACTTTTTTCATCCGGTTCACCACTTCCTTGCGTACCCCCAACGGGATTCGAACCCGTGCCGCCGCCGTGAAAGGGCGGTGTCCTAGGCCGCTAGACGATGGGGGCCTGAACTCAATTCGGATTTCGCAAAGAAAAGGGACGCTCTACGCGTTCTTTCCGTGTCTCGCTCGTCCGAACTGGACTCTAAAACTTTAGAGCATAGATGGCGATATTCCCAAATCGAGGTTTGCGCAGTGTCCCGGACCACAAACCAGGTGACCGCCGAGGGGCGGGATCTCAAGGGATAGAAGCACCCAAAGGGTCGAGAGCTCACCCCTCGGCGGACGCCCCGAGGGCTGCAGCCCAACATTGGCAGGATCTTGTCCTGACGCGTCCGAAAACCGCCAGCCGCCTCCGCTGTATGCCGGATACATTTGCCCTATGACAACCACCACCCCGGCCGAACCCGGCCAGCCCTCCCCGGACTCGACCCCGCGCACCACCCCCGCGCCGGGCGCAGCCATCAGCAAACTCGGCATCGCGGCCGTCATCATCACGGTCGTCCTGTGGGCTTCGGCCTTCGTGGGCATCCGGGCAGTCGGCCCCAGCTTCTCCCCCGGGTCCTTGACGCTGGGACGGTTGGCGGTTGCCGCCGTCGTACTTGGAATCGTGGTGCTGCCGACTTTGAAGATCTGGCCGAGCGGCCGGGAATGGTTGCCAATCGTTGCTTACGGGGTGATGTGGTTCGGCGGCTATAACGTGGCGCTGAACGCCGCGGAGCACATGCTCGACGCCGGCACCAGCGCCATGCTGATCAACGTCTCACCCATCCTCATCGCCATTCTTGCCGGCATCTTCCTCAAGGAGGGCTTCCCGTGCTGGCTGTTGATCGGTAGCGGCGTGGCCTTCTGCGGCGTCGCCATGATTGCGCTGGGTTCAGGACAGCGCTCGACGGCGGACGTCGCCGGTGTGCTGTTGTGCTTGCTCGCCGCTGTGCTCGCCTCGGTGAGCGCGATCCTGCAGAAGCCCGTGCTCCGGAAATTCACGGCAGGACAGGCGACGTGGTTCGGGATCATGGTGGGTGCCATCTGCTGCCTGCCGTGGACAGGTCAGCTGATTGCCGAGGTCCAAGCGGCACCCCTCCCCGCGACGCTGGGCCTGGTGTACTTGGGCATCTTCCCCACAGCCATAGCGTTCACCACATGGGCGTACGCGCTATCCCTGATCTCGGCCGGAAAGCTGGCCGCCACCACGTACCTCGTCCCGGGCACCACCATTTTGATCTCGTGGGCTGTCCTCCAGGAGATCCCTACCATTTGGGGATTGATCGGCGGCGTAGTCTGCCTCATCGGCGTCGGATTGACGCGGCGGCAAACCAGACAGACCAGGCAGCCCCGCCAGCCTCGTAGCTAGCGGGCCATGCCCATCAGAAGTTCGCGGTGAGTGGGCGGGTTGGCACCTGGGCGTCCAACAGCAATGGAGGCAGCCATGGAGGCAATGGTTCCGATCCGTTCCAGCACGGTTGGCGCCATCCCGTCGCTGCCGCGTAGCAGCAGCCCCATGATGAGCGCCGCCGTGTAGGAGTCGCCGGCGCCGATGGTGTCCGCCACAGTTGCCGGGACGGCCGGGACGTTGAGCTGTATATGCCGGGTGGCCATGAGCGAGCCATTGACCCCTTGGGTCACCACGGCAAGCCCGGTACCCAGGGCCAGGAGGTGGTTCGCTGTGTCCTCAAGCGCCTTGCCGGGGTACAGCCACCGGGCATCGGTGCCGCTGAGCTTGACGACGTCCGTCAGGGGCACGATTTCCTCGAACAATGCGAGCGCCTCGTGGTGACTTCCCAGGAGGTCGGGGCGGATGTTGGGGTCGTACGTGACCATGCATCCGCCCTGGGCCTGCTCCAGCAAGCTCCGGACAACACTTGCCCCGGGCTCCAGAAAAGTGGCAATGGAACCCGTGTGCAGGATTCTTGGCGCGTAGGGCAAAGCGAGTGGAGCCAGCGCCCAGTCGATATCGAAGGTGTAATCCGCAGAACCGTCGGCGGTTATCCGGGCTGTCGCCGTCGCGGTCTTGCCCGCGGACATGGATCCGGGCAACAACACCACACCCGCTTTTTGCAGGTGCGCAGCGATGGCATCACCCCGCGCATCGCGTCCAATCGCCGTTAGCAGGCCCGTTTTCACGTCCAAGAGTCCAAGGCCATAGGAGACATTTGCCGGCGAACCGCCGGGGTACTCCTTCTGCCCGTCCGTCGACTGGACGATGTCGATCAAGGCCTCACCCACAACGACGACGTCGAGGGGCTCAGGTGTGAGGGAAGCGGTGCCGGTCATGCGGTTCCTGTGTCTGTCGAAAGGAGGATTGAGTTCAGTATCTCCCATCACGCACGGAGCCATTGCTGCGTTGGCGGACTAAAGTCGAATCATGCCCGCGAATCTTCCTCCCGGCCTGCCCATAGTTCCCGACGGCGAGCGCCCTTCCTCGCCGCTCCGGGACTCGCCACTGCTGGAACGGAACGCAGTACACAGCCCCGTCGAAAAAGTGCCCAGTCCTGTCGAAAAAGTACACAGTCCCGTCGAAAACAGGCCTGGTGATGAAGCCCATTTTTCGGGTCCTTATGAGATGTCGCCCGAGGACTTTGAGGCAGCCGTCAGTGACGCCCTGCAGCTGATCCCGCCCAAAGCGGCCAGTGCCATGGACAACGTGGCGATCTTCATCGAGGACGACTACACGCCACAGCCCGGCGAAGATCCGGACACTGTGTTGTTGGGACTCTACGAGGGAGTTCCGTTGACCGAACGCGACTCCTGGTGGGAGGCAGGCTCCCTCCCGGATCGGATCACCATCTTCCGTCAACCCATCCTGAACATCTGCAGCACCCGCCAAGAGGTTATTGATGAGGTGGCCATCACTGTGGTGCATGAGATAGCTCACCATTTCGGGATAGACGACGACCGCCTGCATGAGCTCGGCTGGGGCTAGCCTTATAGGCATGGGGCACGACCACAACCACTCCCACGGAGTCACAGCAACCGGCAAGCATCGGAAGCGGCTTATCGCCGTCCTGGCCATCACCTTAGGGGTGGTGGGCATCCAGGTGGTTGGCGCCGTCGTGTCCGGTTCCTTGGCCTTGCTGGCCGATGCGGGCCACATGCTCTCCGACGCCGCCGGTGTCTTCATTGCCCTCATGGCGGCGTGGATCGCTACCCGTCCGGCGAGCGACCAGCGGACCTATGGATACCAGCGGGCCGAAGTGTTGGCTGCTCTGGCCAACGCTCTGATCCTCATAGTCATCGCCGTGGTGATCATGATCGAAGCCATCCGGCGCTTCGGCGAGACCACGGAAATCCATACGGACGTCATGCTGTGGGCCGCCATTTTGGGTGCGGTGGCAAACCTCGTCTCACTCCTGATCCTGCAGGGGGCACAGAAGGAAAGCCTCAACGTCCGCGGCGCCTACCTGGAGGTCCTCGGCGACCTCCTTGGCTCCATCGCGGTCATCGTGGCGGCCGTGGTGATCATGACCACCGGATTCAGTGCTGCTGACCCGCTGGCATCCGTGCTGATTGCCCTGATGATCATTCCGCGGGCCTGGCATCTCTTACGTGACGTGGTGGACGTACTCCTGGAAGCCACCCCCAAGGGCGTGGACGTGAACATGATCCGCGAGCACATCCTGGCTGTCGACGGCGTAGTGGACGCACACGACATCCACATCTGGACCATCACCTCCGGGGTGCCCGTGTTCTCCGCCCACGTGGTGGTGGAAGATGAGGTCCTCAACGCTACGGGGGCGGACAGCATCCTCGATCAACTGGGATCTTGCCTGGGCCGGCACTTCGATACCGAGCACTGTACTTTCCAGTTGGAGCCCGTGAGCCACTCCGAGCACGAATCACATCAGCACGCCTGATCTCCGTCAGGGTTCAGGGGTTTCCGTATTGACGGTCCCCGCGGCTCCGTCCACGGTGATGAGTTGGCCTGTGCTGATGCGCGCCGTTGCGTCGGGTACGCCAACCACCGCTGGTATGCCGTATTCGCGGGCCACCACTGCCCCGTGGGAATTGGGGCCGCCCATCTCCATGACCAGCCCTCCAGCAGTGAGGAACAGGGGCGTCCAGCCCGGGTCCGTTGACGGTGCCACGAGGATTTCCCCGGGTTCGAGGTGGGCGCCCACCGGATCCAGGATGACCCGCGCCGGCGCAGACACCAGGCCCGCCGACGCCGGACTGCCGGACAAAGTGCCAGGGCGCTGCTTGCCGCCGCTCCCGCCGGCCGTAGCCTCGGGTTCTGTCCCATCAGACAGGAGCACTCTGGGAATGTGCCTGCGGCGGAGTTCCTGTTCATAGGCCGCACGGCGGTCCGCAACCACGCCGCGCAGGTCATCCCCCGCCAAGGCGACCTCGACGTCGTCGAGGTCCAGAAAGAAGACGTCCTCCGCACTTTCAATTCGGTGTGCTGCCGCAAGCTCGTTACCGATCAGGAGCAGCTGCTCCCTCGCTGCCGACAATCCCAGGACGAGGTTGTACTTGGGCAACTCCCGCAAGCCAGCGAATCTCCGTGTCCGGTCCAGAGCCGTGCGAACAATCAGGGCATGGAGCGGACTCTTCGCCCTGGCGCGGGCCACAAAAAGGGCCACCTGCTCATCGGCGTCACGGGCCGCCCTGATGAACTGGCGATCCGGGGTCTCAGAACCCTCCCCAAGCCTCAAATAGTTCGCCACCACTCCGAGGATGTGGGTGGGATCATCTGACCAGCGCGGCATTCCGAGGTCGATCTCGGCAACGGCTCTGTGTCCATACGTTCGAAGGAACGCTTCCACGCCGGACTGCGCAACCGGAGGGAGGTCCGCCGCCCGATACTGTTCAACCAACTCCACTGCCGTCCTGCCCACCATGGAGGCAACGGCGTCGGGATCCTTCCGGATGTCCGAGGCGAGCTGCCATAAAGCCAGGTCCATCTCCGTGGTGACGTTGTTGGGTAGGCCGCGGATCACTGTTTGGAGTTGCTCGTACGGCGCCTGCCCACCCAGAAGCCGGCTCACCAGCGCCAGCATGGCGAATCCGAGCGCAGGAAGAGGCAGAATCTGCGGTACTACGGCGAAGACTTCCTCTCCCAGGATTCTCTGCACGTGGCCGAGCCGCTGATGGGAGGTCGCTGTGCTCGGCACAGCCAAGGTGGTGCGTAATTCCGCGTTGATGCGCTCCACCCCTGCCATCGCCGCAGCCGGCCGGAAGAGTCCGCGGAGCACGGACGCGGGGACACGGTACTTGGCCGCAACCGGCCCAATGTGGCGAAGCAGCTTCAGGGGCGTCTTGGTGATCACCGTGAAGCGTGGATCATCAAACAGACCCCGCATGAGTGTGGCTGAGCGGGCTTCCATCACATCGAAAACCCGCGGAACGATTTCCCGCCCGACCCGGCTTCGCAGCACCGCTGTGAGATCGAAAAATATGCGCTGACCGGCCTCATAATACGGTGGAGGACCGGACCTGGGATCAGGTACATCGAACGCAGCAGTCTTGGCGACGCATGATGCGATGAGGCGGATACCGGCCAAGCCCATGGGCGTCAATGGCCTTGTGAGCCCCTGCGCGAGGCTGAAGTTCAGGAAGGCGTGCTCCCCCGGCGCAGGAGGCGTTCGGGTGGTTTGCGGGTACAGGGTTGTGATGGGCCGGGCCTGGGTGAGCCACAGCTTTCCTCCGGCGTCGATGGCCCATTCGGTATCCTGCGGGGCGCCGTAGTGTTTCTGGACCTCCCGGCCCAACGTTGCGAGCGCAATGACCTGGCCGTTACTGAGGCAGGGCTGAAGAGCCGGGTCATCAAGCAGGGCCCGGTGACGCCGCTCAAGTCGTTCCGTGCCGCCGCCTGGAACGGCGCGGATCTCCACGCTTTTGTCCCCCACGGTCGCACTCACAATCTCGCCGAGCAGGGAGTCCACCACATAATGATCCGGATTCACGGCACCGGAAACCACCGCTTCCCCCAGGCCAGGGCTGGCATCGATGACGATCTCATGGCGATTTCCCGTCACGGGGTTGGCCGTAAACATGACGCCGGCCGCCGTGGAGTCCACCATCTCCTGCACCACCACGGCCAAAGCCACCGTGGCGTGGTCAATCCCGTTGGTGGTCCGGTAGGTCACGGCGCGGTCTGTCCAGAGCGAGGCCCAGCAGCGGCTCACGACGTCCAGGACCGAGTCCACACCCACGACGTTCAAGAAGGTGTCCTGTTGCCCGGCGAAGCTCGCGAACGGCAGGTCCTCGGCGGTGGCCGAAGACCTGACAGCCACTGGAACGTCGTCTCCCAATTCCTCGTAGGCCGAACTCACCGCTTCTGCGATCCCGGCCGGCACCCCGGCGTCGAGAACCAAAGAGCGGGCACGGGTGGCGATCTCACTGAGCCGGTCCAAGCCTGAGGTGTCCAAGCGAGGGACGTCCGGGCCGGAGGTGCTGACCTCATTCAAAGCCGCGAAGACATCCTCCAAGCCGGCGGCCGCGAGTGCCTGCCGGTACGCAGCTGTTGTGAGGCAAAACCCCGGCGGCACAGGCAGCCCCGCGCTGGCTAACTCGCCCAGGTTAGCTGCCTTGCCCCCGACCTCTGGAAGCATGGCTCCTCGGATGTGGGCGATGTCCATGACAAGCAGCGGATCGGAACCGCTCATGCGGGCGCCCCGATCCTGCGCCGGCTTCCCGGGCTGATTCTTGTCCATGGACGAAACGGGCGCCGACTCAGGCAGCGCCGAGCATGGGCCCGAATTTGTGGCGGTCAGCCAACCGGGGATCTTCCCGGTCCGGAACCACCAGCACAGGGCCCTTGGCGTGGTGCAGGACTCCGTCCGATGTTGAACCCAGCAGCATTCCCGCGAATCCACCGCGGCCCCGTGTACCCAGAACTACCAACTCGACGCTGCGGCTGGTTTCCACCAGAACATCAACCGGCGAGCCGTCACGGAGATCCGTTTCAATGGCCAATGAGGGGAAGTGGCTTCTGAGCCACGCAACACCCGCATCAAGCTGGACCCTGATATCCGCAAACAGCGCATCACGGTCCAACGGAGCCGGAACCCAGGCCAGGGAACCGCTGTATTGAGGAACAGCGCAGATAACCCGGAGCTTGGCGCCCATGCGCTGGGCTTGCTCGGCAGCCTCGAGCACGGCAACGCGAGCTTGTTCGGAGCCGTCAACGCCTACCACAACCACATTTTCCACGGTCCGCGGACCGGACTTGGCGTGCTCGGCCTTGATGTGTTTGTCCTCGGTGTTCTCGCCCAGCCTGTCGGCGCAGTAGAGCGGGACCGTCACCGTGGGGCATTTGGCGTGTGCGGGCAGGGCACTGCTCACCGAGCCCAGCAGACGTCCGACGAACCCGCCGCGTCCCCTGCTACCGAAGACCAGCAGCGCAGCATCCTCGGAAAGATCCAACAGGACACCAGCGGCATCGCCGTTTTCCACGGATGCATCAACGTCGATGGCGTATCCGGAGACTTTGTCCAGGGCTTGGCGAACGATTGCGTCCGCGCCCTCGCGTATGACGGAATCGTCAACTGTTGCGTAGCCACCGTCCAAGCCGGAGGCCGCGAAAATGGGCACGGAGTAAGCCGTGACAATATGCAGCGGAAGCTGACGGCGTTCCGCCTCCCGTGCAGCCCAGACCAAGGCGCACTGACCGTGCTCTGAACCGTCCACTCCGACCACGATGCCACCTGGTTCCACAACCTGGTCCTGGCCGTCCTGTGGCTCTTCACTGTGTCTACCGTGCTGGTCCATGGGGGCCTGCCTCTCCACCTGCTGCTTGATGTTCCGGCTATTCTGCCAGAGGTTCCCGGCGTAGAACTCTCTGACTGTTCCATTGTCAATGGCCGGGGCAGGAGAAACTCTAAAAATTCCTGCTCCCAATGCTCACTATTCTCGGTCAGCAGTGGCGAATCAAGACGACATTGGGCTATGTGCATAACGGTCAGGGCTCGGTTCCCGGCCGTCGATATTGCGCTCCCGACGAACAGACAAAACGCGCCGCCTAAGAGGCTATCCATGGCCGAAAAAGTTCGGTAGTGTTCGAGTCACCGAATGGCCGGCGAGGGTGTCTCACAACACACGCCCCGGCCATTTATTTGCGGCCGCTTGGGGAACTCGGACGCGATCCCACGCGCTGCCGTAAGGCACACACGTCAAGGAGGAACCAAGCAGTGTCACTCACGCCTGATTCCGCCACGGAACGCACCACCACCGTGGTCATCGGAGCCGGCCTGTCCGGCTTGGCAGTTGCCAGCGAACTCAGCCGTTACGGCGTGGGTTCAATCGTTGTGGACGGGTTCGGAGCGTTGTCCGCTCCAGGACCGTCCGTCCACACAGGCATGCTTCAACGCACTGACTCCGCCGATCCCGCAGCAATGCAGGAACGCAACGAAATCCTCCGCCACCTGCGCAACTACGCCACCAACCATCACTTGGACGTTCGCAACACCACACGTGCCGTGCGCCTTGATTTCCTGGGGTCAGATCCCTCCCGGCAGATCGGATATGGCCTGGTGGCCAGCATGACCACAGCGGGCCTGAGGACCGGGCTCCACGCATCCGGCCCCCTCGAATCAAGTCCCCGCCAATGGGCGGTCCACACGGCCCACGGTGTTCTCCTGGCAGACCACGTAGTAGTAACGCGCTGCGCCCAAAGCCAGTTGCGGCGCATGCTTGCCGAACTTGGCATAGCGGTAGGCCAGAATCTTGCCGCGGCCATGCGGGCCGTCGGCATGCACCTTGTGGGTGTCGGAGACCTCATTACACCGTCTCCCAAGGAAGTGCTGCGGCAAGCCAAGGCAGTGGGCCAGGCGATCTCTTCAAAGGTTGCCCTGCCGCCGGGTCCCGGCATCGCCATCGCCTAGCAGCACCCACCAGCCAAGCCAGCCAAGCCCAGCCAGCCCCCGCCGCTCAGGCGCGCCATCCGGCGTCGGACATAACGCGCTGAACTTTTCCGAACAGAACTTAACGCCAAAGGCCGGTACCTCCGAAGAGGTACCGGCCTTTGAACTAAGCGTGAGGCTTTATGCGCCAGCGC
Source organism: Paenarthrobacter sp. NPDC091711 (assembly GCF_044756605.1). NCBI lineage: Bacteria > Bacillati > Actinomycetota > Actinomycetes > Micrococcales > Micrococcaceae > Paenarthrobacter > Paenarthrobacter sp. NPDC091711. The sequence continues at coordinate 131,371 of NZ_JBIVTF010000008.1, forward strand.
GTACGTAGGTCAGGGGACCCGTTGCGGTCAACCAGCTGATCGGGTGGATGCCCGTCTGGTTGCCGTTGATGCCGCCGCTGATGGCCTGTCCGTTGCCGATGTAGATGGCAACGTGGCCGGACTGGACGATCATGTCACCGGGCTGGGGATCGCTAACGACCTTGCCGTAGTTCATGAACTGCATGGGACCGAGGTCGCCTACCGGGATGCCTGCGGAGCCAAGGGCCTTTTCAACCATGGCGGTGCAGTCCTGGAAGATGCCGATCTGTGCGTAAGCCGAAGCAACCATGGCTGCGTTGACTCCGCCAGCGGCGGGGGCAGCAGCTACAGGAGCAGCGGCAACCGGTGCGGCAGCCACGGGAGCAGCAGCAACCGCAGCCTGAGCGGCGACGGGAGCTGTTGCAGCAGCGGTGGTCACAGCTGCCTTCTTGGCTACGGGAGCCTCAACAACAGGAGCCGGCTTTTCGATGACCGGAGCTGCTACGGAAGCAACGGCGGGACGCTCGAAGTTGACGGTAGCCGTCGACAGGGCGGTAACAACCTTGGTGGGTGCCTCGGATACGGTCTCGGCGACCGTTGCGGGGCTGGAATCGCGCTGAACCGGGGTCTCAGCTGCGTGAGCAGCAATGGAACCGGTCAAAACGAGGCCCGAGGCAGCTGCGATAACAGCTGCCTGACGGCCAGCGCCGGAAGCGTTGCTGGCCACTGCCTTCGAGATGGAGATGAACGGATTAGGACGTACGCTGTCCGCCTTACGACGGCCGCGAAGAATGCGTGAAGACATGAAAGAGCCTCTCCCGATGCCTGCGAGGTTAGCTGTCGGATTCGGATGGGAGTCACCCGGCCACTATCCCCCGCTGTTCAGCGGAAGCTTCGTGACTTCACCCCAAGGCACGCTCGAAAGCGGCCTAAATTGGGTTCCCCGTCTCTGCCGTAGGTTTGTCTGCGAACGGATTCCGGACTGCGGCAGAGCTAGGCAATCAGGCCGGAAGTGCCCGCTACGTGGAACAGGCACAGGTACTACCGTACGCGATGATTCCCCCGAAGTCACATTTAAGTAACGGGAAGTGGGCGTCCGGCGTGTCGCGGTAACCGATTCGAGATATTCGCAGCTACGTAGAAAACCGCGCTATTCCGCGGGAGTATCCGCATCCGCGTCGTTAGAAGCCGCCAATTTCTTCCTTGCGGTAACGGCGAGATAAATAACGAGACCCACAGCTACAACAGCCAGCCCAACGATGCTCCACGGGAAGGGCTGCGAGGCGTCCTCGGCCGGCTCATTATTGCTGGCCGTGCCGGGCGCGGCGGTACCCGCGGTGGGAACCGCGGCTGACGAAGCTGACGCCGTCGGCGAGGCACCTGCCGTACCACTCGCCGTCGTCGAGCCTCCCGCGGCGGCTGTGAAGGTGAAGGTGCCCTCAATGGGGTGTGAATCGGAGCTGACAACGCGCCATACCACCGTGAACTCACCTGCGGGGGCGCCCTCGCGAAGCTTCTGAACGGCCTGGTTGTCGATAATTTCCACGGGACCGTCTGCCCAGTTCTCGCCTCCGGCCGTCACGGTTACACCGGAACCGATGGCGAGGGGGCGGTTGTTGAACGTAATGGAGACCGACGCCGGAACTTCCGCCACGCTGGCACCGTTGGCTGGCGTGGTTGATTCGGCGACGTCGTGCGCGGACGCCGGCGCCGCGGAAAACAGCAGGGCGGAAGCAAAAGCAAGAGCAGCGACGACGGCGGCCAGAAGCGGGCGGATGGTACGCATGGGGCGGTTTCTCCTAGTGTTGGCTTCCTTACAGACTAGGCGAATCGTTGGGATGGCCCGCACCGGACAACATAGGATTTGAGAGCAAACTCCCCTCGATCCCCGGAGACCTTCATGCTGAAACAAGGTTCTGCAGTAGACCGCTACTTCAAGATCTCCGAACGCGGATCCACCTATTCGCGGGAAATCCGTGGCGGCTTCGCGACCTTCTTCGCCATGAGCTACATCGTGGTGTTGAACCCGCTGATCCTCTCCGGGCCCGACTCAAGCGGCGCGTCACTGGGCTTCACCGCCGTGGCAGCCACCACGGCGTTCGTGGCCGGCATCCTGACTATCCTCATGGGCGCCTGGGCCAAGCACCCCTTCGCGGTGGCAACAGGCCTGGGCGTCAACGCGTTCGTCGCGGTCACCGTTGCCTCGCACCCCGGTCTGACATGGCCGGACATGATGGGCCTGGTGGTGCTGTCCGGTGTCACCATGCTCATCCTGGTGCTCACGGGATTCCGCACTGCCGTGTTTAAGGCGGTGCCGGAAGCCCTCAAAACGGCGATCGTTGTGGGCATTGGCCTCTTCATTGCACTGATCGGCCTGGTCAACGCCGGATTCGTGCGCCGCATCCCCGACGCCGCCGGCACCACTGTTCCCCTCGGTTTGGGCGTGGACGGCAAGCTCTTGGGCTGGCCTACCCTTGTGTTTGCTGTGGGCCTAATCCTGACCATCGCCCTGGTGGTCCGCAAGGTCCGCGGCGCCATCCTGATCGGCATCGTAGTTTCCACGGCCCTGGCCGCGATCCTCGAGTTCACGCTCCACATTGGCCCGAGCTTTGATGGCACCAACGTCAACCCCCGCGGCTGGTCTTTGGTGGCGCCCAAGCTCAGCGAATGGGGCGCACCGGACCTGTCCCTGATCGGCAAAGCCAATCCGTTTGGCGCCTTCGAGCACCTAGGTTTCATCGCTGCAGCTTTGTTGGCTTTCGTGATCCTCCTCAGCATCTTCTTCGACGCCATGGGCACCATGGTGGGCCTGGCCAACGAGGCCGGAACCGTGGATGAGGACGGGAACATCCCCAACGTGGACCGCGTTCTCCAGGTGGACGCGCTGGGAGCGATCGTGGGCGGTGGAGCCTCTGTTTCCTCCAACCAGATCTTTGTGGAGTCCGGCGCAGGAATCGGCGAAGGCGCACGGACCGGGCTCGCCTCGATTGTCACCGGCGCGCTCTTCCTGGTGGCCATGTTCTTCACGCCGCTGATCAACCTGGTTCCCTTTGAAGCCGTTGCCCCCGCCCTGGTGGTGGTGGGCTTCATGATGGTCTCCCAGGTGGGCAAGATCGACTGGCAGGACTGGGGCGTTGGAATTCCCGCGTTCCTGACCATCGCCCTGATGCCGTTCACCTACTCGATTGCCAACGGCCTCGGCGCAGGCTTCATCTCCTTCGTCCTCATCCGCACCTTCCAGGGCCGCGCCCGAGAAGTCCACCCGCTCATGTGGGCTGTGGCTGCCGCCTTCCTGCTGTTCTTCGGCATCGGTACCGTGGAAGAGCTGCTGGGCGTCAAGTAACACTCCTCCGCGAGGGGATGTCCGGGGTTTCAGACACTCCCTCCATGGAATCGCTGGTTTTCGCCGGCGTGTTGGGGTGTGCTTGAAGCATGGAAACCAGTGCCCCCACCGTCGACGTCACGCCCACCCCGTGGACCGGCCGTTTTGATGGGGACGGCGCTGAGCACCGCCGCTGGTGGCAGGCCATCACCCCGCACACGTCCGCAGCCGCCTCAGAAGGTGCGCGTCCCGCCGTCGTGCTTGGTTTCTGCAGCGACGCCGGCGTCCTCCGTAACAAGGGCCGTGTAGGCGCGGCCAAGGCTCCGGCCGCCATCCGGTCGGCGCTGGGTCCGCTGGCGTTCCACCTTGACCGTGACGTGTTCGACGCCGGTGATGTGGTGGTGGAGGACGACTCACTGGAAGCGGGCCAAGAGCGCGCCGGACGCGCCATATCGGGACTGCTCGACGCCGGAAACCTCACTGTGGTGCTTGGCGGAGGCCACGAGACCGCGTTCGCCAGCTACCTCGGCGTGGCCGGCTCTGAAGCGGTGCGCGGCAAGCGGCTGGGTGTGCTGAACCTGGACGCCCACTTTGACCTGCGCGATGAGCCGAGGCCGAGCTCGGGTACGCCGTTCCTGCAGATGGCCAACGCGGAAGCTGCGGCTGGGCGCGAACTGCAGTACGCCGTCGTCGGAATTTCTGAGCCGAACAACACCCGAACGCTCTTCGACACCGCCAACCGGCTGGGCGTGAAGTACCTGCTCGATGAACTGTGCTCGCCCGAGGCATCAGAGGTTTTCGTCGCTGACTTCCTGGCGGGCGTGGATGTGCTGTACCTGACCATCGACCTTGACGTGATGCCGGCCTCGGTGGCTCCCGGGGTGAGCGCGCCTGCCGCGTATGGCGTGCCTTTGCCGGTGATCAGCGCGATCTGCCGCCAGGTGGCTGCGAGCGGGAAACTCCTCCATGTGGACGTCGCCGAGCTGAACCCGGAGTTCGACATTGATTCCAGGACCGCGAAGGTTGCGGCCCGCTTGGTCAACACCTTGCTTGCCTAGATTTCCCGACCCCTTTTCCAGCCGCCCTCTTCCACTTAGCCTGTGGGGAGGGAAGGACGGCAATGAGCGCAACTCCTGTGCAGGACAAGTGGGCTTGGGTAGCCGGGCCGGTGGCTGTGATTCTGGGTCTGGCAGCGCATATGGTGGCTGGCGGCAGCGTTCCGGCCGTCCCTGTCCTCGTGGCCTTCGCCGCCATGGGTGCTTTGGCTGCACAAGTCATGTCCCGTTGGATCCGCGGGCCCCTGCTCTTGCTACTGGTGTCCGGGGTGGCCCAGCAGTTGCTGCACTGGGGATTCGACGCTTTTGGAGGCTACTTCCCGGGAACAGGGTTCTTGGACCACCTGCACGGCGGCCAGGCGCTGACGGACATACCCGCTGGGGCTGCCGCCAGTGGAGGCAACGTTCATCTGCTGCTCTACACGCACATGGCTGCTGCCATCCTGACGCTGCTTCTTGCTGCGGGAGTTTCAAAGCTGGCGGCACAGGGACGTGAAGCGTCTCGTCGAGGAGCAGACCAGAGCCACTGAGCGGACCACCCTGCTTCGCATTGAGTCGCATTAGGGCCTCGTTCAGGTCATGGACAGCAACCTGCGGCAACGCTTCGTAGCCCTGCGAAAGAGGGGGCAATGAACGTTGAAGCTGTCCATGCCGGGCCCCTACTGTCGTTAAAGCGTGGTGTACCCGAGAGGCCAGGGAGCTGCCTGCAAAGCAGCGCACGCGGGTTCGAATCCCGCCACCACGTCCAAGCGGCCCGCGAGGTGGCATTTGATGCCAATGTTTGGCTCAGACATTGGTATTAAGTGCCATCTCGCGGGAGATTTACTGGGCTGCGTCGAACCCCGCCAGCAGGCGCCGTGAAGCCGTAGCCATGTGCGAGCGCATGCTCTGGGAAACTTCGGAAGCGTCACGGGCCACGAGTGCCTCGAAGATTGCAGTGTGTTCGCGCAGGGCTGCCTCGGCATGGCCCTCATCGGTCAGTGCCCGGTCCACCCAAATCCTCAGCAGCGAGCGAATGCTCTGGAGGAGTTCCTCCAGAACCATGTTGCCGGAAGCAGCCGCGATCTCACGGTGGAAGGCTGCATCGGCTTCCACGAAGGCTGCGAGGTCGTCGAGGTTCTTCTCCATGACGTCCAAGTCGGCCCTCATTCGCTCCAGGGCCTCGTCGGTGACCCTGAGCGCGGCCAACTCCACAGCCTGAACTTCCAGCCCGCTGCGCAGTTCAACCAGTTCGCGGGTCCGCGGCTCCCCCAGCATGAGTCCCCAGCTGAGCGTTCGAGGCAAGAGTTCGGAGACGCCGTCGCGCAGGTATGTTCCCGAACCCGGCCGAACAATAACGATGCCCAGGATTTCCAAGGCGGCCAGTGCCTCGCGGATGGCTGAGCGCCCGACTCCGAGCGAAGCCGCCAGCTGCCGCTCTGCGGGAAGCCGGGTGCCGGGGGCGATGTCGCCGCTGGTGAAGTAGGCAAGGAGACGCTCGGCTACTTCGGACACAACGGAGCCTTGCTCCATGGGGACAAGCGCTGCCGTCATGTGGGCCGCTGCTGCGGCTGAGTTCGCTGACACCCTCACAGCGTAGCAACCGGATGACCAATCTCAGCTGCCTCTAACTGCGGAGACAAAACTTAAACTCGTCAACCGGTTGACCAATTTAGAATCCAGTCCTATGGTTTAAATCACAAGCTTCGCCATCGCCGGATCCCCGCCGGCAATGCCACGAACCAGCCCGGCGCATCCAGTGCAGGATCCGCAGGGACACCAACATCTAGGAGTCAATGTGGACACCACACAATCGGTGGTCGAGAAATCCGCAATTAAGAAGGTGGCAATCCGGCTGGTGCCGTTCGTCGCCCTGATGTTCTTCATCAACTATCTGGACCGCACCGCCATCTCGTTCGCCGGCCCCAACGGCATGAACAACGACCTCGCCCTCTCTGCGGCGCAGTTCGGCTTCGCCTCCGGCGTCTTCTTCATCGGCTATATCCTGCTGGAGATCCCCAGCAACCTTGCCCTCCACAAGTTCGGCGCCCGCCGCTGGCTGGCCCGCATCATGGTCAGCTGGGGCATCGTGTCCTTGCTCTTCACCTGGGTTGGCAACGTTGAGCAGCTCTACATCCTGCGCTTCATCCTGGGTGTGGCAGAAGCTGGCTTCTTCCCCGGCGCCATCCTCTTCCTGAGCCTCTGGGTGCCGTCGAAGCACCGCAGCAAGATCCTGGCCCTCTTCTACTTGGCACAGCCCCTCACCACGGTGATCGGCGCTCCCCTCGCAGGCGCTTTGATCCAGCAGCACGGCGTATTCTTCGGGCTTGAGGGCTGGCGGTTCATGTTCTTCGGCGTCGCCATCCCCGCGATCATCGTCGGGATCGTCGCCTGGTTCTACCTGGCAGACAACCCCTCCAAGGCCAAGTGGCTCACCACCGAGGAAAAGACCTGGCTGACCGGCGCCCTTGAAAAGGAAAAGAAGGAAACCGCCGCCACCAACAAGCACGTCAGCGTTCGCACGGTATTCGGCAACGGCCGCGTCTGGATGCTCTCCCTGATCTACTTCGGCTTCATCTACGGCCTCTACGCGCTGGGCTTCTTCCTGCCCACCATCATCGCGGGCTTCGAAGGCCTCTACGGCACCAAGTTCGATGTATTCCAGAAGGGCCTCATCACGGCTATTCCGTACCTGCCGGCAGCCTTTGCCCTGTACTTCTGGTCCAAGGACGCCACCAAGCGCGGCGTCAAGACCTGGCACATCGCCCTCCCGGCCCTCATCGGCGGCATCAGCATCCCGCTGGCACTGTTCGCCGGCTCCCCCGCAGCAACCATCGCTGTCATCACCATCACGGCCATGTCCATCTTCGCGGCCCTGCCGAACTTCTGGACCGTCCCCACGCAGTTCCTCACCGGCGCAGCCGCAGCAGCAGGCATCGCACTGATCAACACAGTGGGCAACCTGGCAGGCTTCAGCGCCGGTTACATCACCGGTTGGCTCAAGGACCTGACGGGCGGCTACACGGTGCCCATGTTCGTCGTCGGCGGCTTCATGTTGCTCTCCTCCATCCTCATGGTGACGCTCAGCAAGCAGGGCAAGGCGTCAGCCGGTACGCCTGCCGAGGCGCTGGACCCCCAAGGGGCCGGGCAGCACGCGGAGCCGTAAACACCACAAGCAGGTTGTGCCCTTCCATCAGGGAGGGCACAACCACCACCTCACACTTTTCAGTACAGCCCAGGAGATAGCCCATGACCCGCCTCTACAACGAGCCCTCAGCCTTCGCTGATGAAATGATCGAAGGCTTCGTCGCATCGCACGGCCGGTGGGTCCGGCGCGTCTCCGGCGGTGTTGCCCGTAGCACGCTTTCGACGCCGGACTCGGTCGCCTTGGTGATCGGTGGCGGCTCCGGCCACTACCCGGCCTTCGCCGGCTTGGTGGGCCAGGGTCTGGCGCACGGCGCGGCGATGGGCAACCTGTTCGCTTCCCCCTCGGCACAGCAGGTCTACAACGTGGCCAAGGCCGCGGACAACGGTGGCGGCCTACTCCTGGGCTACGGTAACTACGCTGGCGATGTCCTGCACTTCACGCAGGCCCAGGACAAGCTCCGCGCCGAGGGCATCGATTGCCGCAGCATCGCGGTCACCGATGACATTTCCTCCGCTCCCCTGGCCGAGAAGCACAAGCGTCGCGGGATCGCTGGGGACCTGACAGTTTTCAAGGTCGCTGCCGCTGCTGCCGAGGCCGGCTACTCCATGGACGCTGTGGTGGAGATCGCCGAACGCGCCAATGACCGTACGCGCTCCTTCGGTGTCGCTTTCACAGGCTGCACCCTCCCGGGCGCGGACCACCCGCTCTTCTCCGTTCCCGAGGGGCGTATGGCCGTGGGCATGGGCATCCATGGCGAACCCGGCATTGCCGAGACGAACATCCCGACGGCGGATGAACTGGCCGAACTGCTGGTCAAGGACCTCCTCGCCGAGATCCCGGATGGCCTCTCCGCCCACGGCGCACGGGTGGTCCCGATCCTTAACGGTCTGGGCAGCGTCAAGTACGAGGAGCTGTTCGTGGTCTACCGCCGCGTGGCCCAACTCCTTTCCGAGGCTGGTATCGAAGCCGTGGACCCGCAAGTCGGCGAGCTAGTGACCAGCTTCGACATGGCAGGCACCTCGCTGACGCTGTTCTGGCTGGACTCCGAGCTCGAAGAACTGTGGATGGCCCCCGCGGACGCCCCGGCCTTCCGGCGCGGTGCGGTCAGCGCTCAAGCGCTCGACGCCGGGCAACTCACCATGGGCGCCGAGCAGCAAGCCGTGATCCCGGACGCCAGCGAAGAATCCAAAACCGCGGCACCCATGATCCTGGCAGCCCTCGATGCCGCCAAAGCCGTGGTGGACGCCAACGTGGAAGAACTGGGCCGCATCGACGCGATTGCCGGCGACGGTGACCACGGGATCGGCATGGAGCGCGGAATCCACGCCGCCGTCGCTGCTGCGGCAGACGCCGTCGAACGCGGTGCCGGAGCCGGGACCGCCCTGAACCTTGCTGCCGATGCCTGGGCGGACAAAGCAGGTGGCACTTCGGGTGCGCTGTGGGGCATGGCCCTGCGCGCCGTCGGCCAATCCATGGGTGACAGTGAACGCCCGAACGCGGCAGCCGTTGCCGCAGGAGTGGCCGAGGCGAAGCGTTCCATCATGGACTTCGGCAAGGCCAAGGTCGGCGACAAAACCCTGGTGGACGTCCTGGCCCCGTTCAGCGAAGCCCTCACGGCCGCTGTTCAGGGCGGGGCAAGCCTCAGGGAGGCATGGGGTGCCGCCACCACCATCGCCGAACAGTCCGCCGAGGCAACCGCCAACCTGCTGCCCCTCATGGGCCGAGCCCGCCCGCACGCCGGAAAGAGCCTCGGAACGCCCGACGCCGGAGCCGTCTCCATGGCCTTGATAGTCCGGGCCATCCACAACACCCTCGCCGGGAACACCGCCGGGAAGATCTCAGTAAAGGAAACAGCATGAGCACCAAACTGCGCCTGGTCGTTGGATCGGACGATGCCGGATTCGAGTATAAGGAGGCCTTGAAAGCCGATCTGGAAGCGAGCGGCTTGGTCGAATCAGTGACCGACGTCGGGGTGGACGCCTCGAGCCACACTCCGTACCCCTCTGTTGCCATCGCCGCCGCTGAACTGATCGCCGCCGGCAAGGCGGACCGTGCACTCCTGGTCTGCGGCACCGGATTGGGCGTTGCGATCGCCGCGAACAAGGTTCCCGGCATCCGCGCCGTCACCGCCCACGATTCCTTCTCCGTGGAGCGCTCGGTCCTGAGCAACAACGCCCAGGTCCTCACGTTCGGCCAGCGCGTGGTGGGACTGGAGCTCGCCCGCCGCCTGGCCAAGGAATGGCTCACGTACACCTTCGATGAAACCTCCGCCTCGGCCGAGAAGGTCACACTGATTAAGGACTACGAGGGTGTCACTTCCTGCTAAGACCGCCAGCGCGGCATCCCGGCAACCACGTGCGGTGATCGGTGTGAGCCTGAAGATGTACTTCGGCTACCAGCGTTCCGTGGACTACTGCCGTGACATCGCCACCATCGCCTTCAAGCACCCGGGAGTGGTGAGCGGCGACATCGAACTGTTCGTGCTGCCCACCCTCCCGGTACTGGCCGAAGCGGCCCGGATCCTGGGCGCTGCCGGGGTTGGAACCGGAGCGCAGGACATCTTCTGGGAAGACGAAGGCGCGTACACCGGCGAAGTGGGAGGCAAGACCGTTGCCGAACTCGGCGGCCGGTATGTGGAGGTTGGGCACGCGGAGCGCCGCCGGATCTTCGGCGAGGACCATCGGGTGATCGGCTTGAAGACGGCCGCGGCCTACCGCAACGGACTCACCCCGGTGCTGTGCGTTGGCGAACTGAATGCCGGCTCCCCCGAGGAAGCAATCGCCCAGTGCACGGCCGACATCGACGCCGCCCTCAACCGCGCCGGAACGCTCGGTCCCACAGCCCGGACCATCGTGGCCTACGAGCCGCAATGGGCCATCGGCGCCCCGGAACCAGCAACACCGGAATACATTAGCGCCGTGGTCCGCGGCCTGGACCAGCACCTGCGTTCGTTGCCGGGTCAGGAAGAGAGCCGCGTCATTTACGGCGGCAGCGCCGGACCGGGCCTCATCACGGAACTGGATACCGCCGTCGCAGGCTTGTTCCTGGGCCGCTTCGCGCACGATCCCGCAGCGCTGAAGACCATCCTGGACGAGACCGCCGCACGCCTCGCCGCGAAGGCGGTGGCAGCATGAGCAGCAGGATCGGACTCAGCAGCTACGCGTTCTTCTGGCAGCTCTCGGACCAGGTCAGCCAGCCGATGAGCATCCACGACGCATTGCGGAAAGCGGCGGATCTGGGCGTGGACCTGTTCCAGATCTGCGACTACGCGCCGCTGGAAACCATGAACGACGACGAGCTCGCCGCCGTCCGTACGACGGCCGACGGGCTGGGCATCACCCTGGAAGTGGGGACGAAAGGCATCCACCCGGAACACCTGCGCACGTTCCTGCACATCGCCCAGGTGCTGGGCTCGGACCTGCTGCGCACCATGTTCAACGTCCCCGGACACACCCCGGACAACGAGGAAGCCGTCCAGATCTTCACCGACGTCCTGCCGGAGTTTGAGGCAGCCGGGGTGAGGATCGCCGTCGAGACCTATGAACAGGTCCCCACGGAACGGATCCTGGACGTGGTCCGCCGCGTCAACAGCCCGTACCTCGGAATCTGCAGCGACCCCGCCAACACCGTGGCCGCACTGGAGATGCCGCAGCAGGTGATTGACGCCGTCGAGCCTTATGTCCTGAACATGCACATCAAAGACTTTGCGTTCAGCCGCAAACAGGGATGGGTCGGGTTCACGTACTCGGGCGCACCCCTCGGCGAAGGCCTTCTCGACTACGACTACATGGTCGAAAAGATCCAGCCCAAAGAAAGACACATCAACCAAATCGTCGAACACTGGCTGCCGTGGCAGGACTCCGAAGCGGAGACCATCCGCCTCGAAAACCAGTGGACCCAACAAAGCCTCGATTTCCTAAGGAGCAAGTGAAATGTCAGCAGAAACTTTGACCGTCGCCGTTGTCGGAGCCGGAGGAAAAATGGGGATGCGCGTTTCCCGCAACCTCCAGAAGTCCACCCACAACGTCTTCTACAGTGAGAACTCCCCCGCAGGCCAGGAACGCGTCCGCGCTGAAGGCCGAGACATCACCGCAACCGACGACGCCGTTCCCACGGCCGACGTCGTCATCCTGGCAGTGCCGGACACCGTACTTGGCATCGTCTCCGAAGCCGTCGTTCCGCAGATGAAGTCCGGCGCCATCCTCCTCACCCTCGATCCCGCCGCCGCGTACGCAGGCCTCCTGGCCAAGCGCGACGACGTCGTCCAGGCCGTAGCCCACCCCTGCCACCCGTCCGTGTTCCTGGAGCGCACCACCAAGGAAGAATGGGCAGATACTTTCGGCGGACAGGGTGCGCCGCAGAACGTGGTCTCCGCGATCGACGACGACGCCCCCGCAGCAACCCGCGACGTAGCCGAAGCGGTCATCCGCACCATCTACGCCCCCGTGATCGATGTTCACTGGGTCACCGTCAAACAGCTCGCCATCCTGGAACCCACCCTGGTGGAAACCGTAGCCTGCATGATCGGCACCCTCCTCAACGAGGCACTCCACGAGACCGTCCACACCGCCGGTGTCCCCGAGGAAGCAGCCAAGGCCATGCTGTTCGGCCACGTGCAGATCGCGCTCACCAACGCCCTGCGCGGGTCCAACCCGTTCTCCGAAGCCTGCGAAATCGCCATCCAGTACGGCAAGGACACCATCATCAAGGACGACTGGAAGAAGATCTTCGACGACTCCGAGCTGGACGGTGTGATCGCCAAGATGCTCAAGCTGGACGCCGTCAAGCGCTAAGCCCACCACCGAGGTGGCATTTGATGCCAATGTTTGGCTCAGACATTGGTATTAAGTGCCATCTCGCGGCATTTAAGCCATCATGAGAATATGTCCTCCGCTAGCGAGCCGGCGGACGCATTCCTGACCGATTACTACGAGCACGTGGCCGAGGACGACGTCCGCAACTACACACCCGAGACCCTCTTGGACCGTGCCCGCTACCACCGTTCGTTGGCGGAGCGTCGTGAACCCGGGCAGGCCATAGTGGGCGTTCTCAACGAGTCCGATTCAAGTGTGGTGGCGATCGTCACCGATGACATCCCATACCTCCTCCCCTCCGTCACCGCCGAGATTGCCCGGGACACCGCCTCCATCCGGCTTCTGGTCCACCCGATCTTCAGCGTCACCCGCGACCCCGCCACCCACCGCCTGACCACCATCCACAAGGCGCCCCACCGCACGGGACTGCCTACCGGCGTCGAACCGTACGCTGGTGGCTCCCCCGCCGAGCCAATCACCCAACAGAACCACGACGACGGGCCGCTCACCGAGGCGTGGATGGCGGTGGAAATCCCCCGGCTCCCGGATGAGGAGGCGGCGGAACTCCTTGTTGCCCGGCTCCAGGAAGTGCTTGGCGATGTGCGGTCCGCTGCAGAGGACAACCACGCTATCCACCAGGAGCTGGCCCACGTTGTGGGGGCATTGGGCGATCTCGGACGCTCAGACCCAGACGCCCTGGAAGCTCAGGAGCTGGTGCACTGGTTGGGCGATGGAAACTTTGTGTTCCTCGGGTATCGCGGGCATCAGGGGCTTGGCTTGCTGCGCGAACCCTTAACCCGCGAAGCCTTGGGCACGGCCGCTGCACACACCAGCCCGCCGGAAACCCCAATCCTCACGCTCACCAAGTCAACCCAGCGCTCCACGGTCCTTCGCCGCGCCTATCTGGACGAGATCAGCGTCGCCACGGACAGCGGAACCGGCCAAGGCAGTCAGCACATCTTTGTGGGGCTCTTCTCGCCCAGCTCCGCATCGCACTCCGCTTTGGACATTCCCGTCATTCGCGACACCGTGAAGGACGTCCTGAGAGCATTTGGCTACCCGCCAGGCTCGCATCACGGCAAGGAGCTCCTCACTGTCATGGAGGCATATCCCCGGGATGAGCTCTTTCATATCAGTGCAGAGCAATTGGCCGCCCATGCCCGCGAAATCCTTCGGCTGCAGGAGCGCCACAGCACACGGCTGTTCCTCCGTCCGGACTCCTACGGGCGGTTCATGACAGCCTTGGTGTTCCTTCCCCGCCGTCGATACAGCACCGCGGTGCGTCTCAACATCGAGCGTGAACTTCGCGAGGCCTTCGGCTCGGATTCCATCGAGTTCGAGCTCCGTTTGGGCGAATCCGCCATGGCCCGCGTCTTTTTCCGAATCCTTTTGCCGCATACCGGATCACCCCCCGCCGGGTCACCGCATACCGGATCACCCCCCGCCGGGTCACCGCATACCGGGCCATCACCTGCCGGGACTCCCGGCGTCGTGGATGCCTCGGTTCTGGAACCGCGGATCATTGCCGCTACCAGGACCTGGGCGCAAGGGCTGTCTGAGGCGCTGCAGGCGCGGTACCCCTCGGAAGAAGCTGCGCGGCTCTCCCGCCAGTGGGCCGCGGCGTTCCCGGCGAGCTACAAGGCCGATTTCGAGGTTGAGGACGCCGTGGAGGACATCTCAAGGTTTGAGAGTTTCCCGCCGGGCGACGGTGTGGAGGACCCTCTGCTGACCGTCTACCAGCGTCCGGGCACACCGGTCCTCACGGAGGATGCCCGCATCCGGCTGTACCTGACCCGCCCCCGGAGCCTCACCCAGATCCTCCCGTTGTTCCACAATCTTGGTTTGACGGTCCTGGACCAACGGCCGTTCGACGTGCAGCGAGCGGACGGCCGACAGTTCTTCCTGTACGACCTCGGGCTCAAGTACCCGCGCGGAGTGGACCCCGTGGCCACTGGCGATCTGCTGGCCGGCTCGTTTTGTGCCGCGATGCGGGGCGATGCAGAGTCGGACGCTTTCGATGCCCTGGTCATCAAGGAAGGTCTCGGCTGGCGGCACGTGACCATCCTTCGCGCGTATGCCAAGTACTTGCGGCAACTGGGAAGCACCAACTCGTACGGCTTCATCGCGGACACGCTCTGCGAAAATACCCAGGCAACACATGCGCTGTTGGAGCTGTTCGAGGCGAAGTTCAACCCGGACACTTACGCGCCGGACCTGTTTGATCCGGAATTCAACCGGGCTGCGGCGCTGTCCGGTAGTGACGTCTTCGAGGAAGGCAGCAGTGAGCTCAGCCATCGGACGCAGGCCGTTCACGCAGCCCGGGCCAAACTGGAGGAAGCGATCGACGCCATCCCCGTCCTGGACGCCGACCGTCTCCTTCGGTCACTTTCAAGCCTGGTGGAAGCCACTCTGCGTACAAATTTCTACCTGGACAAGCCGTACGTCAGCTTCAAGCTCAATCCGTCCAGCATCCCGGCAGCACCGCCGCCACGGCCACGGTTCGAAATCTGGGTCTATTCACCCCGGGTTGAAGGAGTCCACATGCGCTTCGGGCCGATAGCCCGCGGTGGACTGCGGTGGTCGGACAGACGCGAGGACTTCCGCACGGAAATCCTGGGGCTGGTGAAGGCGCAGTCGGTCAAGAACGCCGTGATCGTTCCTTCGGGCGCAAAGGGTGGCTTCTTTCCCAAGCGCCTGCCGGATCCTGCGGAGGACCGCGCTGCCTGGCTCTCCGAGGGCCAGGAAAGCTACCGGACTTTCATCCGCGGCCTTCTGGACGTGACGGACAACCTCGTGCCGGATCCCGACGGCGGAAGCACCAGCCGCGTGGTCACGCCACCCCGCGTGATACGGCACGACGGCGACGATTACTACCTCGTGGTGGCGGCGGACAAGGGAACCGCCACTTTCTCGGACATGGCCAACGCTGTGGCCGCGGACTACGGTTTCTGGCTTGGGGACGCCTTCGCCTCGGGCGGCTCGGTGGGCTATGACCACAAGCAGATGGGCATCACTGCGCGCGGTGCGTGGGAATCCGTGCGGCACCACTTCAGTGAGCTGATGATCGATTCCCGGGCCGAGGATTTCACCGTGGTGGGCATCGGTGACATGAGCGGTGACGTCTTCGGCAATGGCATGCTTCTCTCCCAGCACATCTCCTTGGTGGCCGCGTTCGATCACCGGCACATCTTCCTGGACCCCACGCCCGACCCCATCGGGTCCTTCGCCGAACGGGAACGGCTGTTCAAACTTCCCCGGTCTTCCTGGGCTGATTACAACCTCCACAAACTGAGCCCCGGGGGCGGAATCTTTGCCCGCACGGACAAATCCATCCGGATCACCGAAGAGGTCAGGCTGGCCCTGGGTTTGGAAGAGGGTGCCGATCCCGGGGGCCAGTTGGTGATGAGCCCGCCCGAGCTTCTCCGGGCGATCCTCATGGCCCCGGTGGATCTGTTGTACAACGGAGGAATCGGCACGTATGTCAAGGCATCCACGGAGTCCCATGCCGAGGTCGGAGACAAGGCGAACGACGCCATCCGCGTCAACGCCAACCAGCTCCGCGCGCACACCCTTGCGGAGGGTGGAAACCTCGGCGTCACGCAACGTGGGCGGATCGAGGCTGCGCTGACCGGCATTCTGGTGAACACGGATGCGATCGACAATTCGGCCGGCGTGGACTGCTCTGACCATGAGGTGAACATCAAGATCTTCCTGGATCGCATGATTGCTGCGGGAAGGATGTCCGTGAAGGAACGGACGCCTTTCCTTCACTCGCTCCAGGAAGAAGTGGGCCGGCTGGTACTGAAAACCAATGATCACCAGAACGTCCTGTTGCTCAACGACAAGCAATTGGCTGTGCAGTGGAGCCCCAGCTTCGAGAGGACCATGGACTGGTTGGAGTCCGTCACGGGTCTGGACCGAAGCCTGGAATTTCTTCCGAGCAACGAGGAACTCCAAGCCCGTGTCCTTACCGGCAAGGGACTGACCACTCCGGAGCTCGCTGTGCTTGCCGCCTATGCCAAGATTCAGCTCGCCAGGGAACTGACTGAGGGCGGGCTCGCCGATGACCCCTGGTTCTCGCACACCCTTCACGACTACTTTCCGCACCAGCTTTCCGAGCGGTTCGGCGAGCATCTGTCCACCCATCCCCTGCGCCGCGAGATCGTAGCCACTGTGGTTGCCAACGACATGATCAACATGGGCGGCATTGCTTTCGCTTTCCGGGCCATGGAGGAAACCACCGTGTCCGCGGCTGCCGTGGCACGCGGGTTCGTGGTGATGCGGAAAATCTGGGATCTGGACTCGGTAACCCGGGCCATCGCGCAGTTGCCGGCCAGCACCCCCAGCGAACACGGAGCCGCCGTGGCCTTGGATATGCGGCGCTTGCTGGACCGCTCGGTGCGCTGGTACGTGACCCACGATTTCCGGGACAAACCGGTTGCCGATGCGTTGGCCCGGCTGGAACTACCGGTGTCCTTGTTGCGGGCCGATTTCACGGGTTTCCTGCACGGCATCAACCTGGCGCACTCCCGGAAGCGCCTGGCCCACACGGATTCGGTGGGCTTGCCCCATGCGCTGGGCATCCGCGCTTCCGAGCTCCTGGTCAGCTACGGCCTGCTGGACATTTCGGCCATCGCAGAGGAACTGCAGGAGCCGGTGGAGGCTGTAGCGGAGGTGTACTTCGCCGTCTTCGAACGGATTTCCGCCATCCCGCTGCTGGAGCACATCACCATGCTTCCGCGGGACACGCATTGGGAGTCGTTGGCGAGGGCAGCGCTGAGGGATGACATGTATCTGGTGTTGGCCGATATGACCAAGGCAGTGGTTCGGCACACCCCGCGCTCTTCCAGTTCCGCGGCCGATCCTGTGGAGCGCATCGTGGATTGGGAGCGCGGAAACATCGAGCAGCTGGCGCGTATCCAGGAGACCATCCAAGAGGCCATCAAGCCAGGGCCGATGGATATTGCGGCGCTTTCGGTGGCGGTGAAACTGCTCCGCGCCATGGTTCGTCGATGAGACGTGGATCACTCACTTGCCAGTCATCTTACAAATTTTCAGGGACCACCGACTATGATTGATGGGTCGCCCTCGCATGCGACACGTAATAGGAGGCCCCCAATGACCCCTGCAATGATTGCAGAACGCGAGATTCGCCTGTCCTTCTCCAAGGCAGACGAAATCCACGACGGACTCGACCGCGCCGTGGATGCACTGATCGAAAACGCAGCAGCAGACGCTAACTGCGGCATTCTGGTGACCCGGCATGAGCCCGGCACCTACACCGTGGCTCTGGACGAATCCGTTCCCTTCGGTCAGACCCGCGAAGTCCTCGCCGCCTGATACACCCAACGTATTCTTAGGCAGCGACGCCAAAAACCGGGGCCCGTTCCTTTCCGCTTCTACTACCCGCGGAAGGGAACGAGCCCCGGTTTCTGTTTAACAAGTACCTCGGTGGAACTGCCGCCTACGCCCGGCGGAGAGTCACGCCGTCGGACTTCATGAACAGTTCTTTGCCCTCTTCGGTGACGCCCGGCCCCGAATGCTCCAGCCACACCACGTTTCCACTGCTGGAAACTTCTTCGATCAGACCGGCGGCGATCACGTGGGCGTACTTGACCACTTCCACCCGTTCGCCAACTTTCAGCGTCCTCCAGTCGGTTACCGTAGCCGTGTGAGCGCTTCGCCTGGACAGGACTGCTCCGCGTGCCTTCATTGAACTTCTACCCCTTTGTGGATGTTCTCTGTTGTGTATTGAGTTATCTGAACGGTTGACCGTCAAGCCCACGACATCGTTGGCGTGGACGTGACGTACACCATAAGTTCTACTACATTTGCCACGCCCCGGTGATTGCGTTGCGAACAAAGACCGGGACGTGACAAATATGCCCATCAAATGAGCGTTTTATTCGACGTCAGGCCAAAATCCCGACGGCGGATTCGGCGGCCGCACGGACCGCACCGGAGCCAACCAAACGGTCAGCCGCTTCCAGTTCCGGCGACAGGAACCGGTCCGTGCCCGGGCCCTGAACCACGTCACGAAGCACCTCAAGCACGGCCGTACCGGCGGGACCCGGGGTGAGTTCGCCGTCGGACATTTGCGTCCGCATGTCAATGGCGCGGGCGCTGGTGACAAGCTCGACGGCGAGCACGCGGCGGAGGTTCTCCACAGACTTGCGCAGCTTCCGGGCAGCGTGCCAGCCCATGGATACGTGGTCTTCCTGCATGGCGGAGCTCGGGATGGAGTCCACCGATGCCGGAACAGCCAGGCGCTTGTTGTCCGACACCAAACCGGCCTGCGTGTACTGGGCGATCATGAGGCCGGAATCAACACCGGGATCCGCGGCAAGGAACGCCGGGAGACCGTGTGAGCGGGCCGGGTCCAGCATGCGGTCCGTGCGGCGCTCGGCGATGGAGCTGAGGTCCGCGACGGCGATGGCCAGGAAGTCCAGGACGTAGGCCACGGGGGCGCCGTGGAAGTTGCCGTTGGAGGTGACGCGGCCGTCCGGGAGGACCACCGGGTTGTCGATCGCTG
Source organism: Paenarthrobacter sp. NPDC091711 (assembly GCF_044756605.1). Lineage (NCBI taxonomy): Bacteria > Bacillati > Actinomycetota > Actinomycetes > Micrococcales > Micrococcaceae > Paenarthrobacter > Paenarthrobacter sp. NPDC091711. Next base: position 150,200 of record NZ_JBIVTF010000008.1, read on the forward strand.
CTGCGAGTTCGCGGGAAGCGACCAGCGCTGCATGGTCCACGGTGTCGCGGACAGCACCGGCGACCTGCGGTGCGCAACGCAGTGAGTAAGCGTCCTGCACCTTGGTGTCGTTGATCCGGTGGGACGCCACGATGGGCGAGTTGGACAGCACGCGGAGCATGTTGTCCGCGCTGGCGGCCTGGCCCGGGTGCGGCCGCAGGGCTGCGTGAAGCTCCGGCAGGAACACCTGGTCTGTACCCAACAGGGCCTCGACGCTTAGCGCCGCCGTGACGTCCGCCGTCGCAAGCAGCATGCGGATGTCAGCGATGGCCATCAGCAGCATGCCGAGCATGCCCTCGGTGCCGTTGACGAGGGCCAGGCCCTCCTTCTCGGCGAGGGTGACCGGCTCGATCCCATGCTGGGCAAGAAGCTCAGCAACCGGCGGCTTGCCAGCGGTTCCGTACAGTTCGCCGTCGGGACCCGCTGCTTCGCCTTCGCCCATGAGGACCAAAGCGCAGTGGGACAGCGGTGCCAGATCGCCGGAGCAGCCCAGCGAACCGAACTCGCGGACCAGCGGGGTGATGCCGGCATTGAGGACGTCCACCATGGTCTGCAGGACCACGGGGCGGACGCCGGTGCGGCCCGATGCCAAGGTCTTGGCGCGGAGGAACATGATGCCGCGGACCACTTCGCGTTCAACAGCCGGGCCCATGCCTGCGGCGTGGCTGCGGATCAGCGACTTCTGCAGCTGCGTGCGGAGGTCGTTGGGGATGTGGCGGTTGGCCAGCGCGCCGAAGCCCGTGGAAATGCCGTACGCCGGGACATCGCTGGTGGCCAGATCGTCAATGTGGGCACGGACCTTGGCAACGTTGTCCAAGGCGTCCTGGGAGATGGTCACCTTGGCGTTGTGGCGTGCGACGGCGACGACGTCTTCCGGGGTGACGCCACTGGAGCCGAGGGTGACGGTGAGCTGTTCGTTGGAGGTGATTGTCACTTTTTTTACTTGCTCTCTGGGGATTCGTTCATGGGGATGCGGACGCCGCGTTCGTTGGCGACGTCGACGGCGCGGTCGTAGCCGGCGTCGACGTGGCGGATGACGCCCATTCCGGGGTCGTTGGTCAGGAGTCGTTCGAGCTTCTCCGCGGCCAGATCGGTGCCGTCGGCGACGGAGACCTGTCCGGCGTGCAGTGACCGGCCGATACCGACACCGCCGCCGTGGTGGATGGAGACCCAGGTGGCACCGGAGGAGGTGTTGAGCAGGGCGTTGAGCAATGGCCAGTCAGCAATCGCATCCGAACCATCCGCCATGGACTCGGTCTCCCGGTACGGGGAGGCCACCGAACCCGAATCCAGGTGGTCACGGCCGATCACGATCGGGGCCTTGACCTTGCCCTCCTTCACCAGCTGGTTGAACAACAACCCGGCCTTGGCGCGTTCGCCGTAGCCGAGCCAGCAAATACGTGCCGGCAGGCCCTCGAACTCCACCCGGTCCGCCGCGGCGTCGAGCCACTTGTGCAGGTGCTTGTTCTCCGGGAACAGTTCCTTGATGGCCTTGTCAGTCACGGCGATGTCTTCCGGATCACCGGACAGGGCCACCCAGCGGAACGGGCCCAGGCCCTCGCAGAACAGCGGACGGATGTAGGCCGGAACGAAGCCGGGGAACTCGAACGCGCGCTCGTAGCCGCCCTTGCGGGCCTCGTCACGGATCGAGTTGCCGTAGTCGAAGACCTCAGCGCCGGCGTCCTGGAACTCCACCATGGCCTGTACGTGGCGGGCCATGGAAGCCTGGGCCTTCTTGGTGAACCCTTCCGGGTCAGCCTCAGCCTCGGTATGCCATTCGGCCACCGTGATGCCTTCGGGCAGGTAGGACAAGGGATCGTGCGCAGAGGTCTGGTCGGTGACCACATCGAAGGTGACTTCCCCGGCCTTGTGGCGGCGGAGCAGCTCCGGGAACACCTCTGCAGCGTTGCCGACGTAGCCAACAGACCAGCCCCGGCGTTCCTCCTTGGCTTTCTGGACCTTCGCGATCGCGGTATCCAGGTCCGTTTCGACCTCGTCAAGGTAGCGCTTCCCGGCCCGGCGGCGCAGACGGGTCTCGTCCACGTCCACAATCAAACACGCACCATCGTTCAACGTGACGGCCAGCGGCTGCGCGCCGCCCATGCCACCGCAACCACCGGTCAGGGTCAGCGTTCCCGCCAACGGACCTTCATTTGAGCCCTCCGCTGCCGGTGCCGGGTGACGGCCCTCGGCAGCGAGCTTGTTCCCGACCGCGGCAAAAGTCTCGTACGTGCCCTGCAAGATGCCCTGGGTACCAATGTAGATCCAGGACCCGGCCGTCATCTGGCCGTACATCATCAAACCCTCAGCCTCGAGGCGGCGGAACTCAGGCCACGTTGCCCAGTCCCCCACCAGATTCGAGTTGGCCAGAAGCACCCGGGGCGCCCACTCGTGAGTGCGGAAGACACCCACCGGCTTGCCCGACTGAACCAAAAGGGTTTCGTCCTTCTCCATGGTTTCCAGAGTCCGGGTAATCGCATCAAAAGCAGCCCAGGAACGCACAGCACGGCCCGTGCCACCGTAAACCACCAGATCATCCGGACGCTCAGCAACCTCCGGATCCAGGTTATTCATCAACATGCGCAACGGCGCTTCGGTCTGCCACGACTTGGCAGTGAGCTCAGTACCCCGTGCGGCCTTAACCGGACGGGCACCAGAAGTGAAATCGGCGGGTGCCATGGTGACTCCTTCGTCTATGGGAAGTGTGTGGTGGAAAGATCTTCTGCTTCTACTAAAGCCCCTTTGTCGAGCGGCCGGAACGGCTTTTGAAAGGGTACTGTCCGGGATTACAGACATGCTCCGCCCCTCGCAATTACACGACAATGAGCGCATGCTGGACCCATGGCAACGTACCGGGTCACAACACTCGTCGCGGCGCCGCCCCAGCGCGTCTTCGCGGTGTGGACGGACCTGGACCGGTTCTCCGAATGGATCGGAGGAGTCACCCGCGTCACCGATCGCGTCGGTCCGCCCAACCAAGCCGGCAGCCGCTACACCGTGTGGTTCGGGCGCATGGCAAGCCCCACCGAAATCCTCGCCGCAGATCCGCCACGGCACATCCGCACCCGTTTCGGCAATGCGATCCTGAAGGGCGAGTCAGATGTGAGATTTACGGCCGAGGGCCACGGCACACGCATCGACCAAGAGTTCGTCACCCGCGGATTCATCGCCGGGATTTTCGGCAGGCTTTTCTCCCTGGGTTCCTACAAAGGCAGCTTCCGAGGCGAGCTGGAGACCTTCAGGAAACTCGTCGAGAAGGAAACCAGCGGGCAAGACTAAGCGCCACGTCAGGCCCCAGGCCGCCCGTGGATTCGCACCGACAGTTCGTCGGCCGCTTTGCGGATGCGGGCCGCCAGGACCGGCCATTGCTCTGCAGGCACTTTGTCCTCGAGGAACGTGACGGCGACTGCCGCCGTCGGCCATCCAACATGGTCCGTCACAGCGGCCGCGATAGAACAGAATCCCGGGGTGATTTCGCCGTTTTCCGTGGCGTAGCCACGGAGCCGTACTTGGTCCAAGTGCGACGACAACGCCGAATACTTCATGATGGGGAACTCCACCTCGTGCCGCGACGTGAAGGCGGCGGCATTCGGATAGAGCGCGCGGACCTGCGACTTTGGCAGGGCGGCCAGGATCGCCCGGCCCGTCGCCGTGAGGTGGCTGGGCAGACGGACCCCGACGTCGGTCACCAGGCTGGGGCGGTTCTTGGCGCGTTCCTCCACGATGTAGAGAACATCCCGGCCATGGAGCACCGCCAAGTGCGCGCTCTCACCGATCACGTCCACCAGGGAGGCGAGCATGGGACGTCCCAGCCGGGACAGGGGTTCCTGGCGCGAGTATGCCGAGCTGAGCTCGAACGCGCTGATGCCCAAGCCGTAGCGCTGCTCCTCGTGCAGATGCAGGACGAACCCGTTCGCCTCCATGACGCCAAGCAGGTGATACACACTGGATCGCGGCAGGCCGAGCGCAGTCGCAATGTTCGACGCCGCCATGGGGCCGCGGCGCGAAGCCAACAGTTTCAAGATACGCAGCGTGTTTTCCGCGGCCGGAACCTTGGACGTGGCTTTGCCTGGTGCGGTTGGCGTCGTTGTCATGGTTCCTCGCTGCTCGGCTGCTTACGGGATACCGGAGCTGTCCGGTATCCCGTACTCAAGCGTGCACCCTCGGAAGGGCAATCACCAGCGGGGAATCGTTGATCGGTGTCTGGGATGCCGGACCCACTCGTCGAGTTGGAACCGTCAGCCCTTGGGCGGAGCTTCTCTTACGCTGAAGCAGCGCCCTTACGCCGAAGCAGGAACGTGATGGCTCCCGCCGCAGCCAGGACCAGCGCCACGATCAGCCCGATAGTCCAGCCGCTCATGCCTGCAGACGAAGCCGCCAGCGGAGTTGCGGCCTCTTGCGACTGCGAATCAACGGAGGCGGAATCCTTGTCAGCTGACGCGGCCGGCGGCACCGAAATGCTGGGCGCGGCCGACGGAGTGGCGGCAGGTGTTGCGGCCGTCTCGGCCGGCGTACCTGTTTCAGCGAGCTCGACGGCGGGAGCGTAGTCACGCGGCCAAGGAACCACCACCGGGGCAACTCCCGTTCCGGAGTGCTGTGAAACATCGACCTGGCCGGCTCCAGCCTGGCCGGGCTGTCCACCAGCAGCGGCCGCGGCAGCTTCGGCCTGGCGTGCAGCTTCCTGTCGTGCCGCTTCCTGACGTGCGGCTTCGGCTTGGCGTGCGGCTTCGGCTTGGCGTGCGGCTTCGGCGGCTTCCGCGGCCTTGGCAGCGTCGGCCGCCTTACCGGCGTCGACCCCTGCCGTGTCTGCAAGCCCAACGAGCTCGGCGATCATGGCGTCGATGGAGGCAACGTGGGCAGCGGTTGCCTTGTCCCGATCGGCGGCCGCGGCCTGGCCTGCGGTCATGAAGGCCTCGAGGTCTGCACGGCTGCCGTCAAGAGCAACGCTCGCGGCCGCACGAACCTCCGGCGTCGAATCCAACGCGTAACTGGTCTGGATGCGGTTATCCAGGTTCCGGGCTTGATCAAAGCCGTATTCCAGGAAGTACCGCACGTCTGCGTGACTGACTGATTCAAGCGCTTTCTTGGCGGCCTTCTCCACATATTCGCCTCCGACTGCCAGAAGCTGATAAGAGCGTTGTCGATCCGCGGTGAATGCCGACGGCCTAATGGCGTCCAGCTCTATAGCTGCTGCGTGGCCTTCAATGATGAAAGCTTTTACGGAAGAATCTCCACCCGACAGCGCCGTTTCCGCGGCTTCCCGAACCTTGGGTGTCCCCACCAACGCGAGATGCAGCGTGGCCTGGCGGGCTTCGTTGATCAGCGCGTCAAGGTCGGCTCCGGGGGCATCCAGCTGGGTAAGGAGCTCCGGAATTTCACGGGCTGCCTTTGCAAAGGCGGCCTTCGCCGGCTCCCGCGATGCCATCTGAGTTTCGTCCTCGATCCGTCTCGGTGTGGCCTGCGATGAGAGGAGGTCCCTGTCTTTCGCGAGCCGCGATGAGTCTGCCGCCCTTGCCGCAGAGGCAGCGCTTCGGGCCTGTTCGACGGCGGTCTTCGCACGTTCCGCCACGGCTGCGGTTCCATTGGGGTTGGTTGCGATGTCCGTTTTGACCTGCTGAAGGAGTGCGGCAACACGCGCAGACTCAGCGTCCCGGGCGGCAGCAACGAACTGGCCGTAGCGAAGGAAATCAGCAACGATTTCCCTGTCGTCCGTCATTACCGCTGCCTTGGCCGCAGCGCGGACACCCACAAAAGGAGAATCAAAGAGCTGGAAGGCAGCCTGGCGGTCGTCTATCTCCGCGGCGTCCAGCCAGCCTTCAAGAACATACCGCTCCACAGCTTCACTGCCTTTGTCCAGGCTGTCGGATGCGCCCATCCGAATGGGGCCTGTGTAATTGAGGAACCTCGTGGCAGTGATCCGCAGATCCAGTTCCCAGGATTTGGCCCAGCCGTACGAAAGGAATTTATCAATCAGGACGGGGTCATTCGTGCCTAGTACCCTGACCGCGCTCTCCCTGACGTTTTGGCTTCCCCGGGTCGTCAGCTCGGTGACCAACTGCTTGCGGTCCGCGGCGAGCGTGACGTCCTGTCCGGCGTCGAGGAATGCCTGAAGCGCATCTGCGCCACCCACCAGCGCGGTCGCAGCGGCAGCGCGGGTTGCGGGGCCACCTGTCTTCCACAGCTCAACAACGCCGGCAGTATCAGTGGCCCGCTCCACGAACGGGACGGGAGCCTGAGCGGCGTGCGGCACCTCAAAGGTGGGAATGTCGTAAGCCTGGGCTGGAGCAGCAAAGAGCAGAGAAGCCCCAGCTACAACGGCAATCAGGGCAGCGGTAACACGGCGCCGGGTAGCGCGGAATGAAGAAAACAAGGGTCCCCCAAGTAACGGATGCGACGGCAGCACTGAGTTCAATGGGGGCGACGCGGATGCGAGGGATGCCTGACCGGTGACGAGCTGTCCGCGGTTATCATATCCGACTCCCGACTATGACTTTGACCACTGCGGAAATCGTCGCAACCGGACTGTCTGCGATCAAAGACACCAAACCGCCGTGAGTCCCATCACAAGGGCTTCAAAAGTGATCTGCTGGATAGCGATCCCCTCCCAAAGACGAGAAGGTTTTACTATGCAACAAACCAAGCTGGCTACGGAGAGCTCTGTCCTCCAAGCCGCGGGTACGGCGCTCAGCCGAGGCCTCAACGTCCGTCACATTCGCTTCATGGCGCTCGGATCCGCGATCGGCACCGGCCTTTTCTACGGCTCCGCCTCCGCCATCCAGAAAGCCGGCCCTGCCGTCCTGCTGGCCTACATCATCGGCGGCGCTGCCGTGTTCATGGTGATGCGTGCGCTCGGTGAAATGGCCGTCCGACACCCTGTGTCCGGGTCCTTCGGCCAGTACGCATCCAAGTACCTGGGACCGTTCGCGGGCTTCGTGACCGGATGGACTTATGTGTTCGAGATGGCGATCGTGGCCATCGCGGACGTCACGGCCTTCAGCATCTATATGGGCTTCTGGTTCCCACAGGTGGACCGGTGGATTTGGGTGCTTTCAATCATCCTGTTCCTGGGCGCCATGAACCTGCTCAGCGTGAAGGTGTTCGGGGAGCTTGAGTTCTGGTTCTCGCTCATCAAGGTGGTGGCGATCATCGCCATGATCGTGGGCGGTGCGGCGATCGTGGTGTTCGGTTTCCAAACGGGCGACGGCGGTGGCGTGGCACCGGGATTGGGGAACCTGGTGAATCATGGCGGCTTGTTCCCGAACGGCTTCGAGGGACTCCTGGCCGCGTTCGCCGTGGTCATGTTTGCCTTTGGCGGCATCGAGACGATCGGCATCACGGCAGGCGAGGCCACGAACCCCAAGAAGGTGATCCCGCAGGCTGTTAATACTGTGCCGGTCCGCGTGCTGCTCTTCTATGTATTGACGTTGGGCGTGCTGATGAGCATCTTCCCTTGGAACGAGATCGGCAGCAGCGGAAGTCCGTTTGTGCAGATCTTCGATGGCTTGGGGATCCCTGCCGCACCGCACATCCTCAACGCCGTGGTCATCACGGCCGCGCTTTCTGCGATCAACAGCGACATCTTCGGGGCGGGACGCATCCTCTTCGGGCTGGCCCAGCAGGGACACGCACCCAAGAGCTTCAGCAAGATCTCCCGCCACGGCGTTCCGTGGATGACCGTAGTGATGATGGGCGGCATCCTGCTGGTGGGCGTGGTGTTGAACGCGGTCATTCCGGAGGACGTGTTCGTGCTCATCGCATCCATCGCCACCTTTGCCACCGTGTGGGTTTGGGTGATGATCCTTGCTTCGCACGTTGCGATGAAGCGGGAGATCAAGCGCAAGGGTCTGCCGGCGTCGGAATTTGGTTCGCCGCTCTGGCCTTTTGCGTCCATTCTCACCATGGCGTTCATGGCCATGGTGATCGTAATTCTGGGTGTCTTCGAGGACACCCGCATTGCTTTGTACGTTGGTGGCACCTGGCTGGTGCTGCTGTTCGTGGCCTACAAGCTGTGGGTCCGCGGCGGCGGCCTGCGCCGCGCAGAACTGGTGGACGAGACGGCTGCCCTACCGGTGGTGAAGGCACGTTAGTTTGTGAGACGTGTGGGCTTGTGCCCCGGCAACGGTGGTGCTTTGGATTGGTAGCTATGCCCGGTGGGAGTGCGGACCTGAAGTGTGTGCACGTCACCGGGCATGCTAGCGACGGCCCAACCCGGATTTTCCTTGGTATGGTTGCAGGCTTCGCACAGCCCGGCCCCATTGTGGAGATGTGTGCTGCCTCCTGAATGCCAGGGAATGACATGGTCGATGTGCCGGATGGGCGCGTCGCAGTAGGGAGTACGGCATGTGTTGTCCCGGAGCTGGATGAAGCTCCGCAACCGTTGCGGGAAGAATCGTGCTTTTGAGTCCATAGTCAGGAGCTCGCCACTGCCGGGAGCGGTGTACAGGCGGCGGAGCAGCACTGCAAATTCGCTTCGTTCCGTGCGCTCGCGGCGTTCCGTGCCCTCGCGGCCCCGGTGGACCTGATCCTCCAACCCGGAGGGCTCGTCGACAAAAAGCGCCCTTGCCCATTCCGCGGGGACGATTCCGTAGCCCTCGAGCCGCGCGGGTTCGGGGTCCCCTTGAAACAGTGTGCGATCGGTCATGACGAGGTTGAGGTTGACACCTGCAACACCACCCGGCGTGCCGGTAACGCGTTCGGTCAGGGTGTCTGCCATGATTTGGCCGCGGGTCCGCTCATCCCCACTGGAGCGGACGGAATCAGCCGTCCGGGCGAGCGCGGCATAAACGGCCACCCCTTGGGCGACCGGGAGCAGTGCGGTGAGGTACGTCATGGTGTCCGGAGCAGGACGCAGACTGACCGTCCGTTCCGTGGCGGCATGGCTCGCTCGTTGCGCCACTGACCTCGGGTCACGGCGATACGCGGCGGCTCTGGCAGCGGAGATGATGGCCTTGTCTCCGGCCCCGTCGAATGTTCCGGTGTCAGGGGCCAGTTCCTCGTCCACCGCGGCCCGGTCTTCAACGGACAGGCAGGCTGTTTCCTTCACGAGCAACGTAGCCCGCCACTCGTTCAACTGGCCCGACTCCAGCGCTGCCAGGGTCCGCGGCATCTCCATGACCAGCGCCTTGGCGAGCCCCAAGAGTCTTGATCCCTTATGGGGCGACTCGCGTCGCGCCATCGCCACCTGCGCAGCAACGCCCATCCCTCGCTCAGCCGCAGGAACCCCGGCCTGGGCCTGCTCCGCCCGCTGCGCCAAGTCAAGTGCCACTGCAGCACGGGCATGCCGGGCGGAAATTGCTGACTTCAACTCCTCAAGATCGCGTATTTCATCGATAAGCCCCGAGCTATCGGAAGCGATCGCAAGCGACTTGAGTGCAAGGACGAGGCCCCGAATGCCCATGCCGACGGCAGGCACTTCAGGAGTAACCGCGGGAGTAGCCACGACACAGGCAGGAAGCGGTGACGAAGCCTCTGTTGCCCGCTGCGATCGCCGAATTCCGTCCATAAGGACACTCTTCCAGCGGCCGTCTCCGGACATCAGACCCAAAGTTGTCTATGTGGAAAACCCATAAAAGCCTGTGCGATAAGCCCGCCCAGTGACAGTTGGTTCCAATGCTCCGGCCGACCATTGGAACCTACTGCCAACCGGCGGGTGATTCTAGAGGGAGGCGGCGGCGGAACGCACGGCCTCGGACAGCGGAGTCGACGGGCGGCCGATCAGCTTCTGGAGGTCACCGCTAGTGACAAGCAGATCCCCGCGCGCAATTCCAAGATCAGAGTCGGCAAGGATTTCGGCGAAGGCGTCCGGCACGCCTGCGCCCACCAGGATCTGCTGGTATTCGTTGGCGGGAAGATCGTTGTAGGCAATCTCGCGGCCGGCGGCGGAGGAAATCTCAGAGGCCAGCTGGTCCAAGGTGAAGGCGTGGTCTCCGCCCAGTTCGTACACCTTGCCAGCCTGCTGATCCGCCACCAGGACAGCGGCCGCAGCCTGCGCGTAATCAGCACGCGTGGCGCCGCTGACCTTGCCGTCTCCCGCACTTCCTGCGATGGCACCCTGTGCCAGGGTTCCCTGCAGCTGCTCGGTGTAGTTCTCCAAGTACCAGCTGTTACGCAGCAGGACGAACGGAACACCGGACTCCTTGAGGAGCTCCTCCGTTGCCTGGTGCTCGGCGGCCAGCTTCATGCCCGTGGTGTCCGCGTTGGCAATGCTGGTGTAGGCCAGCAGTTCCACGCCCTCCGCCTTGGCGGCCTCAATGACCGTGCGGTGCTGCTCAACCCGCTGGCCCACTGCGCTGCTGGAGATCAGCAGAACCTTGGTGGCACCCTTCAGAGCCTCGGCAACGGATGCCGGGTTTTCGTAGTCCATCTCCTGAACCGTGACGCCGCGTTCGGCGAAGTCAGACAGCTTCTCCACCGAACGGCCGGTGGCCACAATGTCTGCCGCGGGGACGTTGCGCTCCAGAAGGGCCTCTACTACGTGGCGGCCAAGCTGTCCGGTTGCTCCAGCGATAACGATGCTCATGGGTGGTTCCTTTCAACGGAAGTTTGCTCTGTCATGGTGGATAACGAGCCGCACTTCCCGAAACTTCCCAAAAGTTAGTACGCACTTTGAGGTAAGGTACTGACATGAAAGTAAGTGACCTCCCGGCGCCGCTCCCCGCAACCATTGCCGACGGCGTGTTCCCGGCTGGTTGCCCCAGCCGGACGGTGCTGGACCACATCACCAGCAAATGGGGCGTGCTGATCCTGCTGTCACTCTCCGAAGGCGATCAGCGCTGGAGCGAATTGCGCCGCCGGGCCGAGGGCATCAGCGAGAAAATGCTCGCCCAAACCCTCAAGACACTGGAGCGGGACGGGCTGGTCCGCCGTGATGCACAGCCCGTCATCCCGCCCCGCGTGGATTACAGCCTCACCGAACGCGGCCGCGAGCTCAGCACGCTGCTCATTCCCTTGGTGACATGGGCCTTCGACAATGCCGACGCCATCATTGGCGGCCAGAACTAACCCGGCGGCCAGAACTAACCCAGCGGCGCCTTACCTGGCCGACCAACCGCCGTCCATGGTGTAGCTTGCGCCGGTGACCATACCGGCGTCGTCGGAGGCTATCCAGGCGGCCAACGACGCCACTTCCTCCACCTCCACAAGCCGTTTCACGGCGGACTCTGTGAGCATCACTTTGGCCAGGACTTCGGCTTCGGGGATGCCGTGAAGACGGGCCTGATCGGCGATCTGCTTCTCCACCAACGGCGTGCGGACGTAGCCAGGGTTAATGCAGTTGGACGTGACCCCGCGTTCGCCGCCCTCCAAGGCAGTGACCTTACTGAGCCCCTCGAGCCCGTGCTTGGCGGACACGTAAGCGCTCTTGTAGGCGGAGGCCCTGAGCCCATGGACCGAGGAGATGTTGATGATCCGGCCGAACCCGTTGGCATACATGTGCGGGAGTGCAGCCCTGATGAGGAGGAACGGGGCCTCCAGCATCAGGGCCAGTATCCGCCGGAACTCCGCGGGCTCGAACTCCTCAATGGGGGCAACTTTCTGGATGCCGGCGTTGTTGACCAGGATGTCGCAGTCCAGGCTGAGTGCGGCCAGCGCGTCGACGTCCAGCAGATCCACCGCCCAGGCCGTGCCGCCCAACTCATCGGCGAGGGCCGCAGCTCCGGAGGCATCGACGTCGGCCACTACTACTTTCGCCCCGCGGGCGGCGAGCGCCCGGGCGCAGGCGGCCCCGATTCCGCTCGCGCCGCCGGTCACCAGCGCTTTGCGCCCGTTCAAGGAGTTGTCCATGGAGCTAGCCTTTCGAAGTAGAAGGAGTGGCAAGTCCGTGCCTGATGGCGTCGGCTTCGTCCACCTCTTGGAGAGCGATGCCCTTGGTTTCCTTCAGCGAAACGACGGCGACGACGGTAATGGCGCAAGCGACCACAAGGTAGATCGCAGTGGGAACCCAGGATCCGGTGTCCTTGAGCCACTGGGTGGCCAGCAGCGGTGCGAGTGAGCCGGCGAAGATGGATGTGACCTGCGAGCCGAGGGAGACACCGGAGTAGCGCATGCGGGTGGGGAAGAGCTCGGACATGATGGCCGGCTGCCCTGCGTACATGAAGGCGTGGAGGCAGAGGCCGATGGTCACGGCGAGCACGATCACCACGGCGTTCTTGGTGTCGAACATGGGGAAGGCGAAGAACGGCCAGGTTGCGCCGGTGATGGCACCCACCAAGTACACGGGTTTGCGTCCCCACGAGTCCACCAGGCGTCCCACCTGTGGGATGACCAGGAAGTGGATGACGTGGGCGATCAGGAGTGCCAGCAGGAGCGAGGACGTGTCGTACTTATGGACGCTCTTGAGGTAGACGATCGCGAAGCTCACCACGAGGTAGTACATGATGTTCTCTGCGAAGCGCAGACCCATCGCTTGGAGGATGCCCTTGGGGTACTTGCGGATGACCTCGCCAACTCCGTAGCTGATGGCTTTGGACTCCTCCACCTGGGCCTTGGCTTCGAGGAAGATGGGGGCTTCGGTGACGTGGGTGCGGATGTAGTAGCCGACGAACACGATCACTGCGGAGAGCCAGAACGCAACTCGCCAGCCCCAGCCGAGGAACGCTTCGCTGCTGAGGGTGGTGGACATGACGAACAGAACCAGCGTGGCCAGGAGGTTACCCACCGGCACAGCTGCCTGCGGCCAGGATGACCAGAACCCACGGGACTTGTTGGGGCTGTGTTCAGCCACGAGGAGGACAGCGCCGCCCCATTCACCGCCGAGCGCGAAGCCCTGGATGAAGCGGAGGGCCACCAGCATGGCGGGTGCCCAGTAGCCGATGTCCATGAAGCCGGGGAGGCAGCCCATCAGGAAGGTGGAGACGCCCACGATCACGATGGTCAGCTGCAGCGTGGGTTTGCGGCCCAGCTTGTCGCCGATTTGGCCGAAGACGATTCCGCCCAGCGGCCGGGCAACGAAGCCAACGGCGTAGGTGATGAAGGCCTGGATGATGCCGTCCAATTCGTTGCCGGTGCTCGGGAAGAAGTACTTGCCGAAAACCAGGGTGGCGGCGGTGGCATAGAGGAAGAACTCGTACCACTCCACCACCGTGCCCACCATTGAGGCCGCTACGATCTTCTTCAGGCCGGAGCCTTTGCCGGCGTCTTTCCCGGCTCTTGATGCGGAGCGCTGCTCTACGCTCATATCCATCTCCTCAGTGTCCTCTTTGACCCATGTGAACGTGATGTGATGCACAACACGAAATGCTCCACTGAGTATTGCCGCAGATTCGCCGCGTCTCAATGACCAAAGCGGCACTGAGTATGTGCAAAATTGCAGATATGAAACCGAACCCGGACGACCTCCTCATCTTGCTCGCCGTGTCACGTTCAGGAAAATTTACGACGGCGGCACAAGCCTTGGGACTGAACCACACCACCGTTTCGCGCAGGATAGCGGCGCTGGAGAAGTCCTTGGGTGGCCGGGTCCTCGCGCGGGCGGCCGGTGGTTGGGAAGTGACGGAGTTGGGCGCCGAAGCCGTGCAGGTTGCAGAGCGGATCGAAGCTGCAGTGGGCGCATTGGGACCGAGCGACCGCGCACCAGACCCGATTACCGGCGTCGTACGCATGACCGCCACCGATGGTTTCAGCGCGTACATCGCGGCACCGGCCGTGGCGCGGCTGCGGCGCGAACACCCCGGCCTCAGCGTGGAGATCGTGACGGTGACTAGGCGGGCCTTGCAACAGCGCTCCGGTTTGGACATCGAAGTGGTGGTGGGGACGCCGCAAGTGCACCGGGCCGAAGCGATCCGCCTGGGCGAATATCGGCTGGGAATGTACGCCTCGCGGGCCTACCTGGCAGACCACGGCACCCCTTCAAGCATTGAAGAGCTCACGCAACACCAACTGGTCTACTTCGTGGATTCGATGCTGCAGGTGGACGACCTGGATGCTCCCCGCAGACTGGTCCCCACCATGCGCGATGGCCTCAGTTCAACCAACGTTTTCGTCCATGTCGAAGCCACCCGGGCCGGCGCTGGAGTGGGGTTCCTGCCGTGCTTTATGGCCGACCGGCACCCCGATTTGGTGCGACTCCTGCCAGCCGCCTTCGCGGAACTCCTCCCCTACTGGATGGTCCTCCGCCCGGACTCCATGCGCCGCCCCGCGGTAGCCGCCGTCGTGCAGGGCCTGCGGGAGGAAACGGAGCGGAGGCGGGAGGAGTTGCTGGGGGCCGCCTAACCCGGACGAGTCATGACCCCAGCGGGATCACCAGCGGCGTGTGGCTCACGGGGTCGTCGATCACGATGCACGGCAGGCCAAACACGCGCTCCACCAACTCGGCTGTGACCACATCGGCAGGCCGGCCCTCCGCAACCACCGCCCCGTCTTTCATGGCAATCAGGTGCGTGGCGTAGCGGCAGGCATGGTTGAGATCGTGGAGCACGGCCACCAGGGTGTTGCCTTCGCGATTGAGCCTCCGGAACAGTTCCAGGAGCTCGATCTGGTGCGCGATATCCAGGAACGTGGTGGGCTCATCCAGGAGCAATAAAGGGGTTTGTTGGGCCAGCACCATGGCCACCCACACGCGTTGCCGCTGCCCACCGGAGAGTTCGTCCACCAAACGGCCGGACAACCCGTCAACATTCGTGGCTTCCAACGCCTTAACTACGGCGGCCTCGTCGGCCTCGGACCATTGACGCAACAGCTTCTGGTGCGGATAGCGCCCCCGGGCCACGAGGTCCGCCACGGTAATTCCGTCCGGGGCGATGGACGTTTGCGGCAGCAGGCCAAGTGTCCGGGCAACTTCCTTGGCCCCGTAGGACGAGATGCTCTTGCCGTCCAAAAGCACAGACCCCGAGGTGGGCTCCAGCAGCCGGGACAGCGCCCGCAACAGTGTCGACTTACCGCAGGCATTCGGGCCCACGATCACCGTGAACTCACCATCCGGAATGCGCACATCGAGGGCCTGGGACACAGTGCGTCCGGCGTAGCCAAGGCTCACATTCTCGGCGCGGAGCCGCGCGGATCCCAGCACCGAGCCGGAACCCAGCACCGAGCCAACAGAAGCAGGAACATCCACCACATCAGTCAAAGCAATCTCCTTCAATTCTTCACTCATTGCCGCTTCACCTCACGGGCGAGGAGCCACACGAGATAACAGCCGCCGATGCTCACTGTCACTACGCCCACGGGCAGTTGGATGGGGGCGAAAAGGTTCTGCGCCACGATGTCGCTGGCCACCAGCAGGAACGCCCCCATGGCAGCGGACGGAACCATTCCCACCGACGCGGAGCGGGTCAGGCGGCGCGCCAATTGAGGGGCGGCCAAGGAAACGAACGCAATGGGACCCGCCGCGGCGGTGACCATCGCGGTCAAAGCCACGCCCACCACTGCGAGGACCAGCCGCGAGCCTTCCAGCCGAACGCCCAAGGCCCGGGCGGCGTCGTCGCCCATTTCCAAAAGGCCCAACCGTCGGCCGTAAAAGGCCAGCACCACCAGCAGCACCACAAAGATGATCACCACCGGCAGCACCTGCTCCCAGCCGATCTTGTTCAAGGATCCAGCACCCCAGACGGCTGCAGACATGGCCTGCTCCAAGGACGCCTTAAGGATCATGAAGGTGTTCACCGACGCCAGCATGGCGCTCACGGCGATGCCGGCGATGATGAGCCGGAAACCCTGGATGCCCTTCTTGTAGGCAAACAGGTAAACCAGCGCGGCAGTCACCAGCCCACCCACCAGCGCACCGGCAGACACAGCAAAGTAGCCTCCACCCATGAGCAGGATGACCACCAGCGCACCCGTGTAAGCACCAGTGTTGAAGCCGATCACGTCCGGGCTTCCCAGCGCGTTGCGGGTCAGCGATTGGAAGATTGCCCCGCTGACCCCCATGGCCGCCCCCAATAACAGGGCCAGGAGGACGCGGGGCAATCTCCACTCCACCACCACCATGTGCACGGCGCCGCTGGAGTTTCCCAGCAGCGCAGACACAACGTCCGGTACCGCAACGCTGAACTCGCCCAGGCCAAGGGCGACGACGGCGAGCGCCAGGGCGGCGGTGACGAGGACGGCGGTGACAACCAGGGTGCGGACGTCGAGGCGAAGGGAGACGCGTCCGCCAAAGCGGCGGACGGCGAGGGTTCGCCGGCCGAAGTCGATGGGCGGGGCATAGTTGATGGGCGGGGCCTGCCTGATAGGCGGGGCGGGTTTTTGGGATATCGCGGGATCGGTGCGCATCACAGGGTGCTCACTTTCCGGCGTCGAATGAGCCAGATGAGGACGGGCGCGCCAACGAATGCGGTGATGATTCCTACCTGCATTTCGCCGGGGCGGAGAACAATGCGCCCCACGATGTCGGACACCAGAAGCAGTACTGGCGAGAGCACCAGGGTGTAGGCCAGAATCCAGCGCTGGTCCGGGCCAACAATCCATCGGGCTACGTGCGGGACCATGAGGCCCACGAATCCGATGGGCCCAGCGGCTGCGGTCGCGGCACCGCAGAGCAGGGTCACTGACACGATGGTCCAGATGCGGGTGCGAACGATGTTGGCGCCGAGGGACTTGGCGGTGTCGTCGCCCATGGCCACGGCGTTCAGGGGCCTAGCCATGGCCAAAGCGATGACCGTTCCAATAAGGATGAACGGTGCCACGGTGGTGAAAATCTCCCACGTGCGGTTGCTGAGTGTTCCGGCGCTCCAACTGCGCATGCTGTCGAAAACAGCTGGGCGCAGGAGCGTGATTCCGGACGAAATACCTCCGAGGACTGCTCCGAGGGCAACCCCTGCCAGGGTGAGGCGGAGCGGGGTGGCCCCGCCCCTCCCCCGTGACCCGATGAAGTACACGGCGACGGTGGCCACCACGGCACCGGCGAAGGAGAACCAGATGTACTCCTGGATGCTGGTGACTCCGAAGATCGCAACGCCGAGGACCACGAAGAACCCGGCACCTGCGTTGACGCCCAGGATGCCAGGGTCCGCCAACGGGTTGCGTGTCAACGCTTGGATCAGCGCCCCGGACAGACCCAGGGCAACGCCTACCACCACGCCGGTGACGGTTCGGGGCAGGCGGAGATCGTGGATGATCACGTGTTCCGGCGAGGCATCGTACGCCGTGATGGCGGGCCAGAGAGCAGCCAGGTCAATGTCCTTTGAGCCCACTACCAGGCTCAACCAGAGAACCATGGCCAAAGCGCCAATTGCTGCGAGCAATCCCAGTAGGCGGTACCGGTTCACTGAGGCGAGGCCCGCAGGGCGCGCGCCAGCAGGTGAAGCCGGCGCCGCGTCCTGCGCTTCAGCCGCTGAGGCTTCGGCTATGGAACGCGGCGCCATGGTTCCCGATGCCATTTAGAGGCCCAGCAATTCGAACTTGGCGTCCTGCAGGTCCACGATTTCCTCGCGATCGCGCTTCTCGTTGGACCAGAGATCGTCGAACCAGCGGCGGGTTTCGGCGTCGAGATTTTCCCAGCGCTCTTCCCAAGCCTCGCTCTTGTCCGTCCAGTAGCCGATCAGCTTGTAGGACTCGGGCGTGAGCTTCTTCTCATGCCGGAGGTACTTGCGGATTCCGCGCAGCACCTTGGTTTCGCCGGCCACCCAGATGTAGCCCACCCCGCCGGGGAACTCCATGGAGCGCAGGACCTCATCCAGTCGGGACTGGCTGTGGCCGTTCCCGCCGTAAATCCAGGCGACTTCGGTTCCGGCGCCGAGGGTCAGTTCCTGTTGGTGCGATGGATCCTCAACCTCGATCAGGACACGGGTGCGAACACCGGGTGGCGTTTGCTCCACGAGGCGCGCCACTGCGGGGAGGCCGGTGGCGTCGGCCAGCAGGATCTGCCACTGCAGCCCGGCCGGCGGTTCATACAGTCCAGTGGGCGAGTTGAGCCCGACGACGTCACCCACCTGGGCGCGCTGCGCCCAGGAAGCTGCCAGTCCGCCGTCGTGAACTACGAAGTCAATGTCCACGGTCCCGGCCGCGGCGTCCACACCGCGGACCGTGTACGTCCGCATGGCGGACGGCTCGACGCCTTCGGACCAGTCCCAGGAGTCGCCGGTGGAGATGGGGAGGCGTGCTTCATGCGTGCCCGGATCGGGCAGGAAGACGCGGAGGTATTCGTCGCCAACACCCGTGGTGTCGAAGCCGGTCAAGCCGGGTCCGCCGAAGGTAATCCGGACCATTCCGGGGGTGAGCAGGCGGGTGGAAATGACCTCGGCCCGGTAGATGCTCATCATGACAGGAGCGCCTTTTCGAACTTCTCCAGGAGGGCGTACTGGCCGCTGGGCGAGCCGTAGATCATTTCGAGGTCATAGGTGTGGATCTGCTTGTTGGCCACGAAGGGCAGCGAGGTCCACAGCTTGTTGTTGGCCAGCGGAGCGAAGGCGTCCGGGTTGGCGCCGTCCTTCTCGGGGACCTCGGTGGTGATGATGGCGTCGATGCCGTTGAGCTGTTCGAGCTGCTCGGCGCTGAGTTTAACGCCTTCACCGTCGGCCAGCGGGGAAACCTTCAAGCCGAGGTCCTTGATGACCAGGCACGGCGTTCCGTAGCAGCTAACCGATACTTGGTCCTCGTAGTAGTCCACGGGGCCGATCACCAGGTTGCTCTTGCCTGCCTCGGCCAGACGCTTCTTCACGTCATCAACCTTGGCCTGGTACTTGTCCATCCAGGCCTGGTACTGCTCGGTCTTGCCAAAAGCCTCGGCTACCGTCTTGAACTTGGTACGCCAATCGCTGCCGTCGAAGCCGTTGAACGTGTAGGTGGGGGCGATGTCGGAGAGCTTGCCATCAAGCTCCTTCTCGTAGCCCAGGCCGTTCAGGATGACGTCCGGCTGTGCTTTGAGGATGGCCTCGAAGTTGAATTCCGGGTAGTTGGTGAACGGCGTGATGCCCTTGAGGGCGTCTTGGTCGAAGAAGTACGGGAAGCCCGAGTAGCCGCTGTCACGGATGGGCTGCTGGCTGGCGAGCGGAATGCCGAGCGTGATCAGCATGTCCAGGTCCGTGGTGTACATGCCCAGGGCTTTCTTCGGTTCCGCGGGGATGTTCACCTCTTTGACCTCGCTGGTTACCGTGCGGGTCTCCGATTTGGCGCTTGCACTGGCATCGGTGGTGGCGCAGCCGCTCAAAAGCAGAGCTGCGGATGCCAAGGCCGCAACGGCGGCAGACATGGTTTTAGTGCGTGAAATCACTGCGGTCCTCTTGATTCTCAGGGGAGACGGAGAGCTCCCGTTGGTAGTCGCGGCCCGATGTTGGGCTCATTCAGCGGCTACCGAAGTTAGGTATACCTACCCTAACAACGCTGAGGGATTGAAAACCGATGGATTCTATTCGGAACCGGCCAAAGAGTGATGGTTTCCGGCCTTAAGCGAGGATACGTACCACCCCGGAGTGTGCCCCATGACCTTTCGGAACACTTGGACGAAGGCACTGGGATTGTTGTAGCCCACCCTCCTGCTGACCGAGGAAACCGGGTATCCGGCGGCCAGCAACCCCAAGGCAACGCGTACCCTGGCATGGATGCGCCACTGGGCAAACGTCATGCCCGTTTCCTTGTGGAACAGGCGGGATAAGTTGCGGACACTAATGGACACTTCAACGCTCCATTCCTCCAACGAACGGTCCAAGGCCGGATCGTCCAGGAGGGCGCGGGCGATGAGTTCCAGCCGCGGATCCGTGGGCATTGGCAACAGCATCGGCCGGGCATCCACAACATCGAGCAGCCCCAACACCACCTGCTCAGAACCCTTCCTCAGGGAATCATCCATGTCGAAAGTGCTCATATGGCGCAACAGTTCCTGCGCAGCAGTGGGCACAGTAACTGCCACGGTGCGGCTCGCCAACTGCGGCGCCACCTGCGCATCAATGTGGGAGCAATAGAACCCCGTACCCTGCGTTGACTTCACGGCGTGAACCACGCCCGCAGGAATCCAGAGCCCCAACGTTGCCGGGACGGCAAAGAAACCACCATCGGCCTCCACCGTCAGCACACCCCGCGCACCCCACAGCAGCTCATGGGTTTCGTGGACGTGTTCAGTCCAGGCAGCTGGCGTGGCGCACTCGAAATATCCGGTGTACACGCCGTAGACCTGCGGCGACGTCTCCTCCTCGGGGAGGGCATCCGGAGGGAGGGCTGCCTGTCCGGATTGCGATACAGCTTGGCGGGTCATCTGGCCTTCTCGAAGTTAGGTGAGCCTTACTATGGTAAGCATGCCCTCCAGTTCTTCCCTTCCGTCCTGCCCACCGGGGCGTAACACGTCAACTCCCTGGACGGCTTCCCGTCTCTTCACCTTCACCCTTTTGGCCAACGGCCGCTGGAAGTTGTTACTGGTGGGCTGCGCGGGCTTCATTTTGCATCAGGTCAGCGAGGCGCTGGTCCCGGCCACCATCGGCGCTGCCGTTGACAAAGCGATTTCACCGCACGACGCCGGCGCCCTCCTCTGGTGGCTTGGCGCCCTGGCTGTGGTCTTCGTGGTGCTCGCCCTTTCCTGGCGCATCGGCACCCTCGCCACCAACCGTTCCTTCCTGTACGGTTCGCACGATCTCCGGCAGTTGGCAGTGGAGCGCACTCTTCACCCGCATGGCATGGCGGCCCGGCGTGCACCCGGCGAAATCGTTGCGATCGCCTCCTCCGACGCTGACAGGGTGGCCGGCTTGTCCTGGCTCATCGGTGGTGGCCTTGCAGCCGCAGCCGGCGTCGTCACCTCAGCCGTGACTCTGCTGTTGATTTCGGTCCCTCTGGGCATTGCAGTCCTGGTGGCCACGCCCGTCATGCTGGTGGTGATGCAGCGCCTCACCAAACCGTTGGAGGACCGCAGCGATGTTGAACAGTCCTCGGCGGCCCGCGCCGGCGCGCTGGCCACGGACTTCGTCACAGGATCACGTCCCCTCAAGGGCCTCGGTGCCGAGGAGGCAGCCGTGACCCGCTATACGGCCGCGAGCCGGACGTCCCTTCTGGCCGGCCTGCGGGCGGTCCGCTCCAGATCCGCCTACAACGGCGCGAGCACCGCCCTTTCCGCGGCGTTCCTGGCAGGTATTGCCTTCTTCGCAGCCTGGTTCGCCGTTCAAGGCAGCATTACGGTAGGGCAACTGGTGGCAGTTGTTGGCGTGGCCCAATTCGTCCAAGGGCCCATGGCCGCCCTTGGCTTCCTCAGCGTGGAACTCGCACGCAAACGCGCCTCGGCCGTACGCATAGCGGTGTTGCTTGCGGAACCGGACGCGGTCCCGGCACCGGAGCCGGAAGAACGCACGACGACGACGGCCGGCTCGGCTTCCAGCGTCGCCGCATCTCGTGAACCCGCCCCACTGCCTGAGCCAGCCCCACTGCGTGAACCAGCCCCACTGCTCGAGCTCCGCCCGGGATCCGGCGACGCTGCATTCCCGCCCTTCACGGCCGCTGCCGGGGAAATCGTGGGCGTGGTTCTTCCCGACGGAACACAAGCGAGGCTCTTGGTGGACACGCTCGGCTTCCGCACACCCGCACCCCGCGGTCTGGTGTCCATCGACGGCCAGGATGCTGCAGACCTGGATCCTGTCCATGTCCGTTCGAGGGTGTTCGCCGACAGTCACGACGGCGTGCTGTTCCGCGGCAGTGTCCGCGACAACGTGGCAGTAGCCGATGCCCCGCTGGACGAGCGTGCCATGGCTGCGGCCGCCGTCGGGGACTTTGTCTCGCAACTGCCGGAAGGCACCGAAACTGTACTCACTGGAGGCGGCCAAAGCCTGTCAGGCGGCCAACGGCAGCGGCTGGTGCTGGGCCGTTCACTGCACCAAAAACAACCGGTACTGGTCCTGCACGACCCCACTACCGCCGTCGACACCGCAACCGAAGCCGTGATCGCTGATGGCTTGCGGAACTTCCCTGACAAAGCCCTGGTACTGGTGACTACCAGTCCCACACTGCTGGCTGTCTGCCATCGAGTGGTGATGGGTGGGGGCGGCGCAGCATCTGAAAGCGGCACCCACCGTGAACTCCTGGCCACATCTACCGGCTACCGCGAGGTGGTGGGCTCTTGAGCACCGAAATCCTCCCTATTGCCACGCCCCGCGAGACCCGGAGGGCCATGTGGCGCCTCCTGGCTCAGCGCCCTGGCAGGCTCGCCTTTACGGTGTTCGTCCTTCTGGCGGCGGCCTGCTGCGGGCTGGCCGCGCCGGCCATCCTGGGCATCATGGTCAACATCGCAGCCAGCGGCGGCGACGTCATGTCCCTGCTGTGGCTGGCCATCGCCTTGCTGGTTGCCGGTGGACTCGGTGCCCTGCTGGGCATCCTCGGACAGAACCTGCTGGCCAGGATCTGCGAGGAAGCCTTGGCCGGGCTGCGCGAGGAAGTCTTCGCCGCGGCCGTCCGGAAGCCGCTGAATCAACTGGAAAAGGCGGGCATCGGCGATGTGGTGGCCCGCGTGTCCGGTGATGTGGAAGCGGTCAGCGAGGCCATTTCCGGCGTGCTGCCTGCGTTCACCAGCGCGGCCTTCACCATTGCCGTGACGTTGCTGGGCCTGGGTGTCATCGACTGGCGCTTCGCCGTGGCTGTCCTGATCGCCGCACCCTTGCAGGTGTTCACCCTTCGCTGGTTCCTCAAACGAACCGCACCCATCTACCGGACGGTACGGATCACCGAAGCCAACCGGACCGAACAGATCATTGAGACCGTTCACGGCTCACCTTCCGTGCTGGCCCTGGGCCTCGGCTCCCGTCACGCTGACTTGGTGGCGGCCGCCTCCCGGGAGAACATCGGACATGCGCTCAAGGGTGTCAATTACCTGACCCGCTTCTACAACCGCCTGAACCTGGCCGAACTCATCGGCCTGTCCGCGGTGCTGGTGGTGGGGTTCTGGCTTCACGCCGAGGGAACCGTGACCATCGGCGCGGCTACCGCTGCCGCGTTGTACTTCTACCGGCTGTTCGATCCCATCGGCTTGGTCTTGGGACAGTTCGATGAACTGCAGAAGGCCGCAGCAGGATTGGGCCGCATGTTCGGGCTGACCATGTCCGCGAAGCCGGAGACTGTCGCGGCGTCCGCCCCGGCAGGCACTACCGGGGCCGGAATTTTTCGGGGAACCGACGCTGGAATCGACGCTGGAATCGACGCTGGAATCGTCCTGGAGCATGTCACCTTCGCCTACCCCGGCCAGCGCCCCGCACTGAACGCCGTCTCCCTGACCGTCAAGCCGGGTGAGCGCGTAGCAATCGTGGGTACCTCCGGCGCCGGTAAGACCACCCTGGCCAAGGTCATCATGGGCTTGGAACACCCCCACAGCGGCACGGCCTGGGTGGGTGGACTGGACTCTGCCGCTGCCGCCCCGGCTGAGCTGCATGAACGGATTTCGATGGTCAGCCAGGAGGTACATGTCTTCTCCGGAACGCTCGCCGAGGACCTCCAGCTCGCCAAGCCCGGTGCTTCCGCGGAGGAACTTTCGTGCGTCCTGAAGGCGGTTGGGGCTACGTGGGTTGTAGCGCTCGACGACGGACTGGAGACTTCCGTAGGGGCCGGCGGCCACCAACTCACACCGGAGCAGGCCCAACAACTTGCCTTGGCACGGCTCATGCTCAAGAACCCGCCCATTGCAGTCCTCGACGAAGCCACCGCAGAGGCGGGAACCGGTTCTGCCACCATGCTGGATCAAGCGGCGGAAGCTGCGTTGACGGGAAGGACCTCAGTAGTGATCGCGCACCGGCTGTCCCAGGCGGCTTCAGCGGACACGGTGGTGGTCATGGAGCAGGGGCGGATTGTGGAATCGGGTTCGCATCAGGAACTGCTGGCAGCAGAGGGCCGCTACGCCCACTTGTGGGAAGCCTGGAACAGCTCACTCAGCCGAAGCTGACGGGCCCTCCCCCAGCGTCTCCGTCGGAGGGTCGTGCCGCACCGGGATTCCTTGGGCGAAGGCGCGTACTTTGGCGTCATCCCAGATGTGCGCAGGGACGCCTCCGCCCAGGAGCCTGCGGGCGAGGGTGGGGTCGTCACCGAACGGTGCGTGGCTGCCGGCCATGATCATGTTGCCGTACCGCCGGCCCTTGAGCATCGCGGGATCGGCAATGATCATGGTGTGCTCGAACGTGTCCGCGATGGTGGCGGCGTCGGCCCGAGCATTCTTGAGATCCGGCGCGTCCCCGGAGTTGACCACGTACAGCCCATCGGGGGCGAGGACCGAGTCCGCATGGGCCGTGAACTCGCGCGTGGTCAAAGCACGGGGCGTGTAGGCTCCGGCGAAAACATCCCGAATGATGAGGTCCCGGCTGTCCGGAGTGAGGGACTCCGTCACCTGCCGGGCTTCGCCCACGCGGATCCGTAACAGGGGCGCTTTGGGGAGATCGAACCAGCCACGGACGTAGTCGGCCAGCTTGCCATCAAGCTCCACCACCACCTGACGCGCCTCGGGGTAAGCGGCGTGGAAGTACCGTGCCATGGAGCAGGCTCCCCCGCCCAGGTGCAGGGCACGCAGTTTAGGCTTCTGTTCCCGGGGCCACCGGGATTCCACCAGTGCCGCGATCCAGCGCATGTATTCAAAGTCGAGGAACAGCGGATCGGCGAGGTCTATGTGTGAGCTCATGACGCCGTTGATCTTGAGCAGCCAGCCGTTGGAGTTGTCCTGGTCCTGGAGCAACTCGCAGTCGCCTGTATCGATGTAGTAGACGCCGGCCACCGGTCCGTCAATGCGGGTGCCGGCAGGCACCTCGACCACTCCCGGCGTCGATCTCTGGGACCTTGCCTTGCTGGATTTACGGGGTTTCGCCACTACTTCCGCCCTGCCTGAGTCATGCTTCAACCCTAGTGGAGCACGGCCTGACCTCGACTCACACTGCAAAGATAAGGCTACTTACCGTTTAGTCGTCAAGAGCCATATGATTTCTTACATGGAACTGGGAGCATCCGTATGGATGGAGGTGTTGACGGTGGCAGTCGCCTGGCTGACGGTGGTCTGCCTTCTCCTGGTACGCGTGCCCAAACCGCCGAGCCTGCTGGACTCGTCGCTGGACGGTTCGCCCCTGGATCTGGATCGACCCGAGGACTCGGAATTGCGCTGACGCTTTGTAACCCGTGTCCGCCGCCCGTTGGTTTCAGGCACTTCGGATGGACGTCGGTTGGTAGACCATCACCGAGCCCGCGGACGGCGCCAGGCACGTGAGCTGATACGCAGGTGAGCGGCGGGCCTGCAATTCCACCTCGATATGCGCCGGATGGGGCGGCCTGCCGGTGACGTGGATGCGCCACCGCTCGCCCTCGCCCAGGTTTTCCCCGATCTGATGCTGGGTTTCAGTGACCTGATAGTCGTGGCGGCCAGCAGGGCCAAAACGTCCGAGCACAGCGGCGATGGCGGCTTGTTGAGGTGGGGAGAGATCCGTGTATCCCCGCAAATACCCCGCGTCAATGCGCCCGGCAAGATGGCTCTTAATCGTGGCGACGGATGACTCGACGTCGAGACCTCCGTAATACACCCCGTCCGGAGCCACCACTGCGTTGGCTGCGAACCTGTCCCCGCCAACATGGGAACACTCCCACACCAGCTCCGGCCAAAGCTCACTGAGCGCACGGCCCACGGGCCGGCCACGCACTGCGCAACAGGGGTCGTGCCGGCCATGCGCGCAGATCAGGATGACCGGCGGAAGACCAGGGTTTCCAGGGGACGCCAGTGCTGGAACAATCCCCGCAAGGTCCGCGTCCTGCTCCCACGATCCCCACAGCTGCTGATAGTCCCCGGAGCTGTGATATCGCAGTACGGCCCATCGCTTAGGGCCATGCCGTGGGCGTGGACCCGGTTTCCGCACCAAGAGAACCCGTGCACCCGCCATCCGCGCTGCAGAAGATACGAGGGCTTTGGTACCGGCTTCAAGATCAAGGCCCTCAAAACCGTTGGGAGGCCACCCGCCCCGGTGCTCTATGAGTACCCAAACGAGGCCGGGCGATGCCGTGCCTGCCATCGAGTCGCCGCGCACGCGCGCGCTGTTGGCACAGAAGAAGCCTTGTGTTGCGGCCACCGGGGAGGTCACTGTTTTGTCAATCACTCCTCGGCTCCGTCAATCACTGCTGGGTCTGCCAATCACTGCTCGCTCTGTCAATCACTGCTGGCGGGGACGAGAACTCCTGCGCGCAACAGCCTTTCCACCAGTTCAACGCCCAGATCGATTGCGAGGTGATCCCCTCCACCCAACAGGCGTTCCACGGCCGGCAAATCTGCCTCAGAGAAGTCGAGCCAACCCACGCGGGTAGTCAAGCGTGATCCCTCGAGCCGCGTTTCCAATGCGTCCCGGAGCCGCACCAGTGTCTCAGGGCCGAGGCTCTGAACGGCCGCGAGCTGGGCCACCGGACCAAGCGGAGCCGGGCGTCCTTGTCCTCTCCGTGCGCGTTGGAAGAGGGAAGAGATATCAGCCTCAAGGACGGCGGACGCAAGGCGTTCACGGACTGCGGCGATGTCGCCCTCGGGTCCATCCACGCCCAGCGGCAGGGACCCCCGCATCGCCGGATCGTCGCACAGCGCTGCAAGTGCCGCCTGTGTGAGGTGCTCAGCCAACGTGTGCCGAGTCCAGCTGTGGACTCCCAGGGTGAGATGGATCGAAACTTCGCCTTGCGCCTGGGCAGCATGCAGCCAACCACGGGGAAGGTAGAGGACATCGCCGGGTTCGAGGACGGTGTCGATGTAGGCGGGGCTTTGAGCAGCCTCGGCCACGGCCGAGCGGTGATCGGTCCACGGCTGGCTGCGCAACGGGTCCACGTGGACTGGCTCGTGGATGATCCAGCGCTTGGTTCCTTCGATCTGCAGAACGAAGACGTCGTGGACATCGTAGTGATCGTCAAAACCACGGTTCTGAGGAGGGGTGATGTACGCATTGGCCTGCACGGGATGCCCAAGCTCGGTGCTCAACTGACTGCTGAAGCTCAACACGGGGTCCCAGGTGCGATGCAGCGCCTGCAGGACGAGGGTGGCTCCGTCAGCGAATTTGCGCCACAGCGCGGTGTCGTCGAGCTGATCCGAGATGGTGGCGCCTACGCCTGCCGGGGAAGTGAACGAAGATTCCGGAAGGGTGGAACCGCCCTTCGCGACGCGAAGGAACGGTGTCCTCAGTCCGCGGCGCGATATCAGTTCGTCCACTGCATCGGCAGAAAACACATCGGAGAAGTCGCTGACGCCACGGCTAAGCAGCGCGGTGCGCCCCCACACCTCGCTGGCGAACCTCTCAAGGCCCATGTCAATCAGGCGCGTTTCCAGGACCCCGGCGCCCTTCACAGCGCCCGGGTCCTGGAAATCAGTGCTGGTAGAGCTCAAACCTAGCCGCCCTGTTGTCCGGCGCCGCCATCAGCGCCACCATCGGCACCGCCGTCAGCGCCGCCGTCGTGAGTGCCGGGAACACCGGACGCACCGCCGTCCGCGGGGCCCTCGGCCCCACCATCAGCGCCACCATCGGCACCACCGTCAGCACCGCCGTCGTGAGTGCCGGGAACACCGGACGCACCGCCGTCCGCGGGGCCCTCCTGCTGGTTTGGATCCTGCTCTGGATCAGACATGCTTCCTCCCGAGAATCGAATGGCGTACTCGGGCTCCGATTTCGGCGCCCGATTTCAACCCGGGCGATCTTCAGCCGCACCGCCCGTGATCACCATATCCATATGGGTCAGCGGTGGGAACAGCTTCCGCGCATTTTGAGCCTGCTAAGGCCCGACGCCGGGACGCACCATGCGATGTTCCGGCAGCGAGTACCAGGATGGGTCGCAGAGCTGGCGTTTCCCGTCCGGCACAAAACCGTTGCGCCGGTAAAAAGCCTGGGCGCGCGGGTTGTCATCCAGCACCCATAAGTACGCCGGACCGTCGCCGATCAGCGTGTCCACCAACTTCTGCCCCACACCCCGGCCATGAACGCGTTCCAAGGTGTAAAGCATGAAAAGTTCCCGTTCGCAGGGGCCGTCTTCATCTTGTCCGGGACCTGCCGCGCCAAGGCCCACCAAGTGCCCGTCGGGGTCATGGGCCAGCATCCGGGTGTGGCCCGCAGCGATGAACGCGCGGTACCGTTCGATGCGGTTGGCTAGCGCCGCTTCCTGTTTCTCGAAGAACTCAGGGGGCAGCAGGCGTCCGTAGCTCTCTTTCCAGGACTGGACGTGCATGAGTGCCATGGCCTCGGCGTCGTCAACCGTCGCCGGGCGAATCGTGAAATCCACTTAGCGCACCAGTGCTATCGCGAAGCCGTCCCAGCCCTTGCTTCCTACGGTCTGGATGGCGGTGGCATCGAGGCGCGGATCCTGGCCCATCTTTTCCAGAGCGGCCACAATACCGGGCGCGTTCACTTGGTCCCGTCCAGGTTCCAGGATGGCACCGTCCCAAATGACGTTGTCCACCACGATCACGGTTCCCGGATGCCCCAGCTTGATGGCCCAGTCGAGGTAGTTGGAGTCATTTTCCTTATCGGCGTCGATGAACACGAAGTCGAACGATTCCTGCCCCGCCAGTGTGGGGAGGGTGTCCAGCGCAGCACCTACCCTGATATCCACTTTGTGGCCGACGCCGGCGGCATCCACGTTGGACCGCGCAACGTCCGCGTGCTTCTGGAGGAATTCGCACGTAACTATCTTGCCGTCGTCGGGCAGTCCCTGCGCCATCCAGATGCTGCTGAACCCGGCCAGGGTTCCTATCTCAAGGACCCGCCTGGCCCCGGACATTTGCACCAGCATCCGCAGCAGCTTGCCCGCGTTGGGCGCCACTTCGATCGCCGGCATGCCGGCCTCGACGGCGGACGTCAGGGCGCGCTTATGGGCGGGGTCGGGAAGGACGACGACGTCAGTGAGGTAACGCTCTACGTCCACCCAACCAGGCTCGGTAACGTGTTCAATCATGGCCCCCAGTCTGGCACTCACCGCACCTTGGGGGAAGGATCTAGTCCGTTGCGGAAATGGCGTCTTCGAGCCGTTTGACCTTGCCGGTCAACTCGCCGCTGTACCCGGGGCGGATGTCCGCCTTGATCACCAGGGAGACGCGGCTTCCATAGCGGCCGACTGCCTCGGTGGCGCGCTTGACGACGTCGAACACCTCGTCCCATTCGCCCTCGATGGTGGTGAACATGGAGTCCGTTTGGTTGGGCAGTCCGGACTCGCGGACGATCTTGACCGCGGCAGCCACGGCGTCGTGCACGGAGGCGTCAGGGGTGGGTCCGCCGTTGGCAGCGGAAGCGGGCTGGCCCGAAGGCGCGACTGAGAATGCAAGCAACATGAAATCCAGTGTTTCACGTGCCGGTTTGTCATATAACAACGTACTCCCGCGTAACAACGGACGGGCGGCGCTCCGTTGCTACCCTGACAAGCATGGAACAGCCCTCTGAACGCAAGCCCCTCAGGGCCGACGCCGCACGCAATGTGGACAAAATCATCACCGCCGCCCGGCAGTGCTTCCGCGAGCACGGCCCCGAAGTACCCCTTCAGACCATCGCCGCCACCGCTGGAGTTGGCCCCGCAACACTGTTCCGCAACTTCTCGGACAAAGAGCAATTGGTCCTCGCAGCACTCTCACGTCAACTCCGTTTGCACGTGGACCCGGTAGCCCAGGCTGCCCTCGAGGGCATGGACGCTTCGGAAGGCCTGATTAACGTCATCGACGCCGTTATGAAGGTTGCCAGCGATGACGCCAACCTTCTGGACGCCGTCGCCGGCCGACGCGGACTCCTCGTAGGCATCACCGGCGGCCTGATCGGCTCCATGGCCATCCTTCTTGAGCGTGGCCAGGGGCAGGGTTCCCTGCGACGCGATATCACCATCGAGGATATGGTCCGCTTGGTGGCCATGCTGATCGGTGCGGTGGACACCATGGAACCGGGCTCTGAAGCTTGGAAACGTCCAGTGGCGCTGATCGAGGATGCCATCCGCACGGAGCGCCCGTCACGGCCGCTTCCGGAACAGTCGGGCATCCCGGGGATGACCTTTTCTGAGGCAGTCTAAGCACCAACGCCCTGCCCGATAACTGCCCATGGTGAGTGCTCCCCATGGCGGGCCCGCCACGGGGACCGTAGGGTCGGTTGCATGAATATTCCCCTGAGCTCATACTCTTCCAGCGGAGCCGATTCCGCTCTCGCGGTCGGCCTTGGCCTGCTGTTCATGGTGATCTACTTTGCGGTGATTTTCGCAATCGTCGGCGTGCTCTACATGGGAATCTTCACCAAGTCCGGCAGGCCTGCGTGGGGCGCCTTCGTGCCGGTCTACAACGGAATAAAGCTCTTGGAAATCGCAGGCCGCCCCTGGTACTGGTACCTGCTCTTCTTCATCCCGTTCGCAGGCATCTACTTCAGCATCGTGTCCATGAACGACCTCGCCAAATCATTTGGAAAAGACGCCGGATACACAGTTGGCCTGGTCCTGTTGCCGGTGGTTTTCGTGCCCATGCTTTCGTACGGCTCCGCGCGCTACCTCGGGCCTGCTGCCGGACAGCAGTTCGTGGCTTACCCGCAGGGTTATGCGCAGCCGTACCCGCAAGGCTACGCCCAGGCGCCGATGCAGCAGCCGCCGGTCCAACAGCCACCGGCCCAACAGCCCAGTGGTCAGCAGTACCGCTAGCCCCAACCCAGTAATTAGCTCCAACCCAGCAGCCGCAGCAATGCTGCGGCTGCTGCGCCTGAAATCACGACGACGAGGAACGGCGCACGGAGCCAAAGGGCGACGCCGGCGGCCACCAAGGCACCTATGCGGGCATCAAGGACCAGGCCTTGTCCTGACGCCACGGCGTTCACCACGGTGAGGGATGCCAGCAGGCCAATGGTCATGGTGCCGGCAACGTGCATGATCCGCGGGCTCTCCAGCAGCTTGGCCGGGACGAAGTAGCCCACCAGCTTGGTCAGGTACGCCAGAGCACAGGCAATAAGGATCCACAGCCAGAGGTTCATTTCTTGCCCCCGTGTTCGCGCTGGTGCTTCTCCGCGTAGGGATCCACGTCCGGTTCCAGTCCTTCATCCATGCGTGCGTGGCTGAACCAGCCGATCACGCCGGCCACTACTGCCGCCACAAGAATGGGAACACCCGACGGAACGAACGGCACGGCCAGGATGGTGGCAAGTGCACAGGCAGCGGCAATCGCCCAAGGTTCGCGCCCCTTCAACCGTGGCCACAGCAGAGCCAGGAACGCCGCAACCGCAGCACCATCCAAGCCCCATTGTTTGGGATCGCCCATGGCGTCACCGGCCAGCGCACCAATTGCCGTAAAGATATTCCACAGGATGAATATGCCAATGCCGGCTGTCCAGAACCCGCGTCGTTGCTCGTCGGGATCCGACTGGCCTGACGCCGTCGCCGTCGATTCATCAATGGTCACGTGCGCGGAAACGTAACGCTTCCACCCGCCAGGGCGGAGCATGGCGTTGATCTGCATTCCGTAAATGCCGTTGCGAAGCCCCAGCAACGCACTGGCTGTCATGGCCGCCACCCCGGATCCACCGCCGGCAACCACGCCGATGAACGCGAACTGCGAACCTCCACTGAACAGCAGGAGGCTCAGCACCATCGTCTGCCAGAAGTCGAACCCCGACGCCACGGCCAAGGCTCCAAATGACACGCCGTATAGACCGGTTGCGATGCTGAGGGACAGTGCCACCTTGAACGCCGGAGACTCCCGCAGTTTCATGGGAGCCGGACCGCTGCTCATTTTCGCAGGCTCCACGACCACAGGATGAGCGGAATCTGCAGAGGCAAACGAACCGTGTGGATGCGCCGCTCGGCAGCCGTTCCTTTCGGACCATAGGCGCGCCGAAGTGCATCTATATGCCCGGCAAGGAATGCGGTGAACATCGCAGTAGTGGCGTCTGCGGCCACCCGGCGCGTGGCAGGGATCAAAAGTCCGACGGCGGCAGTCACCTCAAGCAGGCCTGAGGATGCGATCCATTCCTCGCGGGACATAACTGCCAAGGGACCGTTGGGACGGCTCCCCTGCTCATCCTTGCGGCAAAGATAATCCGGCACCACCGGGTAGTAGAACTTGGGTGTGCGGAAGTGCTTCGCGGCGCTGGCCAGGAGCAGTGCGCTTAAAGCTACTGCTGAGGTGGTTCGGGTTGCTTGGGCTGACCAGCGAAAAGACATGAGACCACTCAATCACAAGCGGGGTGGCGCCCAAAGCCGGACCCAAGTAAGTAGCAGATCAGGCCGTTTTGAGGCCGCTGAATCATGCGGTGATCGCAACACCTGAATATTGAAGGGTGTCGATTGCCATGGTGAAGTTCACGAATCGTTTGGTCGCTGAGGTTGTTCAG